>CANOGC010000070.1 GCA_947565445.1 uncultured Clostridium sp. | reverse complement strand
TTGTATTTTGTTTTTATTATATATATATATTGAAACGCAACTAGCAATTATAATTACAATTAATGTAACAATTGCTATTGTCATTTTTACTTTTGTATTCAATCTTTTTAGATACTTTATCTCTTCATCTTGGTTAAATTCTTCTACTTCAACTTCACCATTCATATCATGTAATGCTCTTCTACATTCTTCACATTTTGAGATATGTTCTTCAATAAATTCATTTGTAACTTCATCTGTTAATTTTTCAATATAGTTTGGTAATAAATCTCTTACTATTTTACAATCTCTTTTTTCATTTGGTTTCATCTTTCTCTCCTCCTTTAATTCTTTCTTTCCATCTGTAAAATTCGACTCGGGCCCATGTTTCGGTCTTTCCGAGTAAATGAGCAATATCTTTAAATGTTAACTCAGTAGTTAATCTTAAATATGCAAGTTCTTTAAGTGGACCATTTAATTTTTGTATTTGCTTATATAACTCATCTCTTTGCTCTCTTTCTATGACTTCTTCCTCTATATTGGTATCAGATCTAAATATATCCATTATATCTCCAATTTCTGAATCCATCGAAACGAGTACTATTTTACGTTTTCTCTTTTGTTCTTTAAACAATACGTTTTTTGCGATTTGACACAACCATACTTGTATTTTGCAATCTCCTCTAAATTTTTTAATACCTTTCATTGCTCTATAAAATGTCTCTTGTGTCACTTCTTCAGCCAAAGATTTGTTGTTACATAAGCAGAATACGTAATTATATACAGTTTGCATATGTTCTTTATAGATTTTCTCTATATCCTGCTCCAAACTTTTCATCCTTTCATATAATATGAGTCTTTTTATTACCATTTCGTTACAAAATTTTACAATTTTTTTTATTTTTTTACAAATTGGTTGATAAGAGTTTGCATAATACTACAAACTCTTATCTTAATTTCATAGATAATAATTTTGATATTCCATTTTCTTGCATAGTTATTCCATATACTGTATCTGCTACTTCCATTGTTCCTTTTCTATGTGTTATAACTAAAAATTGCGTTGTTTTTGTAAACTTTTTTAAATAATCAGCAAAACGATATACATTTACATCATCTAATGCTGCTTCTATTTCGTCTAGCACACAAAATGGTGCTGGGTTTATTTTAAGAATTGCAAATAATAATGCAATTGCTGTAAATGCTTTTTCTCCACCAGACAAAAGAGTCATGTTTTGTAGTTTCTTTCCTGGTGGCTGTGCTTGTATTTCTATTCCACATTCTAATATATTTTCTGGATCTACTAAGGTAAGCTCTGCCTTTCCTCCTCCAAATAATTCACTAAATACTTCTCCAAAATTTCTATTTATAGCTTTGAATTGTTTTGAAAATTGTTCTTTCATAATAGCTGTCATATCACTAATTACTTTCCTTAGCT
Organism: uncultured Clostridium sp.; assembly: GCA_947565445.1. Lineage (GTDB taxonomy): Bacteria > Bacillota > Clostridia > TANB77 > CAG-508 > RGIG8482. The sequence continues at coordinate 6,455 of CANOGC010000070.1, read as the reverse complement.
TATTTATTGAATTTTCAAGATCTAAGCGCTGTTCACACATAAAATCATACCTAGATTTTGTTTGATTGTATTCTTCAATAGAATCTATATTTATGCTTCCTAAGTCTTTAATATTGTTTCTTAAAGAATTTACTCTTTTTGTTGTTTCTGCTACATTAGTTGGCTTTTCATATTCTTCTACCAAATTTGGTGTAATTTCATATTCTTCCCACATTTTATTAATAATAGCTTCAATATCTTGCTCTATTTTTGTTTTCTTTACATCAATTTTTACAAGCTGTGCTTTTAAATCTTCTATTATATTAAATTGTTCTGCAACTTCTTCTTCTGTTTTTGATAACTTTTCATTTTTCTTGGTTCTTTCATTTTTTAAGTTTTCTACTTTATTACTACTGTTTCCAACTTGTTCCTTTATTTCTTCTATTTTGCCCATAAATTCTATAATTTGATTTTCTAATGTTTCGTTGTCTTTATTAATCCTCTCTATTTGTGCCTTTTTATTATTAATACTAGCATTACAATTTTCTACATCTGTATTAATCCTCTCAACTATTTCATCAATAGATGCTTCACTTTCATCAAATGAAGATACACTTATTCTAAGATTTGTAATATCAAAATTTAGGTCATCTATGTATTTTTGGTTGTCTTTATTTAATGCTGTATATTTGTCTATTTCAGAAGATATGCTCTCTATTTCTTTATTTAAAGTTTCTATTTCATTTAATATTTCTTCTTTTTGTCCTGCCATTTGCTCTTTTTGTATTTTAATTTCTTCTTGTTCTTTTTTTAACTTTTCTAGCCTTAATTCTAGCTTTTCTATATTTTCCTCTACTGCTACTAGTTTTTGTTTATCTGTTGCATAAACAATATCTATATCTTTTAGCTTAGTTTCTAAACTTTCTACTTCTTCTAGTACCTGTTCTATACTCTTTTCATATTCATCTTTTTTATGTTGCTCTTCTTCAATTTTTTTCTTAATTTGTTTTAATTCTTTTTCTAATTCTTCTATTTCTCTTGCTCTTCCTAAAATATTTACTGTTTTTGCTTGTACAGAACCACCTGTAATGCCTCCTGATGGATTTATAATATCCCCTTTTAATGTTACAATCTTAAATGTATATTTATTTTGCTTTGCAAGTTTTATAGCATTTTCCATATCATCTACTATAACTGTTCTTCCTAATAAGCTTAGTATAATGTTTTCATACTTTTTATCTACTTTTGCAAGGTCTGAAGCAATTCCTATTACTCCATCTATTCCTTTTTCATTTAATTTTTCTAGTTTTTTTCCTGAAACAGATGCAATTGGTAAAAATGTGGCTCTTCCTAAGTTGTTTTTTCTTAAATGTTCTACTAATTTTTTTGCGGTATCTTCATTTTCGGTAACAATATTTTGAAGGCTCGCTCCTAGTGCCATTTCTATTGCTGTTTCGTATTCTTTTGGTGTTTTTATTAAACTACTTAGGGCTCCATACATTCCTTTTTTTAGTTCTGCATTTTTATCACAATCTAATAATAATGCTTTAACACTTCTTGTATACCCTTCTTTTTCTTTTTCAGTTTCAATTAAAAATTTAAGCCTTGATGATTTTATTCTTTCTTCTTGTTCTAGATTTTTAAGTGTTGTATCATATTGTTTAATTTTTTCATTTGCTTGTTGCCTTTTTTCTTGAATTTCTGATAATGATTTTGTTATATTGTTTCTCCCAGCTTCTATTTCGTGAAATGTTCTTGCAATTTCTTCTTTTGTTATACGTGTACTATCTAGTTCAGATATAGCATTTGATATTTCACTTTTTAAACTTTGTTCTCTTTTTTTACTGTTTTCTATGTTTGCATCTATAGTACTAATATCTACTGTTTTTTCGTATCTTTTGTCTATTTTTTCTTCTTGGTCTTTCTTTTTACTCTCAATTTCAAGTTCTTCTTTAGATAGCTTTTTAGTTAATTCATTTAATTCGTTTTCTTTTTCTTCTAATTCTTTTTGGAATTTTTCTTTGTTACTAAATAAATTTGTTTTCTTTTCTAGCTTTTGAACTTTTTCCTCTTCTAATTCTTTTTTTCTTTGTTCGTTTTCTGTAATTTCCTTTTCTAAACGAGTATAGTTTTCCTTGTTATTTGTAATTCTTTCTTTTGATATATTAATGTCTGAATTTATTTTTTCTATTTGTTTACTACTTTCAAAACCTAAGTTTTGCATAGATTCTATTTCATCTGTAATACTATTTATTTCTTGTTTTAACTTTTCTTTTAGTTCATTAATTTGCCCCATTTTCTCCGTTGCTTGTACATTGTGTCCTTCTATAATATCTTCATCTATTTTAATTTGCTCTAGTTTTTCTTTATATGTATCTATATTGTATAAAAACAGACTAATTTCTATCTGTTTTAGCTCTTCTCTTAAATCCAAAAATTTTCTTGCTTTTTCTGATTGTACTTTTAGTGGATCTAAGTTCCCCTCTATTTCAGATAAAATATCATTAATTCGTAATAGATTTAATTTTGTATTTTCTAGTTTTTTTTCAGATTCTAGTTTTCTTACTCTATATTTTACAATCCCTGCTGCTTCTTCAAAAATATGACGTCTATCTTCAGATTTGTTGCTTAATATTTCATCAATTTTTCCTTGCCCAATAATACTATATCCGTCTTTTCCAATTCCTGTATCCATAAATAACTCTAATACATCTTTTAGACGACATGGTGTTTTATTTATGTAATACCCTGTTTCTCCAGTTCTATATATTTTTCTTGTAACTGTTACTTCTTGGTATTCTATAGGAAGTTTTCCGTCTGTATTATCAAATACAATAGATGCTTCTGCAAAACCTAGGGATTTCCTATTCTGAGTTCCTGCAAATATAATATCAGAAGACTTATCTCCCCTTAAAGATTTAACACTTTGTTCTCCTAGTACCCAACGTATAGCATCAGATATATTACTTTTTCCAGACCCATTTGGACCAATAACAGATGTAATTCCTGGCATAAATTCTAATACTGTTTTATCTGCAAATGATTTAAAGCCTTGTAATTCTAATCTTTTTAAATGCATTTTTTCCACCTTTTTTATTTTTTGTATCATTTACTATCATATATTAAATCTGACAAAATATCAACATTTTAGATTAATTTTTTACTTTTATATGGTTATAATAATCCTTTATAATATTTCCAAGAAAGAATATGTAGTACTATTTTATCTATATCTTCTTTATTAATTTTGCCTTCTTCAATTGCAGTTTTTACAGTTTCTATTATATCTTTATATGTTATTTTGGTGTTTTTATCTATTGAAATAATTATCATGTCATTACCTGCTAAAATTGCTTCTATAATAGCATTTTGAATTGTATATTCGTTCTGTATTGCAGACATTATTATATCATCTGTAATAATGATACCTGTAAAGTTTAAGTCATTTCTTAGTAGTTCATGTACTTTTTTTGAAATAGATGCTGGCTTATTTTCTATACTTGTTACTGTATTATGGCTAACCATAATTATTTCTGCACCTTCTTTAATTCCTACACGAAATGGTTCTAAATCGTTATAATAAATGTCTTCATATGTTCTTGTATCTACCGAAGTTTCTATATGGGTATTTTTATTATTTCCATACCCTGGAAAGTGTTTTAATGTATATGATACGCCATATGCTTTACTAGTACTTATTACAGTTTTAGCATACATTACAGTTAAATCTTTTTCTTGTTGTAATGCTCTTTTATACATATAGTCATTTGGATTAGTTGTAATATCTACGACAGGAGCAAAATTAAGATTAATTCCTAAGTTACTTAAGAACGTACTTTTATTAATAGTATCTTTCTTGATCTCGTTAAATCCACCTATTTTATACAGTTCACTAGGTGATTTAAAAGGTTGCTTTATAAGGTTTTTATTACTGCTAACTCTTACAACACTTCCCCCTTCTTCGTCTACTGCTATTAATAGTGGTATTTTAGAATAGCTTTGAAATTCACTTATTTCTTTTTTTATTTGTTCTTCTGTTTTATTATTAAAAAAGTATTTGAAAAATAAGTATCCTCCAAATTCATATTTTTTTAAGTTTTCAAAATCACTATTTAAAGAATTACCAATTACAAATAATTGTGCTATCTTTTCATCTAAAGTTAGTGTTTGTAGCTTTTTACTTGCCTCTTCATTATACTTACTAAAAATACCTTTTTTAGTATCTTTTAGTTCTTCCATAATACTGTTTCGTTGCTCCTTTGAAGCTTCAATCTTTTTAGCTAATCGATCTTTTTTATTAGCTTTTATAAGAACAATTGATATAGCTATTAATAATATAAAAATAAGAAGTACTATTATTTTCTTCATCATAAATCCTTTCTTTTTATTTAAACAAAATGACCATTTTTAATTAATGGTCATTTCTACATTTTATTCTAAATCTAATTTTATATGTACATCTTTTAACTGTTCGCTTGTAACTGTACTTGGTGCTCTCATTAATAAATCCCTTGCTTTTTTATTTTTCGGAAATGCAATTACACCTCTTAAATTATCTTCTCCTGCAATTAGCATTACCATTCTATCAAGCCCTGGTGCTGCTCCTGCATGTGGAGGTGTCCCATATTGAAATGCATTAAATAATGCACCAAAACGGTTTTCTACATCACTTCTTGTATATCCTGCAATTTCAAATGCCTTTACCATAAGCTCTGGATCATGGTTACGAACTGCACCAGATGCCATCTCATATCCATTACATACTAAATCATATTGATATGCTAAAATTTCTAATGGATCTTGCTCTTGTAGTGCTTTCATTCCACCTTGTGGCATTGAAAATGGGTTATGGTTAAAGTCTATTGTTCCTTCATCTGATAACTCATACATTGGAAAATCTACAATAAAACAGAAACGATATACATCTTTTTCTAATAAATCTAAACGATTTCCAAGTTCTATACGAACTCCTCCTGCAATTTTTTGTGCTGTACTAAATTCATCTGCTATAAAGAATAATGCTGTATTTTCCTTAGTATTTGTAATTTCCTGTATTTCTTGTTTTTGTGTATCAGAAATAAATTTAGAAATTCCGCCATTTAAATTATTTTCTCCATCTACTTTAATCCATGCAAGCCCTTTTGCTCCTAATTCATTAGTTGCATACTCTCCCATTGTATCAAAAAACTTTCTTGGTAAGTCTTCTTGCATTGGCACTGCAATTACTTTTACAGTCTTATCCTTAAATGCGTTAAATTCTGTATCTTTAAATACCTCTGTTACATCATTTATTATTAATGGATTTCTTAAATCTGGTTTGTCTATTCCATATTTCTCCATTGCTTCTTTATATGGAATTCTAATAAATGGTCCTCTATCTACTTTATAATTTGTAAATTTTGAAAATACCTCTGGTACTACCTCTTCTATTACATTAAATACATCTTCTTGGGTTGCAAAACTCATTTCAAAATCTAATTGATAAAATTCTCCTGGAGCTCTATCTGCACGTGGATCTTCATCACGAAAACATGGTGCAATTTGATAATATTTGTTAAACCCTCCTACCATTAACAATTGTTTAAATTGTTGTGGTGCTTGTGGAAGTGCATAAAATTCGCCTGGATGAATTCTACTTGGTACTAAGAAATCTCTTGCTCCTTCTGGTGAAGAATTTGCAAGTATTGGTGTTTGTATTTCTGTAAAACCTAATTCGTCCATTTTATTTCTTAGTGTTTTCATTATGTTTGAACGTAATAGTATGTTTTTATGAATATGTTCATTACGAAGTTCTAAAAACCTATATTCTAGTCTCAAATCTTCTCTTACATTTGATAAGTTATCTGATGTTGTTTCAAATGGTAAAACATTTTTGCATTTTCCAAGTATTTCTATCTTGCTTACAACTACTTCAATATCTCCTGTTGGCATTTTGTCATTTTTACTTGCTCTTTCTACAACATTTCCTTCTACTTTGATGCAACATTCTGTTGTTAAATCTGCTTTAACTTTATCTAATACTTCATTATCTTGAATTACAATTTGTGTAATTCCAAATTCATCACGTAAATCTATAAAAGTCATAGCTCCTAAATTTCTAATCTTTTGCACCCATCCTGAAAGCTTTACATTACTTCCTATATTTTCTTTTCTTAATTCTCCACATGTGTTTGTTCTATACTCGTTCATATACCCCTCCATATTAACTTTTGTAATATATTTTATAACTTTTTTTATGAAAAGTCTATAAAATAGGGGAATTTTAGTTAATATTTTTAAATTTATATTTTTATATTTTCTATTGACCTCTTTGTTAACCCAGTTATCTTTTGTATCAATTCTGTTGATAAATCATTTTTCTTCATATTAGTCGCTATCTCTATACTTCTTTCCTTTTTTCCCTCTTCTAAACCAACTCTTTTTCCTTCTTTCATTCCTTTATTTCTTCCCTCTCTTATTCCTTCTTCCCATCCTTT
>CANOGC010000069.1 GCA_947565445.1 uncultured Clostridium sp. | reverse complement strand
TGTTTATTAGATAAGGGATATGAAGTAATGGTTGCCAACAGTAGTGAAGAAGCACTATTACATATTCCTAAATCTCCTAATTTGATTATTTTAGATATAAATATGCCAAGTGTAAATGGTTTAGAACTATGCAAAAATATTCGTGATTATATTTATTGTCCTATAATTTTTTTGACTGCTAGAGTTAGTGAACAAGACAAAATAAATGGTTTTAGATATGGAGCAGATGATTATATTACAAAACCATTTAGTTTGAAAGAATTAACTGCTCGAGTTGAAGCACATTTAAGACGAGATGAAAGAAGCAAAAATAATTTATCAATTATGACTCTTGCAGATGGTTTAATAATAAATCTATCAAGTAGAAAAATATATTTTGAAAAAATAGAAATACCATTTTCTAAAAAAGAATTTGATATAATTGAATTTTTAATTGCTAATTCTGGACAGGTTTTTGATAAAGAACAAATTTATGAAAAAATTTGGGGATATGATGCTTTAGGAGATAATAATGTAGTTAAAGAGCATATTCGCAAAATTCGTGCAAAATTTAAAGACGTTACTGGAAAAGAGTACATAGATACAAGTTGGGGAGTTGGTTATTGTTGGAAAAATTAAAAAATATTAATAAATCATTGTCAATAAGAAAATTTTTTGCTTTTGTTGTTTTTAGTACATTCCTAATTGTCATTGTATTGTCAATAATATGTATTTGGAGTGGTACTAAATTTAGAAATTATCTAGTTCCAAATTCAAACAATGTTGTTTTAACATTAGAACTTACTAATCAAGATGGTCAAAAAATGAATGTAGTAGTAGAAACTGAATTAGGTAGTGAAGCAGTAAAAATGCCTATGCTAATAAATAGTTCAGAGTCATCAAAGAATTATATATCATTAGATGATATTGAGATAAAAGTTGTAAAAGTAGAAAATAGTTTTGAAAAACTTACTCCTAAAAGAAAATTTGCTTATCAAGCAACAGGAGTGTTAATGGTGTTACTTCCTTTATTATTTTCAATTAGTGGTATTTTGATAGCAGGATTTGTTTTTTATAAAAGAAAATTAAAAGAACCTTTAAGAATTTTATTAAATTCAATGCAAGAAATAGCAAAAGAAAATCTTGATTTTAATGTTTTTTATGATTCTGATGATGAAATGGGTGCGTTGTGTTCTTCATTTGAAGAAATGCGAAGAGCGTTAGAAGAAAATTATAAAGAATTATGGAAAATGATAGAAGAAAGAAAAATTTTACAAACTTCTGTTGCTCATGATTTAAGAAATCCTATTACCATTATAAAAGGGTACACAGAATATTTACAAGAAAATTTAGAATATAAAGAATTATCTAATGAAAAAATTATTGAAATAATAAATAATATAAATAAAACAACTGAAAGATTAGAAAACTATACTAATTCTATTCGTGCTATAAATCAATTAGATGAAATAAAAATTGAGCGTAAAGAAGTAAGCGTAAAAGAATTTATAGAAAATGCTTGTAATGATTTTTCATTGATGACTAAATCTAAAGAGATTAGATTAGAAATTACAGATCATATACCAAAAGGCATTTTTAACATTGATGTTGATGTTGTTTATAGAATATTAGAAAATATTATAAATAATGCCTTAAGATATGCAAAGAAAAAAATTAAAATTTCATTTGAAATAAAAAATAATTTTTTAATAATTATTGTAAAAGATGATGGTATTGGCTTTAGTGAAAATGTTTTGTCTGGAAATCATAAATTGATTATTTCAAATAATAAAGATGGACATTATGGTATGGGTTTAACGATAAGCCGTATCCTATGTAATAAGCATGGTGGAGAACTAAAACTTGACAATGATGAAAAAAATGGTGCAAAAGTAATAATAAAAATACAAATTTGACGGATTTTTGACTTTTATTTTATATCATATCCTTGTAAGCCTAAAATGGCACGACAAGGAGTTTTTTTTATGAGAAAAAGAAAAATTTATATCAAAAAAAAATTAAAATATAGAATAAAAGTAATTTGTTTTATTATTTTTACAGTTTTAATATTAAATTGTGTAAACAATATATTTAAGTCTTTTCATATTAGTACAGATGAGCCTTTGATAAACGAAAATAAACAAAATATTGATAATCAAAAAAAAGAAAATCAAGAAGAAAACACTTTTTTAAATGAAAATAATAGTTATCAAATCCCAAACGATAGACAGGATATAGATGATAATACTACTGATTATACTACAAATAATCAACCTATAAATAATTTTGAAAGAGATATAAATAAGTTTAAAAATAAAAAACTGATTGCTTTTACCTTTGATGATGGACCTAATTCTAAAACTACCAATAAATTGTTAGATAATTTGGATAAATATAATGCACGTGTAACTTTCTTTGTTGTTGGTAATCGTGTAAAAACTTATGAAGATACTTTGAAAAGAGCATACGATATGGGTAATTTAATAGGAAGCCATACTTACAACCATAAAAACCTTTTTGAATTAAACAATAATCAAATAGTAGATGAAATTAAAAAAACAAACAATGTAATAAAAGAAGTAACGGGTAGCAATACTCTTTATTTAAGACCTCCATATGGCAACACAAATAATAATATTAAAAATCTTGCTAATATGTACAATATTATTTGGGATTTAGATACTGAAGATTGGAAATATAAAGATAAGAATAAAATAGCAAAGTATATTATTAATAATGCTCACGATGGAGGAATAATTTTATTACACGATTTGTATGAAACATCAATTGATGGTGCATTACTTGCAATGGAAGAATTATCAAAAAATGGATATGCTTTTGTTACAATAGAAGAAATGGCAACTTTAAAAGGTATAACTCTTAATAAGGAAAGTAATTATTTTTATCTTAAATAAAAAAATTATAAATTTGACAGATTTTTGACTTTTGTTTTATATCATATTCTTGTAAGTCTAAAATGGCTTAGTAAGGAGTTAGATAAATGCAGCAAAAGAGAAGATATATAAGGAAAAAATTAAAACCTAAAATCAAGATATTTATATTTGTACTATTATCATTATTTATTATACATACGGGAAGTAATTTATTAAAATTACCTCACGCAAGTAAAAATGAAATATCAGATAAAACTAGCACACAAGTAGAAAATAAAAATATTGATCAGTCTTCAGTTTTTCCGAAAGAAGTATATGGTGTTCCAGTTTATACAAAATTGATAGACATAAATACATCAGCAAGACCTGGAAAAAAACGAATTATTAAATACATAGTTATACACGAAACAGACAATTTTGAAAACGGTGTTGGTGCTTATAATCACGCAACATTTTTAAAAAACAATAACAAAAGTCCCACATCTTGGCATTATACAGTTGATGATAAAGAAATTTATCATCATATTCCAGATGATGAAAGAGCAAATCACGCAGGAGATAAAGAAGGAAATGATTATGGCATAGGTATAGAACTTTGTGTAAATGAAGATGGCGATTTTAATCAAACATTTGATAATGCTACCAAGTTAGTCGCATATCTTCTTAAATCTTACAATTTAGATATTAGTGCTATAAAAACTCATCACGATTTTACAGGAAAAGAATGTCCTCACAATATATTAAAAAGTAATAGACTAGGGGAATTCAAAGAAAAAGTCAGGTATTATTTAAATATTTGATATTTAGTTAAATAGTTTAAAGAAAGGATTTGATATATTATGAAAAAACTATTAGCGATTTTAATTATATTTGGCGGAATTTTCACACTTTGTGGATGTCAAAAAAATATAAAAGAAGTATTTTTACCATCTAAAGATGAAGAAGGGGAAGTTACAAATAATAGCAGTGATTTAAAATTTTTAAGTAATGGTGCTACTACAAATGATGGATATTATTATTTAACAGATTATAGCAGATTAAATAATGGCAAACTTGCTAAACACTTAATGTATATTGATTTTAAAACAAAACAAGAAATACATTTATGTAATAATTCTGCTTGTACTCATAAAACAGAAGATTGTACTTCAGTTTTTAATAAAGATGAATTTCAGTTTGATTCTAAAGTCTTTATTTGGAATAATAAGATTTATGTTATAAGCAAAAGCACAGATACATCAGGGCAGGTTACAATGGGAGTTTTAGGCGAAACATCAAAAAGCGATGTGGAAAGTAACAAAGCTGTATTATATCAGTTAAATTTAGATGGAACAAATAGAGAGAAGATTTATACATTTGATGATAATGCTACAATAGAAGATTTTGTAATTGGTAGTGGGAATGGAATTTATTTGATTGCAAAAAAAGTTGAAACTAAATATACTGGTGGAAATGCTTATAGCACTTCTAGTGAACGAAAACTTATCTATTTAGATTTAAACACTAAAAAAGAATCTACTATTCTTTCTATGAATAGAAATGACAATATTGATTGGAAAGTTATTGGTAGTACAGAGCGAAGCCTTATTTTACATGGTATAGACTTAGGTGGTCAAGTAACCGATGAAGAAAAACATAATAATAATGATTTGTATAAAAATTCTTCTGATGTTTTTGCACTTCTTGATATTGATAATGATAAATTAAAAGAATTTTATCGTGTGAAAGCATCTTCACGCACATACACGGTTGATGAAAAAAATTTGTATTATAACATAGATGGAAATAGCAAAATCTTAAAAATTGATTTAAAAACTGGTAAGGAAGAAACTTTAGCCAACTTATCTAGTGTTTGGGTTGATCGAGTAATTGATAATAAATTATTATGTATAACAAATAGTGGTAAAAATCCTATAAGTTATTTTATTGATGTAGATACAGGTAAGATGACAGAATCAAAACTTGTTAACAAGAGTACAGGATTTTCTATAGAAATAATTAGTACATCGCAAAAAGAAGTTTTGGCAATATATGATTCTGATGTTACTTTTAATAGTGATGGTTCATGGACAACTCATAGCAATAAATATGGAGTAATTAGTAAAGAAGATTTTTATTCTGGAAAAGATAATTTTAAAGGAATTAAAAGAGTTTATGGAGGTGAGTAAATTGCTAGAACTTGAACATATTTCAAAAGAATACAAAAATAAAAAAGCCCTTAAAGATGTTAATTTGATTTTTGAAAATGGAATATATGGACTTTTAGGTCCAAATGGAGCAGGCAAATCAACTCTTATGAATATAATAACAGGTAATTTAAGCCCAACAGAAGGAAATGTAAAATGGAATAAAGAAGATATAAAAAAATTGGGTGCTTTTTATAGAAGTTTACTAGGTTTTGCTCCACAACAGCAAGGAATGTATGATAGTTTTTCTGGCACAAGATTTCTTTCTTATATGGCGACTTTAAAAGGCATACCAAAAAAAGAGTTAAATAATGAAATTAAAAGAGTTCTAAATTATGTTAATATGATGGAAGTTAAAGATCAAAAAATAGGAACATACTCTGGAGGAATGAAACAAAGAATTTTAATAGCCCAAGCAATACTTGGGAATCCTAAAATAGTAGTTTTAGATGAGCCTACTGCAGGGCTAGATCCGAAAGAGAGAGTACGAATAAGAGAAAGGATTTCTACATTATCAAAAGAAAAGATAATTTTAGTTTCTACACACGTTGTATCTGATATTGAGTCTGTGGCAAATAAAATTATTCTTATTAGAAAAGGAAAGATTATTGACACAGATTCAGTTGAGGCTCTTTGTGAAAAAAATAATGTTTCTACTTTAGAAGAAGTATATATGAAATTATTTGGAGATTAATCTATTTTGAATTTAAAAAAATATGGAATAAAAAAAGTTTTATTTTTATAACTTGTTTATTGTTAATTATAAATATATTTTTCCTTTGGTACACAAATTTAGAAAATGAAAAAAAGCCATCACTTTTTTCTTATAAAATGTTTCAAACTGAAATATTAAATATGAGTGAAAGTGAAAAAGGAGAATATGTAAAAAAATTAAAAAAGGATATTGATGGTATTTATTTTGTAATAGATATATTAAATATGCAGAAAAATGAAATCGGAAGTTCTTTTGTTGAACAAGAATTGAATGAGAATCCAGGAGTTTTTGAAACCTATTATGAAATATATAAATCAGGAAATTATTTACATTTCACATCATCATTAGAGCAAGAACAAATTTTTATTAATGAAATATATAATGAGCAAGTCAAAGTATCAGGATATGATGATTATTTAGAAGGTATAAAAAAAGACAAAGGTAAATTAGAGGGTATTTCTATATTTAATAATCAAGATGAAAGTAATTTTTCTACTCGCAATATAAAGAAAAGTGCTAAAGATTATTCAGAGTTAAATTCTAGTAATGTTAAATTTATACCATCAAAAACAATAGTATCAACTATTGAAAATATAGGAACAGACATACTTTTGATTTTAATTACATTTTTATTTATTGGAAATTTAATAACTGAAGAAAAAGAAAAGAAGTTATTTTATATTACTCGTAGTACAAAGTATGGAGTAGTACATAGTATTTTTGCCAAAATTATAGCCTTGTTTATTCATTGTATAATATTTAGCATTTTGCTTTTTGGGATAAATTATTTGTTTTTTGGAATATTTGGTGGATTTAATGATTTAGGAATAAAATTGCAATCTTTAGCACCATATATGGAAAGCAATTTTAATGGAAGCATATTAGAATATCTTATTATTTCTATACTAACAAAAGGAATCGTTGTATTTGGAATCGGAACTGTTATTACAGCCATTTGCATTATTTCTGATAGTATGATACTTCCATATATATTAGGTATATCATTTTTAGGTATAAGTTGGTTATTTTATAAAATTATACCAGCAGTATCAAATCTTAATATAATAAAGCACTTAAATATATTTGGTATTTTAAAAACAGAAAATTTATATGGCTCATATTTAAACTTTAATTTTTTTGAATATCCAATTTCAAGAATAACTTTTTCTTGGATTATGATAGTAGTGTTACTTATACTGGGAATTTTCTTGTGTGTTAAGTTCTTTTTAAAAGGTAAAAGTTTAGAATTAAAAAGATCTACTAAAAACTCTATATTGAAATTTAAACCACATACTTCTTTATTTAAATACGAACTTTATAAAATTTTAATAACTAATAAAGGAATTATAATTATTTTGATATTTAGTCTGTTAATCTGTTATAACGAATTACAAAGAAGATATAGTCCATCACTTCAAGAGCAATATTATCAAAATATTATGTTGAAATTAGAGGGAAAACCAACTGAAGAGAAAACAGAATTTATAAAAGCAGAAAAATCAAGATTTGATGAAGCCTTTTCAAAAATATCAGAAATTGATGAACAAATTGCAAAAGGTGAGATAAATGATACAACAGGAGAAGCAATGAAAGTAAAATGGTATAGTATTACGGCTTTTTATCCTACCTTTGAGAAAGTATTAGAACAAGATAAATATGTAAAAGAAAATGATGGAAATTACATTTATGATACTGGATACTTATATTTATTTGGAGTAATGGATGATGGTATACTTAATGACTTTATTCTTCTAACTTTAAGTATTATATTTATGTTTTGCAATGTTATGTCGATTGAATATCAAAATAAGGCAGTAAATATGCTTCAAGCGACGGAAAAAGGAAAAAAAGCAATTATTAAAACTAAAGTTAAGGCAACATTTATTATTGTTTTATTACTTTGCATTTTACCATTTGTTTGTAGATTCATTAGTGTTTCTAACACATTCCCAATAGATAGCTTTTTGCTATCAGCAAAAGATATATCTATTTATCATAATTTGCCATCTGGGATACCGGTTATAGGCTTGATTTTATTAAAAATCTTTATCCAAGTTTTCTCTGGAATAATTATGGCAATGCTTATTTTAACTATTTCTGCTTGGAAAAA
>CANOGC010000068.1 GCA_947565445.1 uncultured Clostridium sp. | reverse complement strand
ATTTTTTGGTGTTAATTGTACCATTTCTTTCCTCCTTATTATAACATTTTATTTTTTGTTTTTCAATACAAAATGACAATTTGTTTAATATTTTTTATCACCTTCTTCTTTTTTTATTTTCTGTTTTGGATTTTGGTTCTAGATTTTTTTAGAACTTGCTTTTTGCTTTTACACTGATGTCTATGAAATTTTTGATTTTGAATTTTTTAGATTTAATTCTTTTATATTATACATCTTTTTTACTATTTTGCAAGAAAATTATTTCGACATTTTTAGACAATATTTTATAAGGAACAAATCGGAAATCCCCTAAATTAGCATAATTTTAACTTTCTGCTTTGGCTTTCCGTTAATTTGTTCTGTGCCAAATTTTGAAAAAAATTTGTGTACAAAGCTATTTCTACAATAGGTAAAGTCAGTATGACTTTCCTATTGTAGAAATCAAAAGATAGCCATATTTCTATGGCTATCTTTTGCTATAATATTTCTCTTGCTTTTACAATTAACCTTTGTGTTCCATAGTTTGTACAAGTAATTAAAGTCATTTCTTTTCTTCCTCCTGTTTTTTGACTTGTACAAGCTGTGTCTTCTGGGTTTACTACAAACCTATCGTAAACTTCATATGTAATTGTTCTTCCTTTTTCTATATCTGTTAATTCTATTTTGTCACCTATTTTTATTCCAGACAATTTTCCAAACATTTTCTTGTTTTTATAGTTATGTCCTGCAATTACATAATTTCCGAACATCATTTGGCTTGCAACCAAATACTTTAGTAATTGATATTTTTAGTAATTCTTCTGAAGTTTTGTCTAATACTGGGTAATTTATTTCTAGTGATGGTATATTTATGACTGCATCTATTGAATATGTTTCTCCATTTTCTGTTGTATATACTTCTTTATGCTTATTTTCTACTTGTTGTTTTATAGATTCTGCAAATTTTGTAATATCTATTTCTTGACGTCTATCATCTCTTTGGTTTAATGTTACAATTAGTACGTTATCTTCCATACGTACTCCTGTATTTTTAGGTGCTTCTTCATCATAATATTCTAGGTTTATGTTTGCTAAAATTTCTTGGGATACTTCTTCATTTTTGTTACGGTCATATTCTGCATATATATAATAAGAGAATAAAGAACACACTAAAAATATTGATAATAAAAAGTTAAATCTATATATTTTCTTTTTTCTTCTTAGTTCAGGTGTAACATATATTCGCTCTGTAACTAAAATTTGGTTCATATTCTCCTCCTTTTTTAAGTCTTATACTTTTATTATACCATGCATTTGTTGTTTCTCCAAGCGATTTTAACTAAAAATTTATTAAGATTTCTTTACATTTTTTTTACATATTGATTACTGTAACTTGAATATGTAGTAATATAAAATTAAAAATTCCGTTCTATAATGTGAAATTTTTCACATTATAGAAATGCATTCTACAGAAAATTGCTTTGCAATTTTCGCAGTAGAACAAAAACGAGGCATATAAATTATTCAAAAATTATAGTATGTCATCATGCCTCTTTTGTTCTCCACGGCGTTTTAGTATAATTGGTTTTAACAACACTTGATACACACTATACTTTGAGAAAAAGAAATATGACGCCTTTGGCTAACAGGTCGAACTCATTTCTAATTTTATATTACTACATATTCTTTATACTATCATCTGGTAACTCGTTTTCTTTTTGTATTAGTTCACCAGCACCTATTTCATTTTCAAAATAATCTGATAACCCTACATTTCCTACTTGATATTTTAAGTTTAATAATTCTATATCATCTTCAAAACTAAACTCTCTTTTTAACCCCATAATATTTACCTCCATTTCAATTTGCATACATTATACTATCGTTTTCCATAATATGCAATATAGCAGACACTTATTTTTTAAATAAGTGTCTGCTAGTATCAAATTTAATTCAAGCTTGCATAGTATGAGTTATAGAGTTTGCTGTAATATCCACCTGTTTTTAGAAGGTCTATATGATTTCCTATTTCTACAATTTCTCCTGCATCTAGCACTATTATCTTATCTACATTTACAATAGTTGCAAGCCTATGTGCAATAAAAATTGATGTCTTTTCTTTTGAAATCGTATCAATTGATTTTTGAATTAACCCTTCTGTATGTGTATCAATATTGGCAGTTGCTTCATCTAATACAAATATTGATGGGTTATGTGCAAAAATTCTAGCAAATGCTAATAATTGCTTTTGCCCTGCTGAGAAAGATGCTCCTCTTTCTTTTGCAATTTCATCTATTCCATTTGGAAGTGATGATACAAAATCTTCTGCTGATGAAAGTGATATTGAGTCTACTATATCGTCTTCTGTTACATTACTGTTATTTAATTTAATATTATTTTTAATACTTCTTGCAAAAATAAATGGGTCTTGCAAAATAATTCCAATATGCTGTCTTAAACTTCTTTTGTTAATGTTTTTAATATTTACTCCATCTAATAATATCTCTCCTTTTTGTATTTCATAAAAGCGATTTATTAAATTTGTAATTGTCGTTTTACCACAACCAGTTTTTCCAACTAATGCAATACTTTGACCTGGTTCTATTGTAAAACTTATATTTTTTAGAACCCATTTTTCATTATCATATGAAAACCATACATTTTTAAACTCTATTTTTCCTTTTACATTTGTTAGCTCTGTTCCTGTATCTAAATCTTCTAAATATTCTTTATGATCTAATATATTGTAAATTTTGTTTATAGATACAAATGCTTCTTGTACTGTTTCTATATTGTCTATTGTTCTTGTTATTGGTTCAAATAGCTGTTTTATATATGTGATAAATACATATATAAGCCCTACATCAACTGCATCTTTTAATACTCCACCTAAAGTTGCCCATATTATAATACAAATACTTAAATTTTCTAAAATTGTCATAAGTGCTGGAAGTAATCCTTCTATAATTCCTCCTGGTAATCTAGAATTTCTAAAAGCATGTGTTAGGTTCTCGCATTCTTGTTGTTTTTCCCTTTGAATATTAAATATTTTTATTAGTCTTGAACCATATATAGATTCTGCTAAAAATGTGTTAAGTTTTGTTTTTATTACTTTTGCTTTACTATATATTTTATTTAATATCTTTGTAAGTACAACAGAAAATATAATAACAAATGGAATTACTATAAATGCTAATAAACTTAATTTTGCACTAAAGTACACCATAATTGCAATAATTGCTACAATTAAAATCATATCTTTAAAAAATGTTGTAATAACATCTTTAAATAATGTTGAAACATCTTCTACATCATTTGTAATTCTTACAAATAGTTTTCCTGCTGGAGTACGGTCGTGGAAAGAGATATTAGCATATTGTGTATACTTAAATAGCTTATTTCTTAGTGTATATAATATTTCTTCTCCCATCATGTTCGTTGTAGTACTTGCTATAAAATCCAATATATTTCCTATAATTACAATTCCAATATAGCTTGCACCTATCATTCCAATAGTAACTAAGCCTTTTTTTAAAATTCCAAAACTTATATAATCATCTATTACAATTTTTATTAGATATGGCTTTATTAATTCACCAATATTAATTAGTAATGATAATAGTGTAACAATAATTATAGTTTTTTTATGTGGTTTTGCCATTTCTATAACACGAGATATTGTAGTGTTTTTCTTTTTCACTTTTACTCATCCTTTCATTTTTAATTATATTAGTAGAGTAAAGCCCATTCAAAGTCTTTGTTAGCAATTTGTAATTCTAGTTTAGTGCCATTTCACTTGATGCTGCTTGTTCTTTATAAAATTTATAATATGCACCTTGTTCTTCTAAAAGTGTTTCATGTGTTCCACTTTCAATTATATTTCCACTATCTAATACAATAATTTTATTTGCATCTTTAATATCTGAAATACGGTTTGATATTATAATACATGTTTTGTCTTTTACTAGTTCTTTTACATTGTTTAATACCATCTGTTCTGTTCTATTATCAAGTGCTGAAAAAGTATCATCAAAAATAACTATTTTGCTTCTACTTAAGAAAGCTCTTGAAATAACTATTCTTTGCTTTTGACCTCCTGAAAGGTCTACACCTCTTTCTCCTATTACTGTATCAATACCATTTTGCATTTTTTCTATATCATCATAAATCATTGCATTTTTAGCACTTTCTCTTATTTCTTCATCATCAAATCCATCTTTGAATAGCTTTATATTTTCCTTTAATGATGTAGAAAATAAGAAATTATCTTGTGTAATATAACAAATATTATCTCTTAAAGTTAATAATGGTATTTCATTTATGTCTTTTCCATCTATTCTAATTTTTCCACTTGGTACTGGATACAAACGTAATAATAAATTCATAAGTGTTGTTTTTCCACTTCCTATTGTTCCAATTATACCAAGTGTTTCACCTTTATGTACTTTAATGTTAATGTCATTTAATACTGGTTGCAGATTTTCTGGATAATTGAATGATAAATCAGTTATTTCAATGTTTCCAGTAAAATCACTATTTTCTTCTTCTCTTTTTGGAGCTATTTTTTCTCTTTCTAATGCGAATACATTATCTAATCTTTGATAAGATATTTTTGCTCTTTTATATCTTGAAATAATACCTGGAAGCCATGAAACAGGTCCTACAAATAGACCTATATATCCATTAAATGCTACAAAATCTCCTGTAGTAATAGTTCCATCTAATACTAATTTTGAACCATATAAAAGTGATATTCCATAACATAGTCCAAAACAGATGTTAAGACAAGTTGAAAGTAAGGTTGAATGTACATCTACTGCATTATTTGCTTCTTTTAGTTTACGATTTTTTCTTATAAATTCTTTTAATTGGATCATTTCACCTGTGTATGCTTTTGTAGTACGAATTGCATCTGTACTTTCTTGTACATATTCAGAAAGTTCTGTAAAATATGTTTGAGATTTTCTAAAACTTTTTTCTACATATTCTTTTATTTTAATAATTACAAATATTGTTACTATAATTGGGCATAGAGTTATTAGTGTTAGATTTATATTAACTCCACTTGCCATTGCATAAACACAAATTATAACTGTAAATACAAATCTTGTTCCATAAGATAATATACGATAAATAAACTGTCTTATTTCTGAGACATCTTTTACAAAATATGACATTAACTCTCCATTTTTAATATTTTGAATACTTGTCATTTTTATTTTCATAAATTGCTCAAATAATTTATTTTTTAAGTCTCTTTCAATGCTTCTTGGTGTATATCCTGTAAGCCATCTCCATGGCATACGAACTGCAAGTAGCACAAAACAAATGCCTAATAAATACCATACTTGTAGCATAATGGCATCATGATTTTCATTTATGTTATATAATAAATCTATAATGTTTCCTATTATTTTTGGTGGATATGTTAAGAAATAGATATTTAAACCTATAAATATAACTTGCAAAGAAATTGCAAACCAGTATTTTTTAATTATTTTTGATAATATCTTTTTCATAAAAAAGTTTCACTCCGTTTTCTCATAATTACTTATATACTATAATAAAATTCTATTTTTTCCAAGTACCTTAACTTACATATGTTTTGGTACTATTCTTGTTTTTTAGCTAAATCATGCTATCTTTACTTTATATATAACGAATATTAATTTTTTATGACATTTTGGTAACATTGTTTTTTATTTATATTTTATTTAGTATAATTATATTAATTGGAGGTTTTAAAGTGGAAATACTTTTTAAAAATACAACTGCATATAGTTTATCTGAATATAAAAAATTTGTGGAATTTCATGCTGAAAAAAATAATTTGAAATATCATCTTTATACAATATTTATTATGTTTTTGATTATTTTTTGTATGGTACTACAATTTCGCTATGGAAAAATTTTGTTAGGAATAGGTTTTATAGTAGTTTTAATTAGTTTTTTAGGTTATCGTTTTATTCACCCATTACTTATTACTAAAAAAGAGGTATCTAGCAAAAAAGTTCAAAAAAAGATGAAAAATACTTATACCTTTTATGAAGATTTTGCAGTTATCTCTAACGGAAAAGATACTGTAAAATTGAAGTATTCTAAGTTCTATAAAATTTTTGATGAATCTGATCGTTTTTATTTGTATTTAGATAAAGACCATTCATATATCCTATTAAAAAATAACTTTACTATAGGAAATGCTAATGATTTTTATGCTTTTATGAAGAAAAAATTATGGAGAAAGATATAAACTTTCATTATTTTTATATTTCGGTTTACATTTCTATTTATTTAATGTTATGATATTTTAGAAGGTGATTAATGTGAAAGAAGAAACATTTGATTTTTATAGTAAAACTAGTTTGAAATCTTATAATTTAGACGCATCAATGAGATATCAATTAAGTATGTTAGATAGTTTAGATGCTTTTACAAGAAAGCACTGTGAAAATGTTGCAAACTTAACTTGTCGTATTTGTGAATATATGAATGCTTCTAATAAATTCACTGTGTATTGCACTATTTGTGCATATTTGCATGATATTGGAAAACTATTTATTCCTCCAAAAATTTTACAAAAAAATTCTGCTTTAACTGAAGATGAATTTAAAATTATGCAAACACATACAACACTTGGATATAATATGTGTATGAAAGATTTAAAATTACGTCCATATAGTGCTGGTACTATTTATCATCATGAAGGTTTAGATGGTTCTGGATATCCAAATGGGCTAACTAAAAAAGATATCCCCTTAGAGGGGCAAATTATTCGTGTTGCAGATGAATACGATGCAATTGTTAGTAAAAGGCAATATAAGTCTCATGTGGATATTTCTGATACTATTTCTATGTTAATTAATGATGCTACACCAAGTGATGGAAAAAAAGATGGAAAAATTAACCCTAAAATTTTGAAAGCTTTAATAAAAGTAGTTATTGATGATATTGAATATGAAAAATATTGCGTAAAAGAATATACAGAATATTTAGAGGAAAATATTAAAAGGTTACGTGAGATTGATAAGTATGCTATTAAAATGAATGAGTCCAAAAAGGAAAAAGATAAAGTTTATTATGAAAATGGTGTTAATATATTATTAGAAAAAGGAGAAAGTGTTTCTAATTACCATAATGTACTAGATGAATACGAACAAGCTCTTCTTGTAAGACAAAATATTTTAAATAAGTTAGATGCAGAAATTAAGAAAATCAAAAAAATGAAAGTATAGAATAAAACCCACACTAACATAAGCGTGGGTTTTATTTTATTTCCTCTCTTTTTTCATTTTGATGTAGTTATATGTTAGCATAATTCCTGAACCTGAAAGTGCTATTACTGCTATTATTAATACTAGTACTGTTTCTCCTGTTTTTGGCAAGTTACCTATGTAATCATTTTGTGTGTTTGGTTTTATTGGTTTTGCTGGTACATTTGGTGTTGTTGGTTCGTCTGGTTTATCAGGATTTGTTGGCTTATCTGGTTTGTCTGGTGTACTTGGTGTGTCTGGTTCTGTTGGTTTATCTGGTTTGTCAGGATTATCTGGATTTTCTGGATCTGTTGGTTTGTTTGGATCATCTGGGTCTACTGGATCCACTGGCTTTTTCTTGTTGTAGATTATTCCGTTACTTTCTCCATATGTTACTGTTCCATCATTATTTACTGTAAATGTGTATACATTTGTGTTTAGTACATATCCTAGAGGTGCTTCTATTTCTTTATATTGATATGTTCCTATTTCTAGTCTTTCAAATGTTATTTGCCCGTTTTGTCCTGTTGTTAGTTCTATTGGTTGTCCTTCGCTATTTGTTAATGGAGTTCCGTTTTCGTCGTATAGTCCTATTTTTGCTCCTGCTAATGGGGTTTGGGTTCCTTTTATTTGTTTTGTTATTGTTACATCTGTTTTTATTTTTTCGTTTTCTATTATTCCTCCATTTTCTCCATATGTTATCTGTCCATT
>CANOGC010000067.1 GCA_947565445.1 uncultured Clostridium sp. | reverse complement strand
TTTTTGGTGTTAATTGTACCATTTCTTTCCTCCTTATTATAACATTTTATTTTTTATTTTTCAATACAAAATGACAATTCGTTAATATTTTTTTATCACCTTCTTCTTTTTATTTTTTGCTTTGGAATTTTCGTTCTAGAATTTTTAGAACTTTCCTTTTGTTTTTACACTGATGCTTCTGAATTTTTGATTTTGAATTTTTTAGATTTAATTCTTTATTATTATACATCTTTTTTGCTATTTTGCAACAAAAATATTTCGACATTTTTAGACAAAAATACCTTTATGATTTATTGGGTTCTATCATAAAGGTATTTTTTAGTTTATATATACTTAATGTTTAATTTATTTCTCCAAATATTCCATTATTTTAACAGACGCATTTCTTCCAGAACGGCTCGCCCATGCTACTGTTGCCTTAGTCCCACTTAAATCTCCCCCTGCAAATACTTTATTTTTTGATGTCATATAGTTTTCATCTATTTTTATATTTCCTTTTGGTGTTAGTTCTACACCTAAAGATTTTACAAGTTTTTCTTCTACTTTAGAACCTACTGCCATTACTACATAATCCATAGGCATTTCATAATTACTACCTATAATATCTACTGGTACTTCCCTTGTTTCTCCTTCTTTTTTTATAAGTTCTGTTTTAATACATTCTATTTTTTCTACTTTTTTATCTCCTAATACTTTTACAATATTTGTTTGAAATAGAAATTTAACTCCTTCTTTCTTTGCATCTTCTATTTCTTTTTGTTCTGCTGGCATTTGCTTTTCAGCTCTTCTATAGATAACTATTACTTCATCTGCTCCTTTTTTCTTTATTGTTCTTGCAGTATCCATAGCTACATTACCACCACCTATAATAGCCACTTTTTTATTTGTATAATCTGGATGTGTATTGTTTTCTAATAATTCATTTCCTCCATATACACCTTTTAAATTTTCGCCTTGTATTCCCATTTTTGAAGAAATATTTGCTCCAAATGCTAAAAATATAGCATCATACTCTTTTTCTAAATCTTCTAATAAATAGTCTTTTCCTAATGACACGCCATATTTTACTTCTATTCCTAGACTTAGTATTTTTTCTATTTGCTTATCTAAAACATCTCTATTTAACCTAAATTCTGGTATACCATGTCTTAAAATTCCTCCGTAATTTATCATATTTTTCATAAATTGTAACTTGATATCCATATCTTACAAGGTTTGCAGCTAATGTTAGCCCTGCTGGTCCTCCTCCTACTACTGCAACCTTTTTATCTTTCTTTTCATTTGTATACATAGGTATTTTGTATCCATTTTCGATGCTTAAATCTCCTATATATGCTTCTAAATTTCCAATATTTACAGCTTCTCCTTTTATTCCTCTAACACAACTTCCTTCACATTGGCTTTTATGAGGACAAATTCTACCACATATAGGAGATAATACTGTTGTTTCACATAGTTTATAATATGCTTGTTCATATTTTTCTTCTTTAACATATGCTATCATTTCTGTAATATCATTTCCTAATGGGCATCCTTTTTTACACATTTTTACTTTACATCCTAAACAATGATTTGCTTTTTTAATTATTTCTTCTTTACCAAATTCCATCTTTCTTCTCCATATAAAACAAATTTACTGATATTATTTTATTATTAACAAAAAAGAAAGTCAATTATTTTGACTCTTTTTTCAAATTGTTTTTTTGTAAAATATTATTGACTTTTTGTTTGTATTGTGGTAAATTATTTTTGTTGTTGGAATTCTCACCAAGGCTTTATGATGGTATACATTAGCATTACTAATTTGTAATGCTAAATATGCTATTATAAGGAGGTGAGCCCATGGAGATTTGTGTAGGAATAACATTGGTAATTCTTTCTATTGGTATTACAGTATCTTTAATTGGACTTGTTCGGTTATAGTGTCCGCGTACATAATAAAAGAATTGAAGTTCGACCTTCAAAAACAAACTTCAATTCCAACAACCCCGAGGAAAAGGTGTAAGCCTTTTTCTCTTTTATATATTTATATTATACTTTAGTTTTTCCATATTGTCAATATGTATCATATGATATTTTCCATTTTTTCTTTTACTTGTTTTAAATCTTTCCAGAATTCTATTTTTTTATTTTCATCTCTAAGAAGAGCCGCTGGATGCCATGTTGGCATATATAATATCCCTTTTCTTTCTATCCAATTTCCTCTTGATGCAGTTATACCATATTCATTTCCTAAAATATTTTTTAATGCAACACTTCCTAATAGCACTATAACTTTTGGTTTTACAAGCATTACTTGATTTCGTAAATAATCTATACATGCATCCGCCTCATCTGTTTCTGGATTACGGTTGGAAGGTGGTCTACATTTTACTATATTTGCAATATATACCTCTTCTCTTTTAATACCAATACCATCAAAAGCCATGTTCATAAGTTTTCCTGCCCTACCTACAAATGGCTCCCCTTCTCTATCTTCGTCTGCCCCTGGGCCTTCTCCTATAAACATAAGGTCTGCTTCTTTGTTTCCTGTGCCAAATACTATATTATTTCTTCCTGTACATAATTTACATTTTTTACAACCTATAATAGATTTTTCTAATTCTTCCCATGTTTCAAACATATAATCATTCCTTTATTTAAAAAATGTTTCTACTATTCCTTTTCCGTTTTCTGATGTAATTTTTAAAATTGCTCCATTTACCATTGCAAGTTGTGGTGGTACATGCCCTATATCAGCATCTGTAATTATTGGAATATTTAATTTTCCTAAAGCATCCAAACATGCTTCATCAAATGTTAATTCATAATCTTCTCTCATTATATATGGTCTTCCAAATATAATTCCTTTACAATGTTCAAAATAACCTGCATTTTTCATTTTCCATAGTATCCTTTGAAATTGTGGTGTATTCATTTCATAACATTCTAAAAACCATACTATTCCATCATTTTTGTACTTTTCAATATATTCATTTACTTTATCAAATTTTGTTCCTATTAGTGTATCAATACAGTCTAGGCAACCTCCTATTCCTCTTCCTTGCATAATTACTGCATCTTTTCTATTTATATTTTTCCATTTTGTTTCTACTGTTAAATTGTATGTATAATCTGAATTATCATCTTTTCCATCACAATGTTTTTCAAATGAGTTTTGTATTTCTTCCTCTCCTGATGCTATTTTTAAAGCATCAGCTAAGTTTCTATAAAGTGGTTTCATTGCATAATCTTTAATAGCTTCACAATATATACTTGGCACATCACAAATAGTATTTAGTGGAAAACTGATTGTCGTAATGTCTGAAAATCCTAATGTCCATTTTGGCTTTATTTCTTTTAGCTTGTTAAAATCTAATTCATCTAACATTTCCATTAAGAAGTCTCCACCACCTGCATATATAATTAATTTTATATCATCATTTTCCAGTAATTCCATAAATTCTTCTGCTCTTACTTTTGCTATGGCACTTCTTCCTTTTATATCTTTTCTAACACTCCCAGTTTCTATTACTTTATATCCCATATCTCTTAAGTTTTTAATTGCTATTTCTAACTTTTTTATTTTCTCTTCTTCTACAATTCCACCAGATGGAGCACAAATTCCAATTGTATCACCTATTCTTAAACTTTCTGGATAACGCATGCTACTTCCCCCTTATTCCTAAAATAGCAGTATTTCTTCCTGCCTCTTCTTTTCGTACTCTATATGAATGCATATATTGTTCTTTACATACTGTACATATTCCACTATCTATAATATTTTCTTCTTTTAATCCTATTTGTTTCATCATGTTTTCATTTATTTTAGTTGTGTCTATAACATATTTATTTTCACTTATTTTAGTAATTATTTCTTTAATATCCATATCACAAAATTCATCTTTAAATAGTTTTGCTACATCCTCTTCAACTTCAAAATGACACTTTTTAATACATGGGCCTATACAACAAATTATATCTTTGGGGTTACAGTAATATTTATCTATCATCTTTTTTGCAGCAATCTCCCCAATTCTTTGTAATGTTCCTTTCCAACCAGAATGTATGTCTCCGATTACTTTTTTTACTGGGTCATATAGATATAGAGGTGTACAATCTGCAAATCCTAAAGAAAATGTTATATCTGGTATATTTGTTATAAGTCCATCCACATTTGTTAATTCTTTTGGAAAAATAGATATTTTCTTTTCATGGTTTTCATACCAATTGTTATCTATTGCCTCTACAACATTTGTATGTGTTTGATATGGTCTTATTATTGTGTTTGTTTGTATTTCTAATGCTTTTGCAAGTTTTTCAAAATTAGAATAAAGAATATCACGTTTCTGCTTATATGTATCATTTCCTGCAATATCAAAACCATATGCACTTAATGTATAACAGTGTACTAGTTCTGGATATTCTAATAATTTTCGAAATTGTATGTATTCTATGTTATCTTTTTTTACATGAATAATATTTTCGTTTGATAAATCTTGCATAAGCTTTCTAACTCCTTTTTATTTCTTCCAAAATTTCCTCTTTACTCTTATTTGGAATATAGTAATATGAATTTCGATTTGGGTCAAAGTTGCATATTGATTTATATTCACAATAATCACATGGAGACTTTTTCTTTTTTACATTGTAATATGGTCTTATCCCAATTTCACCAGAATAAATTTCTTTTGCAATCTCTTTTATTACTTTATCAATATGTTTTTGCAAATTCTTAAATTCTTCTTTTGTAACCACTGATGATCTTGCTTCACTTATATTTTCGTTTTGGTCTAAGTATGCAGGCACTACACTAGATGCTCCTTTTTCTAATGTTTTGTCCATCATTCTTACTACATTTACATCTGCTAGAATCAGCCCTTGCATTTTAAATTGCTTTTTTATTTCTTGCTCAATTTCTTCATCTGTTTTATTTTTATCTGATTTTACAATTGTGTCAATTACATTAAAATATAGCACTCCTGCTGGAATTAAATCTTCTTTTTTTGTTACTGCATCTAAATATGTTAATAACTGAATTTGTAAGCCTGCTACAACTTCGTTTAAATCAATATTTTTTACAGAAGATTTATAATCTATTATTCTTATATAATTTCCATCTTTTCCTTTTGCTAAATCGATACGGTCAATTTTTCCTATTATTTCTACTTTTTTCCCATCTTCTAATGGAATGGTAATTGGCGGATATTGCTTATTTTTGTTAAATTCTACTTCATTTCCTATTATATCAAAATCACTATTTGTAATAGTCTCTATAATGTATTTCATCGCTTGTAAAATTAGCTTTTCTAATCTTTTTGTTAAAACTTTATACTTTTTAGTTGCTCCTAAAATGTAATTCCTATTTTTAGTTAATTTTTCGTTTATAATGCTTTTTATTATTTCTTTAATTTCGTCTTCTGTCATTTCTTTTAGTTTCAATTTTCTTCCGAAGTACTTGTTCAAAAAACTCATCTATTACATCATGCATAAAGTTTCCTGTATCTATACTTTTTACTTCAAATAGGCTCTTTTCGTTTAAGCCTAAGCCATATTTTAGATAAAATGAAAATGCACAACGTTTATACTGTTCTAGCCTTGAAATACTCGTTTTAAGCTCATTTCCATATAGATTTTGTATATTTTCTTTTTCTATTTTTTCTGGCTCGTTTTTATAAAGTAGTCCTTTTAGTGCTTGTTCTAATTTTTCTTTATATTCTTTATCTTCCCTATAAATTTGATATAAGTTAAACCATATCTCGTCAATTTTTTTTCCATCTTCATAATCACGAATATTACTTAATAATTCATAAAAAGTTGCTTCTTTTGTTGTTATATTGCTTTCTTTTTTAGTTATATCACTTTTTTTAGTTAAATTTGGATATATTCGTTTTAATTTAGAAATTAGTACAGATGGCCTTAAAGTTTTTCCTTCATTATCTGATGACACATAAGAAATGTATAGTTTTTCTTCTGGTATTGTAAATGCTTTATAAATATTAAAATTCTCTTCATATAATTGCTCTTTTGTATCTTTTGCTAGTTCTATATTTTGTTCTTTTAAATACTCTCTATCACTATCATTTAAAAATCCTTCTTCTTTATGGATAGATGGATATATTCCATCATTTGCTCCTATAATAAATGCTACTTTTACTCTATGTGTTCTACTTCTTTCCACATCTGCAATCATAACTTGGTCTACACTTGCAGGGATCGTCCCTAATCCACTTGTTCCTAAACCTATTTTTAAAAGTTTCGTGTATTCTTCAAATGAAATAACCTCATCTGGTAATACTACTGATAGTTCTTCTATTATTTCTATTACTGCATTCCATGTAGTTTCATAGATATTGCTAAGTTCTATATTTCCTGCTTTCCTTAAGTCTTCTGCCTTTTCTTGTAATTTTTCATATATTTGGTTTTCATCTAAAAATTCATATAAAGCTAATCCTATATCTTTTGCAGTTTTGGTTCTTTTTAGTTTGTTCTTAAATTCTAATAATGGCTCTACAATTTTTCTTCTTATTTCATTTAGTTTTTCTAATTCTTCATCACTTTTTGCAATTTTCCAATCTTCTTTATACCATTTACTTCCTTTAATTCCATAAGAAACACAGTAATTTTCTAACCAAAATATTTCTTCATTTGAAAGAGAATTTAATCCTGTTTTTAAATAGTTAAATACGGTTTCATATGACCAATTTTTTGCGAATATATCGATAAATGCTAAAATATATTTTACTAATATATTTTGGCTAAATTCTTTCTTTTGGTCTATAAATACAGGAATATTGTATCTTGCAAATATTGCAGAAATTAAACTTGCATATTGGTCTATATTTTTTGTAATAACTGATATGTCTCTATATCTGTAATTTTCATTTGTTACAAGTTTTGTAATGGTTGTTGCTACTTGTTCTACTTCTGAAAATGGATTTTTAGCTAAAAATAGTTCTATGCTTTTTGTTTCTTCTTCATATTTTATTAATTCATCTTTATACATGTTTTGTTCTAATGTTAATAGTTCTTTATTTCGAAAACGTGGTAGCATTTCTTCTAATGCATGTTCTTTAATATCTACTTTTTCTTGTTTTGCTATTTCTATTAATTTGTTTGCTGTTTTTTTATTTGTGCAAAATATATCGTTTAAGTCATTGGTGTACTCTATATTATCACTACAAATAGTAATATTTACTTCTTTTACTTTTTGTAATAATTGTCTTATTATTTCATATTCTTGTTTTGTAAAACCTGAAAATTCGTCTATGTAAATTATGCTATCTTTAAATAAATCGCTTTTTTCTAATTGTTCTGATAAGATTGTTAATACATCTTCTTCATCTATATATGATTTTTGTATTTTTTGTTGATAGTTTTCATAAAGAAGAGCTATGTCTTCTAATTTTGCTTTTCTATATTCATTGTCTGTTTTGATAATTACATCTTCTAACATTTCTTTTGTTATCATATGTTTTTTTAATTCTTTTATTTGACCTGTAACTATTTCTACATTTTCATCTGATCTACTTAAAAATGTTAGGTTCTTTTTTTGTTCTTGTAGTATGTATGATATAAGCATTGCTTTTCCTGATTTTGATAGACTTTTTTTAAGATTTCCGTTCTTCTAAGAATATACGATATGCCATTCTTGCAAATGTTAAGATTTCTGCATTTATTACTGCATTTTCATTAAGTATATCTAGTAATTTTCTTTCTTGCATATAGGAGAATTGCTCTGGTGTAATCATGTATATCTTATTTACATCTTTAATTTTGTCTTTTATTTCATTAAAACAAAATTCGCTTTTTCCACTTCCTGCTCTGCCATAAATTAATCGTAACCCCATGAGCTTCCCTCCTTTCACCACGCATATATTTTATAACATATTTTATAAAATAGCAATGATTCTGATATATGTACTATGAATAACTTATGATATGATCACCCTATAAAATTAATTTATGAAAAGTTCACC
>CANOGC010000066.1 GCA_947565445.1 uncultured Clostridium sp. | reverse complement strand
TACGAATTAGGTCACAAATAATTTTATTCTTATTAGTTTTTTTAGTCCTTTTTAGGCATTTTTTTATCATTTTGTCCAAACTAGATAACCCTCAAATGCCCTAAAAATCAACATTCTTAATATGCAACACAATAACTTACAAAGTACTCCACACTATTGCCGAGGGAAAAACTCTTTGAATTCACTATAAAGTTGTCCTGCTAATGTCTTATTGTGTGCTAAAACGAGTGTTGGTTTTTGTACTTTTGCAATGATATTTGCCATTGTGAATGTTTTTCCGAGAGCCTGTAACTCCTAGAAGTGTCTGGAATTTCTTACCTTCCATTATTCCTTTACTTAGGATTTCTATTGCTTTTGGTTGGTCGCCTGTTGGCTTATATTCTGAGTGTAATTTAAACATTTTTTCCTCCCTTGTGACCCAAAAAGTGGTTACTATCAACCACGAAAATTCGTGTAATTGTCGAAAAATTCGTGTAATTGTCGAAAAATTCGTGTAATTTACATTTTTTCAATTTAAAATTATCTACATAAAATAGCTCTACACGAATTAGGTCACAAACTTTATATTTTATCTTCCTTCTTCTTCAAGTATTCTATCTCTGCACTCTCCAGCAATTATTAAAAAGTTTCCTTCTATAATTTTATATCCCGTACTTTTATCCAGATTTTCTTCTTTAAATCTAGCCTTTTCTATATTAAGTGTAAAGTTTCTTAGACTATCCTGAAATATCTTAATTCCTTGTTCCAATGTATAATTTCCTTCGCCATTAAAAACAACTGGTTTACTATCAAAATCTAATCTTGAAATATCTGTTGCAAAATCTAATATTAGTTTACCATCATTTTTTAATACTCTTTTTATTTCACTTAATATGTTTTTTATTGTTTTCATATCAAATAAATGTAAAGTACCTGTACAAAATATTCCATCAAACGTATTTTCTTTAAATGGTAATTTTTTAGTAATATCTATACATTTAGTATTTAACTTACCTCTCAATTCTTTTGGGCATTTGCTATCTAATTCTTTTAACTCATTTTCATTTATATCTATAGCTACAACTTCATCTACTACTTTTAAAAGTTCTTCATTGAATCTTCCATCTCCAGCTGCTATATTAAGTATTTTTCCTTTAAACCCAATTTTATTTATTGCATTTAATGTTTCTTTTTCTTCTATTCCCCATTTAGACATCGTTTTTCTCCCATTAATCATTATTCAAAAATCCATTATTAAATCTATAATTAATTTTTTTTACATTATTCATTAATTCTAATATTTTATCTTTATTCTTTTACTCAATCTATTTGTAAATAAACTCATTTACTTTAATTTTTTTTATATCTTCTCCCATTATTTTCAAATAGTCTTTTTCCGCTTGTGTCAAATGATTTTGCATATACTTATCATATTCTCTATGAGCTTTTTCTAATGCTTCTTCGTGAGATACTTTTCCTTTATGATTTAATATATCTTTTCTAGTCATTTTTAAGAAACTATCTAATTCGCTTGTCCAGTCTTTCATTGTCATTGTATGCATACTTAACGCATTAATTTCTGCAATATCTAAATATGCTGATACCATTCTGTTTAGAATTTTAAGTTCTTCTTCTGTTAAATAATTTTTTGCAATTTCAGTTTCACTTCTTGTTGGAATATCTCCTTTAAAATTTGTTAAGCCAATATTTTCTTTATTGCTATCTACTCTACTATAAATAACTTCTGCTGCTGTGTTTCCATGTGTTGCATAATGCATTTTGTTTTGAACTGTTTTAAAAAATTCTTTTGTTAATTCATTGTTTGCATCATAATCAATGCTTGTTGCATAGATATCTAATATCTTTCTCCAGAACACTTTTTCTGATGAACGGATATCTCTAATTTTCTCTAATAGTTCTTCAAAATATACTCCTCCACCATTATTTTTAAATCTATCAGTATTGATATTATATCCTTTTATTAAATAATCTTTAATCAATTTATTTGCCCATACTCTGAATTGTGTTCCACGTATTGATTTTACACGATATCCAACAGCTATGATTAATTCTAAATTGTAAAATTTTGTATTGTATCTTTTTCCGTCTCGAGCAGTTGTCAAGTTTTCCTTGACAACTGCATTTTCATTTAGTTCTTCTCCTTTGAAAATATTAGTAATATGCAAGCTTATATTTTGTTTCGTTGTATCAAATAATTCTGCCATTGCATTTTGAGTAATCCATACATTTTCCTCTTCTAACCTTACTTCTATTTTAACTTGTCCATCATCTGTTGTATAAAATATTATTTTACTTCTATTATCAATTATATTATTT
Organism: uncultured Clostridium sp.; assembly: GCA_947565445.1. Classification (GTDB taxonomy): domain Bacteria; phylum Bacillota; class Clostridia; order TANB77; family CAG-508; genus RGIG8482. Next base: position 6,347 of record CANOGC010000066.1, on the reverse strand, counting down.
TCCACACTAGCACCTCCTAGATTCTTATTTATTTTATCATATTTATTCTTATATTTAAAATGGTATTTATGTATTGTATGAGTTTTTTTGACTGGGGAATCCCATAGATTTCAATATTTTTTAGCTCTAAGTTATAATTTGATTAAATTTTCCCTGATTTAAACTACATTTAGTTTACTATACTTTTTATTAAAGTTCAACCTTAATAAGCCAAATTTACTATATTTTTTGACCTTTTTTCTTTAGTTTATTAACATTAATTCACTACATTTTTTGTCTCTCAATACATCTAGTACATGTTGTTTTGCTCGTCCTGTAAAGTTATTTGCTATTTCATATCTTCCTGCATATACTAGTTTACTTTCTTTCTCCTTCTTTACTACTTTTGGCTCAGGTATTCTACTTTCTAATTCTTCCTTTGCTATATAATTTCATAGGTATTAGTATCCATATTTTTCTCTCAACCCCTTAAAAACTGTTCTAGCACTATGGACTTTTCCTTCTTTATATTGCTTTTTACTTTTCTCTAATTTACTCAAAAACATTTCTTTTTGATATTGTTCTAAACTAATTACCACTAAATCTTTTTTGTTTTCTCTTTTTACTATTATTGGTTCTTCTATATTATCTACTTCATTAACTGTAGTTTCAAATTCTCTAACTGTAATTTCTCTTTGCATATTTTCACATCCTTCCTATATCTCTTATTATACCATAAATTTTTAAAATTTCACTCTATTTGTATAAATTTCTCCCTGTATTTGAACTCGGACTAGAGTTGTCTTGCTAATGTCTTATTGTGTTTTAAAACAGTCTTAATATATCATTATATGTTACAAATATTGTTAATCCTATTAATAACGCAAATCCTAATGTTTGAATTTTCATTTCTGTTTCTTCCTTTATAGGTTTTCTTCTTACTGCTTCTATTAAGTAAATTACTACTTTTCCCCCATCTAATGGTGGAAATGGAAGTAAGTTTGTAACTCCAAGTGATAAAGATATAAGTGCTAATAAGTAAATGAAATCTTCTATCCCATGTGTTTTTGCAACCATTGTTGAAATTCCTATTGGTCCTGTTAATTGGTTTGTAGATACTTTTCCTGTAAACAACATTTTTAAATTTTCAATAATTGAAGTAGAAAAATCTACTGTATTCCAAAAGCCATAATATATATTATTTACAAAGTTATCTTCTGCTTCTTTAAAGCTAACTCCTAGTACATATGTGTTTGATGTTTGGGCATCTACTCTAATTTCTTTTATTTCTTCTTTTCTCCTAATTGTAAAATTAATTTCATTTGTTTCAGATTCACTTATATAAGATACTACTTTATATGGATCATATTCTACATCATTACCATTTACTTTTAATATAATATCTCCTACTTCAATACCTTGTTTTTCAGCAGGACTACTTGGATATAGTGCTACTACCTCTGTTGTTAAGTTTTCTCCTTCTGTTCCTAAATAAATACCCGTATCTTTTCCTAGTATCGTTTTTGGTTTTACTGTATATTCTAAAACTTCACCATTTCTTTTAACTTGTACTTTAACTTCTTCTCCTTTTGATTCCTCCATTATATCTGTAATATCTTGTTTCATATGAACTTTTTTTCCATTGATACGTACAATTTCATCTCCTGATAGTATCCCTGCTTGCATTGCTCCATAGTCTTTCTCCATAGTTTCAATAACTTGTGATACATTTCCACCAACTGCTGAAACTAAACAAAAGTATACTAATAATCCAAATACAATATTAACAGCTCCTCCAGCCATTACAATAGCTATTCTTTTAGGTATACTTGTTTTACTAAAAGAACCTTCCTTTTCGGAACGTTCTTCTTCTCCTTCCATACTTACAAAACCACCTAATGGTATTAGCCTTAAAGCATATTTTGTTTTTGTATTTTTACTTTTCCATATAGTTGGTCCAAATCCAATTGCAAATTCATTTACTGTTACTTTGCAAAGTTTTGCAACAAGAAAATGACCACCTTCATGTATTAGTATAAGAAAACCTAATAAAAAAATCACTTTTAATACTATTATTAAAAAACTTAACAAATAATCTCCTCCTATAACAATTTAAGAAGTATATATGCAAATGGTGCAATAAAAATAACACTATCTATTCTATCTAACATTCCACCATGTCCTGGAATTAAATTGCTAAAATCTTTTATTTCTACATATCTTTTAATACTTGACGCTGCAAAATCTCCTATTTGCCCAACAACACTTAAGACAATTTGTATGGCAAATACTTTTATATATGAAAAATTAGTGTTAAATACATTATTAAATAAGCAGGCCATTCCTAATCCAAATATAACTGCTCCTATTATTCCACCTATGCAACCTTCAATTGTTTTATTTGGACTAATTTTACTAAATTTATGTTTTCCCATATGTTTTCCTACTAAATATGCTACTGTATCTGTTCCCCAAGCAGCAGCAAGTACAAACCATACTAATAATTTTCCATTTTCCATTGAATGGATTAATGGTACAAACATTAGAAATAGTGAAATATAGCAAATTCCAAAAAAAGTAATAGCTATATCATTTATATTTCTTTTCATATCACTTAGTATTACATGTAAAAATAATATTGTAATTCCTGCCGGAATTAGTATACTAACAATAGTAATTGCATGTTGTACTGGAATCACATGAATAAAGGCTATTAATGCAGAGGCTACATATCCGAATCCAAATTACAGGATTCGCTTTTCCTTTGAATGCATTAAAATATTCATGTAAGCTTAATCCAGCAACAATCGCAAATGTAATATCTACTACATAATTATTCCCTAAAACTAATAATATAACCACAAGTGGCATACCAACAAGTGCAGAAACCCATCTTTTTATATCCATATATCTTTACCTTTCTTATTTTCCCTTTTTTATATTTCGGTTTTGATATTCTTTTATTGCTTCTAATAAATCTTCTTTTGTAAAATCTGGCCAATTCTTTTCCATAAATACAAATTCTGAATAAATTGTCTGCCATGGCAAGAACCCACTAGTTCTTATTTGTCCACTAGTTCTTATTATTAAATCTGGATCTGGTTGCCCACTAGTATAAAGGTGATTGCTTACCATTTCTTCTGAAATATCTTCTATTTTTAAATCACCTTTTTGTACACCCTCTGCAATTTCTTTTACTGCTTTTATAATTTCTTGTCTTCCACCATAGTTTAAAGCTATATTGAATACAACTCCTGTATTATCATTTGTTCTTTCTATTGTTTTCTCAATGCCTTTTTGCAGACCTTTTGATAAAGCCTCTTTATCTCCTAACATTTTTACTTTGATGTTTTCTGTATCTGCACGTTTTGCAAAATCATCTAAGTAAGTTTGTAACAGCATCATTAATGCTCCTACTTCTTCTTTTGTACGATTCCAATTTTCAGTAGAAAAAGCATATACTGTAAGATACTTTATTCCAATTTCATTTGCATATCTTACAATATCTTCTAGTACTTTAGCTCCTTCTTTATGCCCTAGCTTAGGATCCATCCCTCTTTTTTTTGCCCATGTACGATTTCCATCCATAATAATTCCAATATGTTTTGGAAGTCTTGACATATCAATTTGTTCTATTGTCATTGTTTTCTCCTTATTTGTTGGGTAAATATATATTTGCCCATATAGTTTGCTATACGCTCATAATTTCTTTTTCTTTGTTATCTGTTATAGAATCAATTTCAGCTATTTTCTTATCTGTTATTTTTTGTATGTCTTCTTCTGCTGTTCTTAAATCATCTTCTGTAATAACAGAATCTTTTTGCTGTTTTTTAAATTCATCTATTCCATCTCTACGAACCACACGTATAGCAACTTTTGCTTCTTCTGCCATTTTTTTAATGTCTTTTACTAATTCTTTTCTTCTTTCTTCATTTAATTCTGGAAATGCTAGTCTAATTACTTTTCCATCATTATTTGGGTTTATTCCAATATCTGATGCTAATATTGCTCTTTCAATTTCTTTTAATATTCCCATATCCCATGGTTGAATAACGATTAATCTTGCTTCTGGAACTGAAATTCCTGCTACTTGGCTAATTGGTGTTTCTACACCGTAGTAGTCTACTTTTACTTTATTTAATATAGCAGGGTTTGCTCTTCCTGCTCTTACTGCTGCTAAATTTTCTGCAAATACGCTAATTGTTTTTTCCATTTTTTCTTCTATAAATTTATAATCCATAATTGTTCTCCTTTTCTTATTCATACATATTTCTTGATACATTGGTGTCATTTACTACAAAGTATTTCCACAAACAATGTGCTATATTTAATGCCCTACATTTATCTTACAATAGTACCTATTTTTTCTCCTTTTACAATTTTAACCATGTTTTCTGGTTTTGCAATTTCAAATACCATTAATGGAATTTGATTGTCTCTACAAAGTGCTGTTGCAGTTGAGTCCATTACTTTTAAGTCTTTTGTTAATATATCTGTATATGAAATTTCATCATATTTAACTGCATTAGGATCTATTTTAGGGTCTGCCGAATATACTCCATCAATAGTTTTTGCAAGTAAAATAATTTCTGCATTGATTTCTGCTGCACGAAGCGCTGCTCCTGTATCTGTTGAAAAATATGGGTTTCCTGTTCCACATGCAAATATAACAATTCTTCCTCTTTCTAAATGTTTTACTGCTTTTCTTCTAATATATGGCTCTGCTATTTGTCTCATCTCAATTGCTGTTTGAACTCTAGTTTTTAATCCTCTTGCTTCTAATGCATCTTGAAGTGCTAATGCATTCATTGTTGTTGCAAGCATTCCCATGTAATCTGATGTTGTTCTTTCCATTTCATGCCCATATTTTCCTCTCCAAAAGTTTCCTCCTCCAACAACAATTCCAACTTCTACTCCTAAATCTACAACATTTTTAATTTGGTCACATATGCTTCCTATTACATCAGCATATACACCTGTTTTTTTGTCTCCTGCTAATGCTTCTCCACTTAGCTTTAGTAAAACTCTTTTATATTTTACTTCCTCCACAAAAATACACTCTCCCTATATTTATATTTTATCGTTTCCTATTCTATCATATATTCTTTAAATTTTGCACTATTTTTTAAGAAATTCTTAAATTTTATTAATTAGTTAATAAAATAACTGTTATCTTGCAAAAGGCTATCCATAGGGATAGCCTTTTATTTTATATATTAGGAAAGTCATACTGACTTTCTAATATATAAAAACACATTGTACACAAATTTATTTCATAAATTTGGCACACGAACAAATTAACGGAAATCCAAAGAGAAAGATAAAAATTATGCCAATTTAGTGGCTTTCCGATTTGTTCTATTAGGAAACTACTCTATTTTAAGTTAAAAACATAGGGGCGAGCATTACTCGTCCGTGTGGCGAAGCCACTCTTTTATCTTAACTTAGAATAAATTGTTACTTCATTCCCATCTTTATCTTTTGTTTTTTCTGATTTCCATTCCCTTTTCCATGGATAAAAACACTTTATTATTCCACCCATAAGAATTAAAATCAAGAGCATACTTGATTCCACTCGAGTATGCTCTAGTGCGTATGAAATTGCATTAACAAAAAAATCCCATACACTCATACCTTTTCCTCCAACTCAGAATTGCCATTATTATACCTTCTTTTAAAAACTATGTCAATTGTATAAGCTACTGCATATAAACTGTCCATTTTCTAATTTTGTTATCTCTATATTTTCTTTATTCTCATAAACTACTGTTTTTTCTTTTAATTCTTTACTAATATTGATTTCTTTTTTTGTTACTTGTAACATTATACCACAAAACCTCCTTTTTTCAATATTGGTTCTATAATAAATGTTGGGGTGGGTTAAACTGCTTCAACATTTTTTTGTAAAAATAATGCACTTATCTTAAATACCTGATAAAATGTAATTGTCCAAAAACATTTAAAGGAGGTATTGATAAGTGCTAAGTAATTGTATCAAAAATTTGTTGAATTTAAAAGGGGTTATTATTAAAAGTATTAAAAATTTTGAAAATGAGATTCAGATGTATTTCTTAAATGAAAAATGGACCAGTTTGAACCAGTATTATAATTGAAATTTGGACCAGTTAGTTACATAACCATGTATTAAATTATATTAAAATTTATTAACGTGTCAATACTAAAATGCATTGATAAATCAAGTATTGACACTTATACTAAATTTTAATTTTAATCAATTAAGAGGTTATATATTAATTTTATGTTATTTAAAAATCTTAATTATAAGGTGGTCCATTTTTCACTCGTTAAATACAAGTGTAACATTTCTCCTTCTGTAATTTCAAAAATGTTACCTTACTTAGCTGTAA
>CANOGC010000065.1 GCA_947565445.1 uncultured Clostridium sp. | reverse complement strand
CACCAGTAGACCCAGATAATCCTGACAAACCACCAGTAGACCCAGATGATCCAAACAAACCACCAGTAGACCCAGATGATCCAAACAAACCAGACGAACCAATATCACCAAATGTACCAGTAAATCCAGTAAAACCAGATAGACCAAATGATTACACAGGAAACTTACCAAAAACAGGAGAAACAGTAGCAGTACTAATAATAGCAGTAATAGCACTTTTAGGTTCAGGAATTATACTAACATATAACTACATCAAAATGAGAAAAAGCAAATAAAAATCTAAAACCGCACTAGAAATAGTGCGGTTTTAACTAGAAATTCTATAAAATTAAAGTTTAGTTGAAAACGAAGCGCATGGAGAAAAATTAAGTTATACGTGAACTTGTACGACCTAAACGAGTTAAATATTTATATATACTATACTTTAATTTTACTATAAATGGTATCTAAAAAAATATATTCGTGGTGAAAAAAGTGCATTTGGTTGATTTTCGAACAAATATATGATAATATAGCCATATGACATATAATATATTAAGAAGAAAATATAGAGTTATACGTAGGGGGCTATATGTACTTTAATGAAAATATAAAGATAGACTTTGAATTACCAAGTTATTTAAAAGAAAATATAGATAATCTAATAAAAGCAAGAAAAGAAAAAAAATTAGACATAGATTGCGAAGAAGATGAATTAATTTCAAATATTAACAGAGCATTTTATGATAGGTATATTACAGAAAGCCAAGCTATGTTACTAAGAAAAAAATATTTATGGTGGGAATAATCAAAGGAAGTGAACATTTTGAAGGATATAATAGATTTTACAGATGCAAAGCAAATAATAAACAAATATGGTGGAGCAGATACTAAAAAAACAATAATATATAATGGAAAATACTATTTATTAAAATTTCCTAATAATGCTAGACAAAATAAAGAAGTATCATATTCAAATAATGTATTTTCTGAATATTTAGGGTGTCATATTTTTAATAGTATTGGTGTAATAGCTCAAAATACAATATTAGGAAAATATAAACAAGAAAATGGAATAGAAAAAGATGTATGTGCATGTGAAGATTTTACTAAAGAAAAATGGAGATTAGTAGAATTTCAAAACTTAAAAAATAGTTTCCCTGAAACAGTAAGCAGTTCAAATGGAACTACAACAGCACTTGATGAAATTTTAGAAGTAATCGAAAACCATACAGATATTAAAGAAAATGAAAAATTAAAAGAATATTTTTGGGATATATTTATAGTAGATGCTTTAATAGGAAATTATGATAGGCATAATGGAAATTGGGGAATACTTGTAAATGATGAAAACCAGGAAATGAAAATGGCACCAGTATATGATTGTGGTTCATGCTTATATTCACAATTAACAGATGAACAAATGAGCATAATATTAGATAATAATACTGAAATAAATAATAGAATATACAATAAACCAACATCAACACTAACAAAAGAAGGCAAAAGAATAAACTATTTTGAGTTTATATCGTCATTAAAAAATGAAGATTGCAATAAAGCATTAATTAGAATAGTAGATAAAGTAGATATGCTTAAAATAGAAAAAATAATAGATGAAATGCCTATAATATCAGATATTAGAAAGAAGTTTTATAAAACTATGATACAAGAAAGATACAATAAAATATTAAAATATTCATATGATAAAACACAAAAAAGAAATGTAATTTAAAATAAAAAATAACCTTAAATTTTGGACTACTTTTATGTATAAAGATATTAAATAACACAATGTACACATTTACAGTAAATGAAGATGGAAGCATAAGCCATGGAGACAATAATGGAATAATTTATAACACAGCAAAAACAATAGATGTAGAAATAATCAAAAAAGAAAAAGACACAAACATACCATTAAAAGGAGCAACAATAGCACTATACAAAGAAGGACAAAACGAAACAATGCAAACAGTAACAACAGGAGAAAATGGAAAAGGAACATTCACAGGATTAAGAGCAGGAACATATTATTACAAAGAAGTAAAAGCGCCAGTTGGATACATACTAAATGAAGAAATGTATACATTCACAATAGGAGAAGATGGAAGTGTAACGTATGGAACAAATGAAGGAATAATCTACAACAAGAAAAAACCAATAGACCCAGTAGAGCCAGACGACCCAGTAGACCCACCAGAAGAACCAGATATTCCAGACAAACCAACAGAACCTGATAAGCCAGAGGAACCAGACAGACCAACACAGCCAGACACACCAAGCAAACCACAAGAACCAACAACGCCAAATGTACCAGTAAAACCAAACATACCAAATGATTACATAGGAAACTTACCAAAAACAGGAGAAACAATAGTGGTATTAGTAATAGCAGTAATAGTGCTTTCGGGCTCAGCAATTATGCTAACATATAACTACATCAAAATGAAAAAGTAAATAAAAATAGGAAAGATGAGCATGTTTAATATGTTAAATATGTTCATCTTTTTGGCCATTTGGCACGACGAGATTATTTATAAAAATTGACTATATAAAAAATATATGTTAAAATAATATCGTAAGGGGCAAAATGAAAAAAATAGAATATATTCAAAATGCCCAAAGGAGGAAAAATATGAAATATGGTCAGATATTAAATGAAATTAGGCAAAAATATATAGATAAGATTTTAGAAAGACAAGATATTGAAAAAATTGCAAAAAACATATGTAATATTCAAAGTGAGAAAACAATAAGAAATATTATTGGAATATTAAAAAGCAATAACATAATAAAAGAAATAGAAAAAAGTAGATATATAGTAGTTACAAAGTCTATATATGAATATAGAGGAGAAGAGAGAGAAAAAACAATATATAAATTAGTAAAAACAGAGTATCCAAACATTAGCCTTGTAGTATGGGATACTAATATTTTAAATGAGTTTACATTACATTATGTAGTAAATAACTATATAATTGTTGAAACAGAAAAAATAGCAATAGAATTAATTGTAAATCTATTAAAAACTAAATACCTAAAAAGATATACAATTATTACACAAGATATACTTAAATATAATAAAGATATATATTCAAATACAGAAAAACTAATAATAGTTAAACCATTACATACTAAATCGCCATTAAAAAATAAAAAATGTGTAACAATAGAAAAAATAATGCTAGATTTATATGTAGACGAGTTATATATTCAATATCAGGGAAAAGAATTAGAAACAATATATGAAAATATTTTTGAGAAATATGATATTGACTTAAAAAGGTTAATGAAATATGCTGAACATAGAACGAATATAGGAGAATATAAAAAATTTATGAATAGTTTATATATACCAAGAAAGTACAAATTATAAGGAGCAATAATATGTTAATAGAGCAAATTGAAAGCAAACAGTTTTTAGAAGACACGATAAAAGAATTAAAAAAAGAAAATCCATCAGCAGATATGCAACTATTGGAGAAAACAATTGGGGTATTATATTTAGTTGAAAGTTTAGTAAATGAAGATTTAGATTTTATTTTTAAAGGAGGAACTTCTCTAATATTATTATTAAATGAAATTAAAAGATTTTCAGTTGATGTGGATATAATTACTAAAGAAAGTAAAGAAAATGTAAAACTTATACTAAACGAAATAGTTCAAAAGAGCCATTTATTTACAAGGTTAGAAGAAAATATACGTAAGAATTCTGCAAGTCAAAGAATGGAATTACAGCACTATAAGTTGTTTTTTAATTCAGTTACAGATGATTCCGAAAAATACATATTATTAGATGTTGCTTATGAAAGTAATGTATATCCGAAAGTAATTGAAAAGAAGATTCAAAATAAAAAGTTAAAAGTAGAAAGTAGATTAAGTGTAAAAGTACCTTCAATTGAAAGTATTTTGGGAGATAAATTAACAGTTTTAGCACCGAGAACGACAGGAATAAGTTATGAATCAAATAAAGAACTTGAACTTATGAAACAACTTTATGATGTAGATAAACTTTTTAATGAAGCTGAAAATATTACTGAAATTAGAGAAAGTTTTATAAACATGGCTAATAGAGAGATTAATTATAGAAAGTTAAGGGAAATTATATATATAGATGTCTTAGACGACATAGAAGGATTTGCAAATGATATTATTTTAATGCAAGATAAAACAAATTTAGAAAAAATAAGTATTGGTATGAAGAAAATTGCAAATTTTAGACTAGAAAAGAAATTTTTGATAGATAAAGAAGTATTATTAGCAGCTAGCAAAGTAAAATATCTAGTGTATTTAATAAGAAATAATGCTAAAATAATAGAAAAATATAGAAAATCTAATGTGCAGAATATAGAAATACCTAAAGAGTATAGGAAAAGGTTAAAAGTAATACAAAAAATAAATGAAGAAGCTTATTATTATATTATTAAATCATTTAACTAGGATTAAAATAGAGGATAGAAATATTCTCTATTTTGCTATTTCCACAATTCCCTAAGAAAAGTGTAAAAAAGTGTCTAAAATGTAACATAAACATAACATAAATTTAATATGGTAAAGAAATGAATATAAGTGCTGTTTTCCGTAAGGCTGTAAGGAAACTGGAAAAATGTTCTAGCACAAAACCTATATGAAATTTGAATAAAACCTTGTATAATAAAAAGTAGAATAATGTATTATTTAGGGGAGAAAACTTATGAAAAACTTTATTATAAAAAACAAGGGAAAGATATTATTTGCTTTAGCTATTGCCATAGTAATAGCTTTTGTGAGTGTTTATTTTATAGTAAACTTGCCAAAAAAAATAGCAATAGAAAAAAACGAAGAAGAAATAAAAGCAAGTGTAGAAGAAGTGCCAGAAGGGTATATAGGAATATATGATGCAGATGGGCTAAGAAACATAGAGAATAATGTTGCAGGAAAATATATATTAATGGTAGATTTAGACATGACAGGAGAAGAATTTACACCAATTGGAATAGCTTGGGAGAAGCGATTTACAGGAACATTAGAAGGAAATTACCACACCATATCGAACTTAACAATAAACTCTGATAACGAATATGTAGGAATGTTTGCCAACATTAATGGTGGAACAGTGCAAAACTTAACATTAGAAAATGTAAATGTAAAGAGTACATATAAAAGTACTAATAGTAGCATAGGCACTTTGTGTGGACATATGGGCAACGGCAATATTGATAATATACGAATAATAGGAATAGGAAAAATAGAATCTGCGAAAGAAGCGTATAGCCATAGTATAGGAGGTATAATAGGAGGATTTTCTAATGGTAGTATAAGCAATTCATATACAACTATAGATATAGATGCTTCTGCAACTACTATATATGTAGGTGGAATAGTTGGTAAAGGAAGTGCTACTACTATATATAATTGTTATACAACAGGAAAATTTACAGCAAATGGTAAAAATTCAAGTGTGGGAGGAATAGCAGGAAGTTATAGTAGTACTATAACTAATTGTTATGCAACAGGATTAATAGTAGGGAATGATTATGCAGGAGGATTAATTGGTTCAAGTAGTGGAGTAATAATAAATAATTGCTATACAACAGGAAATGTAACAGGAGTTAGGGGAGTAGGAGGTCTAGTTGGAGAAATAACTAAATCTGATAAAAGTGAAATAAGAAATTCGTATGCAATGGGAACAGTAACAGGAAGTAATAGTGTAGGAGGATTAGTTGGCTCAGCAGATAGAACTATTATAGATAATACATATGCAACGGGGACAGTAACGGGAACAAATAGTGTAGGAGGACTAGTTGGTAGATTATATAATACTATATATGTAAATAATTCTAATAATAGTAGTATAAGCAATTCACATGCAATAGGAGAGGTTATAGGTATAGGAGATAGTATTAATATAGGAGGATTAGTTGGATTCACAGGTAGTTCAGGTTTGAATGGAAATTATGATGTTGGGACAATAAGTAATTGTTACGCAATAGGAGATGTAACTGGAACTAATAGAGTAGGAGGATTGGTTGGTTCATCTAACAACGATCTTAAAATAAATACATCATATTCAAAAGGAAATGTAATAGGAACTACCGAGGTAGGAGGACTAATTGGATCTGTAAGTAGTTCTGGTGGAAATACAACAAATAATACATATGCACTAGGCTCAGTAACAGGAGATGACAAAGTAGGAGGATTGGTTGGATATTTTTCATCTGCTAGTATAACATTAAAAAACTCTTATGCAATAGGCAAGACAAAAGCTAAAAGTGGAACTGCTGGAGGATTAATAGGTGTTAAAAAATATGATAATGTTACAATTACCAATTCATATTATTCACCAAAGCTAACAGGATGCGAAGAAAGTGCAGGAGGAACCGCAAAAGGAGTACAAGAGCTATTGTATCAAGATGCATATGAAGGATGGGTTTTTGATGAAAATACATGGGCAATAGAGCCAGAAGGAGGAAGTTTAGCATACTTAAAAATATTTGGCTTACCAGAAGAAGTAACAAGGGAAGAAGTAGACTATGAAACAAGAGTAGGATTAACAAGAAAAGGAACAGATGGAGCAATATTAACAGATGGAAGATATCAAGTAAAAAATAGTGCAGGAGAAATAGTAAGACAAGGAGGAACAAACTCAAAAGGAATATTTTGGATAAAAGATTTAAGTGTAGGAACATACACAGTAGAAGAAACAGAAACACCAGCGGGATATGCAGAAGATAAAACGGTATATACATTTAAAATGACAGAAGAAGGAATAGCAGTAGATGTAGAAACAAATGAAGAAATAACATTACAAATAGAAACAGCCCCATTAACAATAGAAATACAAAGTAGAGATGATGTAACAGAAGAAGGACTACAAGGAATAACAATAGGGCTATACAATGAAGACGGAACAGAAGTATTAGGAGAAGATGGAACACCGCTAACAGCCGTAACAAATGAAGAAGGAAAAATAAGCTTTAGCAAAGTAAACCCAGGAACATACAAATACAAACAAACAACAGTAAAACCAAAATATAGAGAAAACTACACAGAATATACAGTAACAGTAGCAAAAGATGGAAGCCTAACATATGTAGAAGAAAATGCAGGAATAATATACAACGAAAAAATAAGAGCAGATGTAACAATAACAATAAAAGATGGAGAAACAGATGAACCACTACAAGGAGCAATAATAGGAATATATGATGGAAACAAAAATCCAATTATAGGAGAAGATGGAAACCAGATACAAAAAACAACAAATGAAAACGGTCAAGTAACATTTGAAAAGTTAGAGCCAGGAACATACTATTACGAAGAAATAGAAGCACCAGAAGGATATAATAGAGACGAAAACAAATACAAATTTGTAGTAAACGAAGATGGAACAGTAACATTCTATGGGCCAGACGGAAATGAAACAACAAATGGAGGAACAATAGGAAACGAAGTAGAAACAGGAACAGTAATAATAAGAAAAAGATACACAAATGGAGGAGAAACATATCCATTAGAAGGAGCAGTAATAGGGCTATATGATTTAGAAGGAAGAAAAATATTAGATAGTGAAGGAAACCATATAAAAAGAACAACAAACAGAAATGGACAAGCAGTATTTGCAGGGTTACAAGCAGGAACATATCAGTATAGAGAAATAGTAGCACCAAGTGGATTTAAGGTAAACCAGAAAATGTATAAATTCGCATTAAGTGAAGGAGGAGTAGTAAGCCATATAACAAACAACAATGGAACAATATATAATGAATATGCAACAGGAGGAATAATAAAAGATGTACCAATAGAAACAGGAAGAGAAGAAGGAACAGGTGTACATCTATACGATAAAGATGGAAATAAAATATATGATGAAAATGGAGACCCAGTAACAATAATAACAGACGGAAATGGAAATGGAACATTTAGTGGATTAGAAGAAGGAGAATATCAATACAAAATAGATGGAGACGATAACACCTATGGATTTATCATAACAGAAGATGGAGAAATAATCTACAAAAATGAAAACGGAAAAGTAATAGCAAACCTAACCATAACAAAATACAAAACAGGAACAACAATACCACTAGAAGGAGCAACAATAGGGTTATATAGTAGTGATGGAACAACACTATTAAAACAAGGAGTAACAAACAAAGAAGGACAAGTAACATTTACAAAAGTAGAAGAAGGAAGCTACAAATACAAAGAGATAGAAGCACCACGAGGATATGTATTAAATGGAACAACATACAGTGTAACAATAGATAACAGAGCAAGAATAATATTTGGAGAGAATTCAAATGGAATAATCTACAACGATAGAATAAGATCAGGAAACATAGAAATAGAAGTAGGAATACCAGGAGTAATAATAGGAATATATGATGGAGAAGGAAATGAAATAGTAGATGAAGAAGGAAATCCAGTAAAAGGAACAACAGGAGAAAATGGAGAAGTAACATTTCCTGGAGTAGAACCAGGAGACTATATATACAAGGTAGAAGAAGTACCAACAGGATACAAACCAGATGAAACAGACCATAGATTTAATGTAGATGAAGATGGAAATATAACATTCGAAGACGGAGAAGGAAGTATTACACTAGAAAAAATAGTAATAAGCATAACAGTAGAAAAAGTATGGCAAGACACAGAAGCCCAAAGAGTACATAGACCAGAAAACATCAAAATAGTAGTAAAAGCAGGAACAGAAGAAGTACAACAACAAACAATAACCACAGAAGAAAACAAGACAGTAACATTTGAAGATTTACCAAAATACGATGCAAATGGAAACGCTATTACATATACAATAGAAGAACAAG
>CANOGC010000064.1 GCA_947565445.1 uncultured Clostridium sp. | reverse complement strand
CTAAAATAAGAAATGATATAAAGAAAGAAGGAGAAACATATGAAGAAGAAAACAAGAAATATTATAATTGCAATAGTAAGTATAATACGGAGCATTAATATTGTGCCTAATACCAATATTAATAAATGTGTCAAATAAAGAAGTTAATAGATTAGGTAAGTTAGAAGAAATTGAAACAAAACAAGCGACAGATCCAAGGGGAATACTAACTGCAAATGATTTTCCATATAATATGAAATTTAAACAAGTTTCAACTGGTCGGAAATCGGTATGGCAACATTAGCAATAGATTCAGATGGAAATTTATGGGCGTGGGGAAGTAACAATTATGGACAATTATTTACAAGAGACACTAATACATACTATGTACCTACACATGTAATGCAAGGAACAAAATTTAAATCTGTTAAGTGTAGTGGCACAGTAGGAGCAGCAATAGATACAAGTGGAAACTTATGGGTATGCGGAGATAATAGTGATGGACAATTAGGAATAGGAAGTACAAGTTCATACATAACAACACCAACAAAAGTAAAAGCAGGAACTACATTTACAAAAGTAAGCACACTAGGAAATGGAACAATGTTTGCAATTGATTCATCAGGAAAATTATGGGGCTGGGGAAATGGAGCGACTGGAAGATTAGGAAATAGATTAGAAACAAATAGTTTAACACCTATTCAAATCCAATCTGGAACTACCTTTAAAGAAATTGGTGGTGGAGGTGTTTGGGTGGCAGCGATAGATACTAGTGGAAATATTTGGTCTTGGGGACAAGGTATGTTAGGAAATGGAACTAATCTAGGAGGGGCAGATACTCCAAGTGCTCCAGTTAAAATTAGCAGTGGAACCAACTTTGTAAAAATATATACAGTAGGAATAACGACGTTAGCAATAGATAATAATGGTAATATATGGGGTTGGGGAGAAAATGATAACTATGGATTTGGTGTAGATAATCGAGGACTACAATATAATACTCTAACTAAGGTTATAAGTGGAAAAAATTTTAAAGATATAAGCATGTCAATAAATAATGTATTATTATTAGATAATAATGGAAAATTATGGGGCATGGGGCTAAATGGAGGTTATGATTTAGGTACAGGAAATCAATTAGATGTAACTACTCCTACTATGTTAAATTCAGAAAGGACATATATAGATATAAGTACTTCATCAGGAAGTGTTAGTATAGGAACTTCTTATGCAATAGATTCTCAAGGTGATTTATGGGCAACAGGAAGTTATGCATTAATGGGAAATGGCATAGAGTCATCAAGCAATAAAGCTACAGGGTTGTGGAGAAGAATAACAACTACTGAATATACAGTAACATTAAATACAAATGGAGGAACAATAAATAGCGGAAATATAAGAAGTTATAAGGCAGGAACAGGAGCAACACTACCAACAAGTGTAACCAAAACAGGATATACATTTGGTGGATGGTATGATAATAGTGCTTGTACAGGAAGTAGAGTAACAAGTATAAGTAGTACAGAAACAGGAAACAAGACATATTGGGCAAAATGGACAGCAAATACATATAGAGTAACATTAAATAAAAATGGAGGAACAATAAATAGTGGAGATATAACAGAGTACACATATGGAACAACTACAAATTTACCAACAAATGTAACCAAAACAGGATATACATTTGGAGGATGGTATGATAATAGTAGTTTTTCAGGAAGTAGAATAATAAGTATAGGTAGTACAGAAACAGGAAACAAGACATATTATGCAAAATGGACACCAAATACATATACAGTAACATTAAATGCAAATGGAGGAACTATAAACAGTGGAAATGTAACAAGCTATACATATGGAACAACTACAACACTTCCAACAAATGTGACAAAAACAGGAAATACATTTGGAGGATGGTATGATAATAGTAGCTTATCAGGAACAGCGGTAACAGTAATAGGAGCAACAGAAACAGGAAATAAAACATATTGGGCAAAATGGAATGCGAATAACCACACAGTAGTATTTATGAATGGAACAGAAGAAGTTAAAAGACAAGAAGTAAGCCATGGAGGAGCAGCAACAGCACCAAGTTTAACAAAAGAAGGATATACATTAAGTTGGGATAAAGCATTTAATAATATAACAGGAGATTTAACAGTAAATGCAGTATGGACAGTAAATAAACATACAGTAACATTTAAAGATGGAGAAGAAATAGCAAAAACAGAACAAGTAAACCATGGAACAGGAGCAACAGCACCAAGTTTAACAAAAGACGGATATGTATTAAGATGGGATAAAACATTTAATAATGTAACAAGTGATATAACAGTAAACGCAGTATGGTTAAAAGACACAGATAAAGATGGAATACCAGATATAGAAGATACAGACACACAAGTAAGATACACGGTACTACATTACAAACAAAATGTAGCACAAAACGGATATGAAGAGCCAGAAAAAGAAGAAACAACAGGAAACTTAGGAACAACAGTAACAGCAACACCAAAAACATATGCAGGATTTAGTGAAAATCAAACAACAACAGAAAGAATACCATCAGGAACAGTAGTAGATGATGGAAGCTTAACATTAAAGCTATATTATGATAGAAACACATATACCATAACATTAAATCCAAATGGAGGAACAATAAACGATACAAACTACATGACAGAATACACATATGGAATAGGAGGAAACTTACCAGAGGATGTAACAAAAGAAGGATACACATTTGGAGGATGGTATGATAATGAAAGCTTAACAGGAAATGTGGTATCACAAGTAACAGCAAGTGACTTAAATAATAAAACATACTATGCTAGTTGGAATGCAAATGGAAATACAGCATACAAAGTATTACATTATAAACAAACAGAAAATGGATATACATTAGCAGAAACAGAAGAATTAACAGGACAAACAGGAGCAAATGTAAATGCGGTACCAAAAACATATGAAGGATATGTAGAAAACACTACTACTCCAGAAAGAAGACCAAGTGGAACAATAACAGCAGATGGAAGTTTAGAACTAAAACTATATTATGACATGCTAACATATCAAGTAACATTTAAAGATGGAGACACTGTATTAAATACACAAACAGTATCATATGGAACATCAGCAGTAGAACCAACACCAGCACCTACAAAAGAAGGATATGTACTAAGATGGGACAAAGAATATAATAATGTAATAAGTAATCTAACAGTAAATACAGTATGGTTAAGAGACACAGATGGAGATGGAATACCAGATATAGAAGATCCAGAAACACTAGTAGAATATGTAGTAAAACATTACAAACAACAAGGAAATACAAATACATATGAACTAGTAGAAGAAGAAAAACTACAAGGACAATTAGGAAGTGTAGTAAATGCTATTCCGAAAGCATATGTAGGATATGCAGAAAATACAGAAGCAACCGAAAGACGCCCAAGTGGAACAATAACATCAGATGAGAAATTAGAACTAATACTATTATATTATAGACTAAAATACACAGTAACATTTAAAGATGGAGATGAGGTAGTAAGTGTAGTAGAAGTGCTACATGGAGAAGAAGCAACACCACCAAACTTAACAAAACCAGGATATACATTAAGTTGGGATAAAGCATTAGACAATATAACAGGGGAACAAACAATAAATGCGGTATGGACAAAACTACCAGAAGAGAAAAGAGAATATAAAGTAGAGCATTATGTAGAAACAAAAGAAGGAGGATATAGCTTAAAAGAAACAGATAAACTAGTAGGAGATATAGGAGATGTGGTATTAGCAGTACCAAAGACATATAACGAATATGAGTTAAATGAAAAACATGAAGGAGCAATAAGAGAAGGAGAAATTAAAGAAGATAGTGAACTTATATTAAAACTATATTATAAATATAAGATATTTACAGTAATCTTTAAAGATGGAAATGATATAGTGAAAGAAGAAGAAGTAATATATGGAGGAACAGCAACACCACCGAACTTAACAAAACCAGGATATATCCTAAGTTGGAATAAAGTTTTAGATGACATAACTAAAGAACAAACAATAACAGCAGTATGGACAAAAGATCCAAATTATAAAGATCCTAATGCAGGAAAAGATGACGGAAAAGAAGAAAAACCAAGTATATTACCAAAAACAGGAGAAGAAACCATAACATTAGGAGCAATAATGGGATTACTAGGAATAGCAGTAGTATATTTTGTAAAATATAAGTCATAATATATAACAGTACAAGACAGCTTAAAATTAGGCTGTCTTGTGCTGTATAAGAAAAGGCTCTATTTTGTAGGGGCGATTATTAATCGCCCGAATAAAAAATATATTATAGGTATTGCAAAAATATAGTTTTAGTGATAATATATAAATATAAAAATCTTGATTTAGTGATAAATAACTTTAATAAAAAACTCGTTCAGGTGAAAGGCGGTATAATGGAAAGAAAAATATATAAAAAATTAGTTGAATGGAAAGAAAACAGCAAAGGAAAAACAGCACTATTAATAGATGGTGCAAGACGTGTTGGAAAAAGTTATATAGTAGAAAAATTTGCAAAAGAAAACTATAAGAGCCATATAATAATAGATTTTAACAAAGTTTCAAAAGATGTAAAAGACTTATTTGAATATTATTTAAATGATATGGACAGTTTATTTTTATACTTATCAAATTATTTTAATATAAAGCTATATGAACACGAAAGCTTAATAGTATTTGATGAAGTACAATTATATCCTAAAGCAAGGTCTGCAATAAAATATTTAATAGAAGATGGAAGATTTGACTATATAGAAACAGGTTCATTAATGTCTATAAAAAAGAATGTAAAAGATATATTAATTCCTTCAGAAGAAGAACATATTGAAATGTATCCAATGGATTTTGAAGAATTTCTATGGGCATTAGGAAATGAAAATATTATGGAATTAATAAAAAAGTGCTACAAAGAAACAAAACCATTAGGCCAAGCAATGCATAGAAAGGCTATGGATTATTTTAGACAATATATAATAGTTGGAGGAATGCCACAAGCAGTAGAAGAATACGTTAAAACAAAAGATTTTAAAAAAGTAGATAGAGTAAAAAGAAACATTTTGAATTTATATAGGCAAGATATAGGAAAACATGCAGAAGGTTATAATTTAAAAGTTGAAAGCATTTTTGATGAAATACCAGCACAATTACAAAAACATGAAAAAAAATTTAGATTAGCCTCTATTAGTAAAGAAGCAAGATTTAGAGAGTATGAAGATGCATTATTTTGGTTAAAAGATGCAATGGTAATGAATCCATGTTATAATTCAACTAATCCTAATATAGGATTAAAGTTAAATACTGATTTTATGACATTAAAATGTTATATGGCAGATACAGGGCTTTTAATTTCTCATTCCTTTGATGAAAATGGAATAGTAAATGAAGAAATATATAAAAAAATACTATTTGATAAACTAGAGTTCAATGAAGGAATGATAATTGAAAATATAGTATCACAAATGTTAGTTGCAAATGGACATAAGCTATACTTTTATTCTAACCCATCAAGAGAAGATGCATCATCTAGAATGGAGATAGACTTTCTAATTGCAAAATCTAAGATAGGAAATAGGCATAATATTTCACCAATAGAAGTAAAATCAGGTAAAAACTATACAATATCATCATTAAAGAAATTTATTAACAAGTACAGTAAACAACTGCATATTCCATATGTTATCCATACAAAAGACTTAAAAGAAGAAAATGGAATAATATATTTACCAATTTATATGACACCATTATTATAGAACAATAGAATTATTGAAACGAACTTTCTTTCTCTGATATAACAAGGTTAAGTTGTAGGGTATTGTTTGTATAAAGTACACGACATATGTACAAGCTACATGTGTTCTAAAAATACATTTTCGTTACTGGATAATGGTATTAGATAAAAATTGAATACAAACGTTGTAGGGGCGAGCATTGCTCGTCCGTCTTCGAAGAAATCACTTTAAAAATATTCATCTGTATCCCAATTATTAGGATTATTTATAACATATTCTTTTATTTTTAGATATTCTTTCTCATTTCTTATTATATGTTCATAGAATAATTTTTGCCATATACTATATCCAATTTCTTTCGTTATTTTTCCTTTAAACTGCTGTATTATTTTGCTTATAGAATTGTTGTATTGTTTATTTATTGCTAAAATCATATGTATATGGTTTGGCATAATTATATATTCATCAACTATTATGTTAGAATATATTAGTTCAATTTGTTGCAATCCGATTATTAACAACATTACCCTCTAATGTAAGTTCTGTTATAGATGTATTCTTTATATTTTTAATTTTTGATAATATACATTCTCGATTTTTAGTACAAATTGTTATAAAATAGTATCCTACTCTTGAATAATCATATTGCTTTAATCGTATATCTTTTCTTTTTAGTATATGTTTTTTCATATAGTCCTTTCTGCCCAAACTCCATTTGTATTATACTATATTTTCTGTTATTTTCAATATCTTTAGAGTAATTTCTTCGAAGACGGACGAGCGATGCTCGCCCCTACGACGTTTGTATTCAATTTTATCTAAAACCATTATCTTGTAACAATTTTCTGTTACTGGATAATGGTATTTTTTTTAAAAATCTTCGAAGACATTGATATAATGCATTTGTAGGGGCGAGCATTGCTCGTCCATCTTCGAAGAAATTACTTGATGAATAGTACAACCGTTAAAAGGAAAAATAATAAGAGAATATATTATAAATTGAGATACAAATAAATATTTTTATAGAAATTTCTATGTAGCGGACGAGCGATGCTCGCCCCTACGACGTTTGTATTCAATTTTTATCTAAAACCATTATCTAGTAACACATTTTCTTACTTCTTGTACATTATTTATTGATAAATGACTTGATTTATGGTTTAATATAGATAATGGAGTTTTAATAAAAAAGTGAGGGAAGTTGTTATGCCAAATAAAATTGATAAAATACTAAATAAATTTATATCAGAAGTATCAGAATTGATAGGAAATAGATTAAAAAAAGTAATATTATATGGTTCATATGCAAGAGGAGATTATAGTAAAAATTCTGATATAGATCTAATGATATTAACTGATTTTAATGACGATGAACTTGTAGAATATAGGGCAAAAATACGAGATTTAGCTTGCGACTTAGAACTTGAAAATGATATTATAATTTCTCCAATTGTAAGGAATATTGAAAAATATAATAATAGAATAAATATAATACCATTTTATATGAATGTCAAAAAAGAGGGAGTGGTTATACATGGATGAAAATGTAACAGTAAGTGCATTTGCTAAATACCGATTAGAAAGAGCAAAGCAAGATTTATCTGATGCAGAATTTAATTATGAGCATAAGAGATATTTAAATGCTAACAATAGGGCATATTATTCAATTTTTCATGCAATAAAAGCAGTACTTGCTTTAGAAAAAGTGGACTTTAAAAGGCATAAAGATGTTTTAGCATATTTTAACCAGTACTATATAAAAACTGAGAAATTTCCTAAAATAATTAGTAAAAAAATAAGTCAAGCAAGTAAAATAAGAGAAGATAGTGATTATGATGATGAATTTATTCCAACAGATGAAGAAACAAAAATTCAAATAGATACAGCAAGAGAATTAATAGATTTAGTAGAAAAGTATTTCAAAAATAATCTTTAGTAGAATGCATTGAACGCGTAGGAAAAACAGTTCTTACGCGTTCTTTTTTTACAAAAAAGAAATAAAAATGTAATAAAAGAAAGAAACATGTCAAACATACTATTTCCCTATTATTTATCAACATAATACCTTGTAATAATTGGATAACTTGGAAAAACTTGATATTGCTTTTATTTTCGAAATAATTTAACATTAGAGTAAGGAAAATTATAAAGTCAAACAGGGAGGAACATATGAAAAAAAAGATAAGGAATAGGGTTATTATAATAGTGGCAGTAATTGGTGCATTAATACTATGTGCAGTACCAATATTAATAAACATGTCTAGTAAACAAGAAACAAGGCTAAGTGAAGTAGAAAAAACAGAATTAAGAGGAATGCAAGAGACTGTACCAGAAGGATATACAGGAATATATACAGTAGAAGATTTAAAAAATATTAAACAAAATCTTGCAGGAAATTACATATTGATGAATGATATTGATTTAGAAAGCAAACCATTTAGAACTATAGGATTGACCGCTAGTGAACCATTTAAAGGAACACTTGATGGAAATGGGTATAAAATTAGTAACTTAACAATATCTCAAGACAACGCATATGTTGGATTATTTGGATACGTAAATGGTGGTACAATAAAAAATTTAACCTTAGAAAATGTAGATATAACAAGCATATATACAGCTGGTGATGCTTATGTTGGAGGAATTGCAGGAAAAATAGGATATGGTGGAGGAACTATAGAAAATGTAAACGTAAGTGGAAATATAAAAGATGGAGTAAATAATTCAAAAAAGTTATATATAGGTGGACTAATAGGATATTCAGAATCTGGAAAAATAACCAACTCATGTGCAATAGGAAATATACTAATAAAATATTCACATATATATGCAACAATAGGAGGTTTAGTAGGAGAGTCGGATGCAGATATAACAGATTCATGTGCAACAGTAAAAATTAATGTACAAACGGCAATCAATAGTTATACAGGAGGACTAGTAGGAGTGTCGAAAGGAGATATAACAAATTCATATGCAACAGGAAATATAGCAATAGAGAAGGCTGGAACAATAGGAGGACTAATAGGATCTCAAAACGGTAGTAGTGATGATACAACAAATTCATATGCAACAGGAAATATAACAATAAAAGATGCATCAAGTGCAACAATAGGAGGATTAATTGGAAGAAAATATGGGGGAAATGTAGATAAAGCATATGCAATAGGCAAAATAGAAGTAGAAGAAGATACAGAAGAAACCAATATAGGTGGTTTAATAGGTTCCGCTGACTTTGGTTATAATTCTGAAACTATATCAAATACATATTCTACATCTACTATAATAGCTAAGCAAGCAAATATAGGAGGGTTATTATGTTATAAAAGTGATTATAATAGTTATGGAAATATTAAAAATAGTTACGCAATAGGAAAATTGATAGGAGAAGCAGAAAAAGGAGGATTAATAACAAAAAAACAAAGTAATGCAAAATCAATATCTTCTATATATTGGTGTCCAGAAGTAACAGGTGCTCAAACAAGTATATATGGAACTCCAAAAATTCTATCAGAAATGCTATGGGAAGATACTTATGTAGGATGGGATTTTGATACAGTATGGCAAATGGAAGAAGAAAAAACATTACCATATTTAAGAGGTATGCCTAAACCAGAGTCTGTAGAAGTAAGTGAATATACGCATGCATCATATAAGGTAGAGCATTATAAACAAAAAGTAGATAAAACAGGTTATGAATTAGCAGAAATAGAGGATACAATAGTAACAACAAATACTGAAACAGGAGAACAAGAAACAAAGCCGTTAAAAGGAGAAATAGGAAGTACAGTAACAGCGACAGCAAAAACATATACAGGATTTAGTGTAGCCCAAACAAATGAAACAGTAGAAAGTGGAATAGT
>CANOGC010000063.1 GCA_947565445.1 uncultured Clostridium sp. | reverse complement strand
TTTTAAGCATAAATTTTAGATATTTAACCTGTCTACTTGACAGGGGGCATATCAGAAATTCTGACAGGTTCAATATTTATCTGTCAATATTATATTGTTTCATATTTTATTTGTCAAATGCTTTAAAAAAAGCCACTTCAAATTAATTTTGAACTGTCAAGAAATTCTTAACAGTTCAATCTACAACTCCCGCTTATTGGTAGGGTTCACCTGATTTCACATCAATTCTCCTATTTTCCGCAACAATTCTTGTATTTCTTCCCACTTCCACAAGAAGACTTTATTTCTGTATTATCAATACCATAAAATATTATTTATACTAATAATATCACGGATTATAGAGATTTATATTTATCGTATTATTAGTATTAGTTTTGTATATGTTTTCTTATTTTTGCAAACAAAATGCAAACAATGTTTACATTCGATTTTTAAATTATAATAAAAATGCCTAGATAGCAACGTACTTAACATACGCTTAGCTTGTAGCTACATTGTCTAGGTCTTACTAAAAACATTTTACTATATCAAAACTTGTGTGTCAAACAATTTAGTAATATTTCTAAAAAATTAAAGGTAAAGACCTAAATCTCTACCTTTTTTACCGTTGGTTATTTGGCAGGTGTGCCAAATCCTGCATCTCTTTTGACCTTTTAAAGGTGTGTGGATGGCACTATTGTCCACTTCAAATAACCTACTTATATTGGATTGTCAATACTTTTTTGGACAATTTTTATAAGGACACTTTTTTATATTCAATTGGTGTTAAATAATCTAAAGAACTATGTATTCTAATGTTATTATACCAATTAACATAATCAAACAATTCTGTTTCACCTAAAGATGTATATAGTAAATTGTCTGCATTAATAATTTTTAAATCTTCCAAGTTTTCCACCCCAACTATTGACTTTCATCCTTTTATTATTGGTATTCACTTTGTTTTCAATCACATAATCCTTTAATTTCAAGTACTCCAAAGATTTTATTTCAAACTATGAAAACATTTTGCAAACAAAATGCAAACAATTTGGTATGTTTTCATAGTTATGTTTACTTACCTAACCTCTATAACCCTTGATATTACTCATTTCTTCCACAGCAATTTTTGTATTTCTTCCCACTTCCACATGGGCATGGGTCGTTTCTTCCTATTGTTGGTCCTTCATTTCGTACAGTTACATGTGTTTGTTCTGTTTCTCCATTTAACTGATTTATATTTTCTAATGAAGCATTTGTAATTCTTGCAGTTTCAGCTCTTCTTATTTCAGTTTGTTTTTGTATGTTTAGTAATATTTTTACAACATCATAATGTATATCATATACCATTTGTTCAAACATTTCTGTTCCTTCTATACGATATTGAACCACTGGATCTTTTTGACCATATGCACGAAGCCCTATTCCATCTTTTAGCTCATCCATTGCATCTATATGATCCATCCATTTTTGATCTACTACTTTTAACATAACAACTCGCTCTAATTCTCTTAACTCTTCTTCTCCAATTTCTTGTTCTTTTTCTTCATAACGAGCTAATGCTTTTTCTTTTAGTTCTTTTAGTAGTTTTTGTTCATCAAATTTTGTATTCTTTAAAGCTTCAATATCTTCTAAACCAAATGTTGTACGAATCTCTTCTTTTAATGCTTCTTTATTAACAACTTCTTCCATAGAATATGAATTTACTAAAATTTCTGCTAATTCTGTAATCATGTTTTTGATATTTTCTTTTAAACTTTGTCCATCTAATACTTGTCTTCTTTGTGAATAGATAATCTCTCTTTGTGTGTTCATAACATCATCATATTGAAGTACATGTTTACGAATACTAAAGTTTCTGCCTTCTACTCTTTTTTGTGCTTTTTCTACTGCACCAGAAATAATTCTAGATTCTATTGGCATATCTTCATCTGCACCTAAGGTATTATATACACCTGTAATCATATCTCCACCAAAGATCTTCATTAAATCATCATCCAGACCTATATAGAATTTAGATTCACCCATATCCCCTTGACGTCCACTACGTCCACGAAGCTGATTATCAATTCTTCTAGACTCATGTCTTTCTGTACCAATGATTTTTAAACCACCAGCAGCAATTACTTTTTCTTTTTCTTCTTTAATTTCTTCATCATATTTCTTTACTAAATTTCTAAATTTTTCTCTTGACTCTAATATACTTTTGTCATCTGTTTCATTAAATGCTATTGCTTCTTCTATTTGCTCATCTGTGTATTTTAACCTTTTCATTTCTTCTCTTGCAAGATATTCACTGTTTCCACCAAGCATAATATCTGTACCACGTCCTGCCATGTTTGTTGCAATAGTAACTGCTCCAAATTTACCTGCTTGTGCAATAATTGCAGCTTCTTGCTCATGGTATTTTGCATTTAATACTGAATGTGGTATTCCTTCTCTTTTCAATATTTTACTTAGTTTTTCAGATTTTTCAATTGATACAGTACCTACTAACACTGGTTGTCCTTTAGCATTACTTTCTTTTACACTGTTTACAATTGCTCTATATTTTGCAGCTTCATTTTTATAAATAACGTCATTTTCATCATTACGTGCTACTGGTTTATTAGTTGGTATAGCAATAACATCTAAATTGTATATTTCTCTAAATTCAGATTCTTCTGTCATAGCAGTACCAGTCATACCTGCTAATTTATCATACATTCTAAAGTAGTTTTGGAATGTGATTGTTGCAAGTGTTTTAGATTCATCTGCTATCTTTACTCCTTCTTTTGCTTCTATTGCTTGATGAAGACCATTATTATATCTTCTTCCATACATAATTCTTCCTGTAAATTCATCAACAATTAGTACTTCTCCATCTTTTACCATGTAATCGATATCACGTTTCATAACACCATGTGCACGTAAGGCTTGGTTTACATGGTGTACAATTTCTGAATTGTCTAAATCGTTAAAATTTGTAATACCAAAGAACTCTTCTGCTTTTTTAATTCCTTTTGCAGTAAGAGATGCAGATTTTGCTTTTAAATCTACAATATAGTCATAATTTTCGTTATCTTCTGCTTGTTCTTCATCTTTTATATCTTCTTCTACTATTACTTTTGCATTTAATCTTCTTACAAAATCGTTTGCTCTTTTATATAAATCTGATGAAGTATTTGCACGTCCTGAAATAATTAATGGAGTACGTGCTTCATCTATTAAAATACTATCTATCTCATCTACAATTGCAAAGTTTAAATCTCTTTGCACTGCTTGGTTTTTATAAATTACCATATTATCTCTTAAGTAATCAAAACCAAATTCATTGTTTGTACCATATGTTACATCACATGCATATGCTCTTCTTTTTTCATCTGGTTCCATTCCAGAAATAGCAAGACCTACCGTTAAACCTAAAAATTTGTATACTTTTCCCATCCATTCACTATCACGTTTTGCAAGATAATCGTTAACTGTAATAACATGTACACCTTTTCCTGTTAATGCATTTAAGTATACAGGAAGTGTTGCAACTAATGTTTTTCCTTCTCCTGTCTTCATTTCAGCAATTCTACCTTGATGTAATATAATTCCACCTATTAATTGCACATCAAAATGTCTCATACCTAATACTCTTTTTGAAGCTTCTCTTACTACTGCAAAAGCCTCTGGCAATATATCATCTAATGATTTTCCATTTTCTAATTCTTTTTTAAAATAATTTGTTTTTCCTTTTAATTTTTCATCTGATAATGATGAAATTTCTCCTTCGAATGCATTAATCTTGGTTACGATTGGCATTACTCTTTTTACTTCTTTTTCGCTATATGACTTAAATAGTCCCATTTATCCTTGCCTCCTAAATATTAAAATAATTCTTTTGTACTATATCACTAATTAAAACTTTACGCAAGTAATTTAGTCATATTTTTTGCTTTTTGTACATAGATTGTTACTGGATAATGGTTTAGTGAAATAATTTCTTGAAGATGTAATAATATAAAATTAAAAACGAATTCGACCTGTAAGCTGAAGGCATCACATTTCTGTATCGTAAGTAATAGTGTGTCACATTATTTCCTAAAACCAACAATACTAAAACGGAATTTTTAATTTTATATTACTACATCCTTATTGTTTTATTAAAAGAAAAGAGGTATTCTATGTTTATTTGTAATGTTAAATTAGGTAATAAATTTATTTTTAAACTTGGATTTGTTATATTGTTTATAATTGTTATGGTTATTGCTGGATTAAGTATTTATAAGGTTTTTAATAATGAGCATAGTAACCATGAACTTCCAATTCCAGAAATTTATAATATTTCTTCTAATAATTACACTAATATTTTGAAATCTGTTCATGATAATTTAGACGAACATATTGGTCAAAAAATTCATTTTGTAGGATTTGTATATCGTGTTTATGATTTTAGTAATACACAGTTTGTTTTAGGAAGGAATATGAAGGTTGGTTCTAATAATGAAACTGTTGTAGTAGGTTTTTTATGTGATTATAAAAATGCAAGTAATTTTAATGATGGAGTTTGGGTAGAAGTTACTGGTAAAATAACAAAAGGTAATTATCATGGCGATATTCCTGTTATTGAAATACAAGAAATGAAATCTTGTGATAAGCCATCTGATGAATATGTATCCGCACCAGATGACATGTATATTCCAACAAGTGCATTATTTTAGAGAAAAGGAAGCAACCAAATAACTTTTAGTTGCTTCCCTTTTCTTTGCATGTTTATAACATAAATAAAAATCTTTCTTTGCTATCACAAAAATAATGTAGCTTCCCATCATATTCAATTGCTAATACCTTCACCCTTCTTTTGCATTGTTGCATAATAGCTATTGATCGATGACTTTCTTTATTAAGCTCCTCTAATGCCATTGCCGCATTATTATTCATTAGCATAACAACATTAGATTCTTTCTTGTGTTGCTCAATAATTGCTTCCCGCAATTTTTCTACTGTTGCAAAATTCTTTTTAACCATGCTATATTCCTCCTGTCTATATGTTACATAGCTTTATTGCAATTTGCACAATTATATTACATTTCACATAATGTGTCAAACATAAAATGAGCAAAACTTAAATGCTTTTGCTCATTTCATGCTATTATTTTAATTTTTATGCATTAAAATATCTTTTTAATAATCCGTCAAATCCTCTTCCATGACGTGCTTCATCTTTGCACATTTCATGTACAGTATCATGTATTGCATCATATCCTAATTCTTTTGCACGTGTTGCAAGTTCTTTTTTACCCATACATGCACCATGTTCTGCTTCTGCTCTTAACATTAAATTTTTCTTTGTATCTGCATGTACAATTTCTCCTAATAATTCTGCAAATTTAGCAGCATGTTCTGCTTCTTCCCATGCATATCTTTTATATGCTTCTGCAATTTCTGGGTAACCTTCACGGTCTGCTTGACGGCTCATTGCAAGGTACATTCCTACTTCACAACACTCACCATTAAAGTTATCTCTTAATCCTTTTACAACTTCTTCATCTAATCCTTTTGCTACACCAATTTTGTGTTCATCTGCATAATCCTTTGCTCCATTTGTTTCTTCTCTTAATTCAAACATTTCACTACCTACTCCACATTGTGGGCATTTTTCTGGAGCTTCTTCTCCAAAATGTACATATCCACATACTTTACATACATATGCTTTCATATAAATTCCTCCTATTTCCTATTTTTCAATATATTACCATATTTTAAATTTTTGTCAATATTTTTCATTTTTTTCTTTTATTTTTTTTCATTTTATGATAGAATGTGTACAGAAAATAAAAGACTTTAAGTTTTGGAGGATTATTATGGAATTTAAAAGATGTGAACGTTGTGGTAGTTTTTATTTATCAGAAAGCAATATTTGTGAAAATTGTAGCCCAAAAGATAGCTTTGAGCTTTCTAAATTAAGAAATTATTTTGAAGGAGATATTCAAGCAAATTCTATCGATTCTATTTCTATTGATACAGGAATTTCTGTCAAAAATTTGAATCGTTATCTTGGAAATGAAGAATTCTCAGAAATATCTAATAAATTAAATATAAGAAATGTAAATTTATAAAAATGTTCTAACATGTGGGAAGAAATAAATTCTGCCCCGACATTTTATCTGTAATTAATAGAGGTAGATTTCATATCTACCCATTTTAATATTAAGGAAGGAGAAATTTTATATGCAAAATTCTATTTATGATGTATTAAAAGAAAGAGATTTAATTAAACAAATTACTTTTGAAGATGAATTTAAAAAATTAGCAGAAGGAGAAAAATTTTCAGTTTATTTAGGAATTGACCCAACTGCTGATAGTATTCATATTGGGCATTTTATTCCACTTATGATGATGTCATATTTTCAAAAGTGTGGTCATCGCCCTATTGTCTTAATTGGTGGTGGAACTGCTTTTATTGGTGACCCTAGTGGAAAAACTGATATGAGAAAAATGCTTTCTAAAGAGGATATTTCTAAAAATGTAGATAATATTATTAAACAAGTTAGTAAGTTCATCTCTTTTGAAGGTGATAATGCTGCTATTATTGTAAATAATGGTGATTGGATTTTAGATTTAAATTATATGGATTTTATTCATACTTATGGTATTTACTTTAATGTAAATAGAATGCTTGATGCTGAATGTTTTAAACAACGTATGGAAAAAGGTCTTACATTTTTTGAGTTAAATTATATGTTAATGCAAAGTTATGACTTTTTGCATCTTTTCGAGACAAAAGGTTGTAAAGTTGAAATTGGTGGAGATGACCAATGGTCTAATATGCTTGCTGGTGTTGATTTAATTCGCAAAATACATAAAGATGGAAGTTTTTGTCTTACTTGCCCTCTTTTATTAAATGCAGAAGGTAAAAAAATGGGTAAAACTGTTAGTGGTGCATTATGGCTAGATGCTTCAAAAACTTCTCCATATGAATTTTATCAATACTGGAGAAACATTGGAGACGCTGAAGTTTATAATGTATTAAGAATGCTTACATATTTACCAATGGGTGAAGTAAAAAGGCTATCTTCTTTAGAAGGAGAACACATTAATGAAGCTAAAAAAATTGCTGCTTTTGAAATCACAAAGTTAATACACGGAGAAGTTGAAGCACTAAAAGCTGAAGAAGCTTCTCAAGCACTATTTGAAGGTTCTGGTTCTTTAGAAAATATGCCTACTATAAAATTGGATAATACAAATATATCAATTGTAGATGCAATTATTTTAACTGGCATTGCTCCTTCAAAAGGTCAAGCAAGAACTTTAATTTCTCAAGGTGGTATTAGTTTAAATGATATAAAAATAGAAGATACTTCATATATGTTATCTAATAGTGATTTTACAGATGGATATGCTATTTTGAAAAAAGGTAAAAAGATATTTTATAAATTAGAAAAGTGATAAAATACATCACAAAAGCCAGCGCATAGAACACGCTGGCTTTTGCTAATAACCTAATGCACTTGTATAAGGTATGATGTGTAAATCATGTTGGCATCTTCTATGTCTGGATTTAACTCTAAAATCTCATCCGTACTTGTATAAAAATACTCCGCCAATTGACTTAAACAATTACCTTCACTTGCTAAGCAATACACATCGCTCAATGACCTCCAGTCTGCATCTGGTATTTCAACCAGTGCATATTTTGCGAGTTTATCAGTAATTTCACCTCTATATTCTTGGTTAAAAGACATGAGGTACTCTTCTGTAATCTCTAGCCTTTGTGCAATAGTTTGCATAGTTGTCTGCTCGTCTCTTACCAAATAATAGCCTATCGTACGTTCCTCAGACTCTATCCAGTTTCCTTTCCAAGTATACACTTGCTCCTGTCTCACGACAACGATTATCTTATCATCGTCATTTTCTTCCTTAACACTAAACTGTTTCGGCACAGATGCTTCTACCTCGTTAGTACTAGTGCTAGCCCGCATAGTCAACATGCTAAAAGCTAGCATTGTTGCTATTAACATAGCCTTTTTCATTGTGTTTTCCTCCATAGGTTATTTTATTTATTGGTTTTTTTCGCAAGTCCAAATAAACAAACTCGCTTTATGCACCAATATTTCAATATTATAACATATATATTCTCATTATTCAAGCTTTTTGTTTTATGTAACCTAGCCATTTTCTAGTATTACTAACTTGTCTTCACATATCTTTATTCTTGCATCATGTAACCCGCAGAACTGCATCTTGTGACTTATCTTTTTCTATATTTACTTTTTGCATTAACATTAATTGGTTTATTTGTTTTGTTTGAATTATTTGAGTATTCCTTATCTCTGTAACTGTCTTTGCAATAGATTTTGTAGTCTCTATAATAAAATCTGTTGCTTCCTTAATTGCTTTACTATTATTTGCAATATCTTTTCTCATCTCTTCATGCTCTTTTTGATTTTGCTCATTCATTTCACGTATTTCTTTTCTTATTTCTTCATGCTCTCTTTGATTTTGCTCGTGTTCTTTTCTACTTTCTTCTTTCATTTCATGCATTTCTTGTTTTGTTTGACGCATTTCTTGTTTCATTTCTCTCATTTCTGCTTTTACATCTCTTAAGTCTTCACCAAAATCATCTAGCCTTTTAAGAATTTTATTTAGTATTTTTTCTTCCACAATCTTTCCTCCTTTCTTTATTTTTTCTTTATCTCTCTTTGTTTAATTCCCATTACTTAAAATATCCCCTAAACAAATTTAGTATATAATATAACGAAAAGAAAATCAATACTTTTTTGACAAAAACATTGATTTTCTTTCGACATTTTTCTACAATTTATGTAGTAAAATTTTTAATTTCTTCTAATACTGTTTTTATAAATTCATCAATTTTTATTGCTCCTATATCTCCATCTTTTCTTGAACGAACACCTACTGTTTTAGATTCCATTTCTTTTTCTCCAACAACTAGCATATATGGCACTTTTTGAACCTGTGCTTCACGAATCTTATAACCTATTTTCTCGTTTCTATCATCCACTTCTACTCGTATTCCTTCTTTTTCAAGTTGCTCTTTTACACTATTTGCATATTCATTATGTGCATCCGAAATTGGTAATATCTTTACTTGTACTGGTGCAAGCCATACTGGAAATGCTCCTTTTGTTTCTTCTATTAAAAATGATAAAAATCTATCAAAAGTTCCAAGTATTGCTCTATGAATAACTACTGGTGTGTGCTCTTTTCCATCTTCTCCTATATAAGATAGTTCAAATCTTCTAGGTAATAAGAAGTCTAATTGACATGTTGAAATTGTAATATCATGTCCTAATGCCGTTTTTATTTGAACATCTAATTTTGGTCCATAAAATGCTGCTTCTCCTTCCGCTTCATAGAAATTTAAACTTGATTCAGTTAATATTTCTCTTAATTGACTTTCTGCTGTATTCCACATTTCATCATCATCAAAATATTTTTCTTTATCATTTTTATCTCTTAAAGATAATCTAAATGTGTACTCATTAAATCCAAAGTCCTTATATACAGAAAGAATTAAATCAACTACTTTTTTAAATTCTTCTTTTATTTGGTCTGGTCTTACAAAAAGGTGGGCATCATTTTGGCACATTTCACGAACTCTTTCTAGTCCACATACATTTCCACTTGCCTCGTAACGGAAATCATGTGCTAATTCTCCTATCCTAATTGGTAAATCTCTATATGAATGCATTTTGTTTTTATAAATTAACATGTGGTGTGGACAGTTCATTGGTCTTAATACCATCTCTTCGTTTTCCATTTTCATAGCTGGAAACATATCTTCTTTATAATGATCCCAATGTCCACTTGTTTTATATAATGA
>CANOGC010000062.1 GCA_947565445.1 uncultured Clostridium sp. | reverse complement strand
ATAAGATTTTAGTTCATAGAAATATAAATTCAAATCATTATGCTTTAGTAGGAGGCAGAGTAGAATTAGGAGAAGACTCAATAGAAACTGTAAAAAGAGAAATAAAAGAGGAAATGGGTAAAGAAATTGAAATAATAGGATATATATCAACAGTAGAAAATTTTTTTACAATGAATGGCAAAAAGTATCATGAAATAGAATTTGTACATTTAGCAGAATTTAAAGAAGAAAAAGATAAATTAATACAAAATAAAATAAAAAATATAGAAGGTAAAGGTTATTTGCAATATGAATGGATAGAACGAAATCAAATAGACCAAGTTCCACTAATGCCAGTAAAAATGCAATCAGTTTTAAAAAATGGAAAATATCCTTTACATATAATAAATAAAGATTAATATATAGAGAGTAAAATAACTAGAGGAAGTATAAAGTCCTATAGTTATTTTTTGTTATATTATTGTTTTCTTTTTCATAGTATTAATTATAAAACTATGAGGAGGGACGAGAGTGGATAATCAAAAAGAAAGTAATAAAGCAATAATAGAATATGGTATGGAAAACTTAAAAAGTATTCTAGAAGATATTTTAGTAATCTATATAGGAGAGGAAGAGTATGCAAAATAAATTTTATAAAGTTGCAAAATATATGAGACTTTCAAGAGATGATGGAGATGATCGAGAAAGTGAAAGTATAGAAAACCAAAGAGATTTAATAGACAATTACATACAAGAACATGAAGAACTAGAAATAGTCAAAGAATATGCAGATGATGGGTTTACAGGTACTAATTTTAATAGACCAGGATTTCAAGAAATGTTACAAGATATTGAACAAGGAAAAATTAATTGTATTATAACAAAAGACCTATCAAGGTTTGGAAGAGACCATATAGATACAGGGTATTATTTAGAAAGATATTTTCCAACTAAAGGAATAAGATATATAGCAATTCGGAGATAATGTAGACACTATACGACCAGATGGACTTCAATTTTTAACATTTAAGCTAAGTTTTAATGATTACTATGCACAAGATATTTCAAATAAGATAAAAAGTGTAAAAAACAGAAAAATCGAAAAGGGAGAATTTCAAGGTGGAATAGCTCCTTATGGATATAAAAAAGATAATAAAATTAAGAATCACTTAGTAATAGATGAATATGCTGCTAGTATTGTAAAAGAGATATTTGATATGTATGTAAATAAAGGTATGTCATTATCAAAAATAGCAGATGAATTAAATAAGAGAGAAATATTAGCACCAGCAATATACTTAAAAATTCCAACTTATATGAAAAAAGAAAGTGCCAATGAAAAGTATTTATGGCTTAGAACACAAATAGGAAAAATTTTAAAGAATGAAGTATATATAGGGAGTGTAGTGGGAAGAAAATACAAAAAAGTAAGTCATAAAATAGCAAAAGTGAGAATGACCAAAAAGGAAGAACACATAGTAATAGAAAATATGCATGAACCAATTATAGATTTAGATTTATGGAACAAGGCACAAGAAAAATTGAAAGAAAAAAATGTAACGAGGATACGAAAATACAATCATCCATTAAAAGGATTAGTATTTTGCAAAGAATGTGGAAGTATTGCTACACTAAGATGTAGAACAGAAAAAAGAAAATCTGGAAAAGTCTGGAGAGCAGATTATTTTATATGTTCTAAAAGAAATAGTTATACAAGTCTTTGTAGGTGTAAACAAATACAAGCTAATCTAATTGAAGAAAAGATAAAAGAAAATTTACAAGTAGAATTAAAAAATATTTCATATTCAAAAGAAGAATTAAAGGAAATCTTTAAAAAATCTCAAATTGACTTAAAAAATAAAGAAAAAAATTTAAAACAGAAACTAAAAAAACAAGAAGAAGATCTAGATTGGACTAATAGAACATTAGAAGAAATTTATCAAGATAAAATAAAAAAAGTAATAACAGAAGAAGACTTTGAAATGTTATATAAAAAGCAAAATACAGGAAAGAATAAGTTAATAAAACAAATGCAAGAGGAAAAATTAGAATTAAAACAAATAAGTGAACAGCTAGAAAATGTTGATATAGAAAGAATAAATCAAAAAGCAAAAGAAGTTTTACAGCTAGATAATATAACAAAAGAAATGTATCAAAGATTAATAGAAAGAGTTGAGTTTGACAAAGAAAAAAACATATATATCACATTTAGATTTTCAAAATGTATAGATAAAGAAGCTAAGAATTTAAATTAGCTAAAAATTTATTTAGTACTGGACTTAAGAGAACTGGAATACATACAGTAAACCATAAAAGCATGCCAGACTTAACAGATGAAAAAGTAAAATCAGAAGTAATGGATTTACACACAGTGGTATACCAAAAATTTGGTTATGAAATGAAATATATAAGACCACCCAAAGGAGAATTTAGTGAAAGAACAATTAATATAACAAATAGTTTAGGATATACAAGTGCTATGTGGAGTTTAGCATATGATGATTGGGATGAAAACAAACAAGATAGGGAAGAATATGCAAAAAATAAGATAATAGATAATATTCATCCAGGAGCAGTAATTTTACTACATGGGAATTCTAAAGATAACACAAATGTATTAGACTATGTAATTAAAGAAATAAAAAACATGGGATATGAATTTAAAACATTAGACGAATTTGCAAGGTAAGATACTAAAAAAGCATTTCTTAATTGAAATGCTTTTTTTGCATGAATAGCCTTTATTTTGCATATATATGAAATAACCCAAAATATAAGGAGGAAGCAATGAGAAAGAAAAATAGTAAAAGAACCAAAATGCTAAGTAGGATGCTAGAGCTACCAGAGGAAGTAGTAACAAATAAACCAAAACTTACACTTGTTGGATTTGGCGAACTTCTTATAGAAAATTATAAAGCAATACTAGAATATGAAGATTTTTACATAAAAATAAATACACATATAGGAGCAATAAATATTAATGGATTTAACTTACATCTAAAAGAAATGACAGGTGATGACATTATGGTGCTAGGAAGTATTGATAGTATAGATTTTGAAAGTATAACAGATGAAGCCTAAAGAAGGGAGAAAATAAAGTGTTTTTTAAAATAATAATGTATTACATATTAGGATATGCAACTATAAGTGTAGAAGGGTATTTTATAGAAAGATTTATTAATATTTGTATTAGTAAAAACATACTTTTATGGAATATGAAAAGAAAGAAATCTAGCTTTCTTTTTACTAATATTGCAATAAAAGACTTCAAAAAAATAAGACAAATTGCTAAAACTACGAAATGCCATGTCAAAATAGAAAAAAAGAAAGGACTACCATTTATATTACATAAATACAAAAAAAGAAAAATTTTTGTAGGATTATTAATTGCAATTACATTAATTATTTTTGGGCTATCAAATTTTGTATGGAATATAGAAATCACAGGTGAAAATAGCATTTCTAAAGAAGAATTACTAAATGAACTAAATGGGTATGGATTGAAAACAGGAATATTAAAAACAAAAGTAAATACAAAAGATATTATCAATAATATTAGGTTAAATAGAGATGATATAGCATGGGTAGGCATGAAAATAAAAGGAACAAACATCATAGTGGAAGTAGTAGAAGCAGATAAAAAGCCTGACATTGTTAATGAAAACGAATATTGTAATATCATTTCAGATAAAGAAGGAGTAATTACAAAAATAAATGTTCAAAATGGTACTGCCCTAGTAAAAGTAGGGGATATTGTAACAAAACGGTAATACAATTGTAGGAGGATGGCTAGAAGGAAAATACACAGGAACAAGATATGTACATGCAAAAGCAGGGATAGAAGCCAAAGTATGGTATTCTAAAAAAGAAAAAATGAGTTTACATGGAGAAATAAAAAAAGAAACAGGAAAAGAAAAAGCAAACTATGAAATTAATATTAATAATTTCAAAATAAATTTACCGAAAGGGGTTCCATATTTTCAAAATTATGATACAATAAGTGAGAGAAAAAAATTAAAAATATTTTCAAACTTCTATTTCCCTATAGAATTTACAAAAACAACTTACAAAGAACTAGAGAAAATAGAGGTAACCTATACGGAAGAAGAGGCTAAGAGTATATTAACTAAAAAATTAGAAGAAGAATTAAAAGAACAAATACAAGATGAAGAAAAAATAGTAAACACACAAATTAATACTAAACTAGATGGAGAAAATGTAGAAGTAGAATTAATATATGAAGTACTTGAAAATATAGGAACAAACGAAAAAATATTATTTTGAAAGGATGATTAAACATGGCAGAAAGAGGACTACGAGTATTAGAACAAGATAAAACTTTCTTTGGAAAGATAACAAATACAATAACAAAACTATTAATTCCAACAAAAGTAGGAATTAATGGAATGTTAATACATGCAAAAAGAAATAACATGCTAAAAGCTTTTGAAAGTTATACAAATGAAGAAAACCATGATGAAACTAATAAACAAGAGGTACTATTAAAGAAATATGAAGATATGTTTGCATTATATTTAGAATCAATAGATAAATATATTATGGATTCTATCTACAAAAAAGTAAAAAATGATACAGCAACACCATTTGAAAAAAATGCTTTATCAAAATATTATATGGTAGTACACTTAAAAGAAACACAATATATAGAGTACAAATATAGAAAACAAAAATATTTGCTAGAATTAGACTATGAAAGTATACAAACACAAAACAAAGAAAAATTATTAAAACGTTATGAAGCCTTCTATGTAAACAAAATGGAAACACTATACAAAGGAATTTTAAAAAACTACTCTATTCAATTAGCAGACCAAGTAGCAACTAAAGAGAGAAAAAATGAAATTTATGAAAATATATTTCAAACATTAGAGGAATACATTGTAGATATATTACCTTTAAAAATGAAAATAGATCCAAAAGAAACATATAAAGAAATAACTAGCGAATATGATAGATTTAGTACATTTCTTGCTGGCAAATTAGATGAAAAAGACATAGTAGAAAAGAAACTGCTATTGCTAGGAATTAGCAGAACGTTATTTACACATAGTTTACCTTTAATTGTAGCAGAACAATGTTACATTAAATTACTAAAAGACACAAGAAACTTAATTATAAATGAACAAATTGAAAAAAAGAAAAAAGATGATTATGAAATGTTAATTAAATTAATAGAAGACTATAATGTTCGTCTATTATCAACTAAAATTTATTGGGACAAACCTGCAAAAAGAGAAGAATATAAAAAGTTTTGGGAGCAGTATAAAGAAATCAGCAAATTAAAAGATACAAATAGTGAAGAATACTTAAAACAAAAAGAAATACTATTTATAAAAAATGATTTAAAAGCAGTTAGTACAAATTATATAAAATACGAAAAAATCATAAAATTCTATAAACAAAAACTAGTCGAAATGGGAGAAATGAAGAATTTAAAAAATTCTTGCAAAACTCTACAACAAAGATGTATTAAAAAAGCAGTGTAAATGTGCTATGGGAGAAAAATTATGGTACAAATTGAATATTTAGATATAGAAGAACAAAAAGAGCATGAGAAACTGATAGAAAAAGTGGTAAAACGATGCTTTATAGAAGAAAAGCTAGAAAATACTAACTTATACATAGCAATAACTTTAACTAACCCAGAAAATATACAAAAACTAAATAAGGAATATAGAAATATAGACAAAGAAACCGATGTATTATCATTTCCAATGTTTGAAAAAGATGAAATAGAAAAAATAATTTCGCAAAAAGAACATATTGTAGAAGATACTTTGGGAGATATTGTAATATCAGTAAAAAGAGTAGAAGAACAGGCAAAAGAATATGGACATAGTTTTGAAAGAGAATTAGCATATATGGTAGTTCATGGTTTTTATCACTTAATGGGATATGACCATATAGAAGAAAAAGACAAATTAGAAATGAGACCAAAAGAAGAAAAAATATTACAAGAATTAAATATTACAAGAATATAGATGGGGGATAAGATGAAAAAAGATGAACAGCATAAAATGAAAAATGGTAATTTCTTAGATGCATGTCAAAATGCTCTAAATGGTATTATTTATGCTATAACAACACAAAGTAATATAAAAAAACAATTAGTAATAGCAGTTATAGTTATGCTAGTTAGCCTATTTTTCGATTTGTCAAAAGCAGAATTTTTATGCTTAATGTTTACAGTAATACTTATTATAGTTGCAGAAATGGTAAATACAGCAATTGAAACAGTAGTAGATTTATATACCGATTTATACCATCCAAAAGCAAAAATTGCAAAAGATGTAGCTGCTGGAACAGTAGTAATCACAGCAATAAATGCAATTATAGTAGCTTATTTTCTATTTTTCGAAAAAATTAGTACAATTGGATTAAAAATGGTAGATGAAATAGTAAATTCGCCAGTCCATTTAGCTTTTGTAGCAGTTTTTATAACAGTAATAATAATAGTTAGCTTAAAAGCAATTGCAACAAAAGAACATAAAGTTATTAAAAAATCATATATACCAAGTGGTCAAACAGCAGTAGCATTTGCTGCATTAACTATTGTATGGCTTACTACAAGAAATGTAGTTATATTTACATTATCATTAGTACTTGCACTATTAGTTGCAATTAATAGATATCAAGCAAAAACACACACAAAAACAGAAATTATAATAGGAGCTTGTATAGGAGTATTAGTTGTTATACTTATATATGGAATAGCAATACTATATTTGCATATGACATCTATTACATCTATTTCAGAAATTTTTAATGGTTTAACTATATAGAAAAGGAGAAATTAAAGTGAAAAATAAAGGAATTATAGCATTAGTAGTCATATTAGTTATTTTAGTAATATTAGCAATTGTTCTTTTTGCTATGAAAGTAGTAGGAGAAAAAAGTAATAATGAAGAATCAACAAATGAAATAATATCTTTAGGAACAGATGTAGCAAAAAAAGAAGAAGAAAAAAAGGTACAAATATATTCTGGAAATGATAGACCAATAGCAGTTATGATAGATAACCACAAATCAGCTTGGCCACAAGCAGGTTTAAATGATGCATATCTTGTTTATGAAATAATTGTAGAAGGTGGAGAAACAAGGTTGATGCCTGTATTTAAAGGTGTAAACTTAGAAAAAATTGGACCAATTAGAAGTTCAAGACATTACTTTTTAGATTATGCACTAGAAAATAGT
The DNA here is from genome assembly GCA_947565445.1 of uncultured Clostridium sp. Lineage (GTDB taxonomy): Bacteria > Bacillota > Clostridia > TANB77 > CAG-508 > RGIG8482. The sequence continues at coordinate 2,744 of CANOGC010000062.1, read as the reverse complement.
GCAATCTATGTTCACTATGGATGGAGTCCACAAGCAGAATCAGATATTAAAAAATTAAAAGTAAATAATATAAATGGAATTTCACAAAGCGCAAAAGATTTTTGGAGAGTAAAAGACAAAAAATCTCCACACAATGCAGTAACAAGTACAAAAAACATATTACAAATGGCAGGAGATAAAGGATATAAAACACAATCTAATGAAAAAAGTGTGCTAAATTATCAAGTAGATGAAGTTAATTTAGAAGAAGGAAAAAGTGCAAGTAGAGTAGTAATACCATATTCAACATCAAATGTTGTAAGTTATACATATGATGAGACAACCAAAAGATATACTAGATATTCAAAAAATACAAAACAAACAGATTGGACAACAAAAAAAGACATTACTACAAAAAATATTATAATTACATTTGCTTCAAATTATGCATTAAATGATGGAGAAAATAAAGATAGACAAGGGCTAAAAAATATAGGTACACTAAAAGGATATTACATAACAAATGGTAAAGCTATAGAAATTACATGTAGTAAATCATCAAGAACTGCAAAAACTGTATACAAAGATTTACAAGGAAATGAAATTAAAGTAAATGATGGAAATACATTTATTCAAATTTGTCCAATAGATGCTAAAGTGGTAATTGAATAACAATTTTAAAATGAAAGAAGAGTGTTATGGAAGAATTTAAGTCAGGGTTTGTATTAATGTTAGGAAGAACAAATGTTGGAAAATCAACGCTAATGAATTCATTAGTGGGAGAAAAAGTAGCAATAATGACAAATAAGCCACAAACTACAAGAACAGCTATACGTGCAATTGTAAATAGAGAACATTCTCAAATTATATTTATAGATACACCAGGAATTCACAAACCAAAAACAAAATTAGGAAATACAATGGTAGACACAGCATTTGGAAGTGTAGTAGATGTTGATGTAGTATTGTTCTTAATCGAAGCAACAAGTGAAGAAATAGGAAAAGGAGATAGAATTATCTTAGAAAAAATAAAAGAAGCTAAAAAGAAAACAATACTAATAATAAATAAAATAGATCTAGTAAAAAGAGAAACATTACTTAACTTAATTGAAATATATCGTAAAGAGTATGACTTTAGTGCAGTAATTCCAATTTCAGCATTAAAACAAGATAAAGTAAATACAGTATTAGAAGAAATAGAAAAACTATTAAAAAAAGGACCTAAGTATTATGATATAGACGAATATACAGACCAAACAATGAGGCAACTTGCAGAAGAGGTAATCCGTGAAAAAGCTTTAAAACTATTAGATGATGAAGTACCACATGGGTTATATGTAGAAGTAGAAAAAATGAAATTAAGATGCACAAAAGATGAAGAAGAAATATATGATATAGAAGCAACTATATATTGTTTAAGAAATTCACACAAAGGAATTATTATTGGAAAAAATGGCAGTATGCTTAAGAAAATTGGAACATATGCAAGACAAGATTTAGAGAAAATGCTAGATACAAAAGTAAATTTAAAAACATGGGTAAAAGTAAATGAAGACTGGCAAGATAAAGATTCTATTGTAAAGAATTTTAAGTTTAATTAAATTGTATAAAACTTATAAAAAAGACAAAAGATAATATTTAAAGGAGATGATAGATGTGATCAAACAAATCGCATGGAACACTTTTAAAAATACAGGTGACATCAATACATTCCTAGAATTAGTCGAAGTAGAAAACATAGAAAAAAATATAAATTGTATTAATGGTGAAGAAAGTAATGGGGACATTCAAAACAAATGGGATAGTAATACTAGAAAGTAATATGGGAGATTATGATAAGATGTTAACAATGTTAACACCTGGGCTTGGAAAAATTGCGTGTGCTGCCAAAGGAGCAAGAAGACCTAAAAGTGCCTTGCTTTCTGGTAGCCAATTTTTATGTTTTGGAGAATATATGTTATACCAAGGTGCAAGTACATATCATATTAATTCGTGCGAAACTATAGAGATGTTTTACAATTTAAGAACAGATTTAGATAAGTTAAAATATGCAAGTCATATTACTAAGATTGTTTATGATGTTACTAATGAAAATGAAAACAGTTACAAAATATTGCAATTGTTTCTAAATACTTTATATACATTATCAGAAACAGACAAAAATATGGATTTTGTAATATCAATATTTAAAATTAGGCTAATGTGTATATTGGGTTTTGCACCACATATTTCAGATTGTAAAGAGTGTCACACAAAAGAGGATATATTGTATTTTAGTTTTAAAGATAGTGGGTTTAAATGTGGTATTTGTGCAAAATTTGATAAAGGTGTTATGCAAATATCAGGTGCTACAAAAGATGCAATACAATATATAGCATTAGCTCCAGCTAAAAAGTTATTTTCTTTTAACATTAGTGAAACATGTATAAAAGAATTAGAATTAGTTTCTAAAATTTACCTAAATCAAAAGCTAGAAAAAGATTATAAACTAGAAGAGTTATTTTAATCACTTTACAAATAGAAGAAGTAGTAATATAAAATTAAAAACTGCGTTCTCCACGGCGTTTTAGTATAATTGGTTTTAACAATACTTGAAACACACTATACTCCCAGAAAAAGAAATATGACGCCTTTGGCTAACAGGTCGAACTCGTTTTTAATTTTATATTACTACTTCTTCTTTATTTCATTATTATTAACCAAATATTAACAGTAATAAAGAGTAAAAATTTTTCGCAATAGAGTACGGTTAAAATATAACAAAA
>CANOGC010000061.1 GCA_947565445.1 uncultured Clostridium sp. | reverse complement strand
AAACATTGATATGATAACTAATTTCACACTTAAGAATAATAAAATTGTAATAAAAAATGATCGGAGAGTTTTTTGGTGCTACTCATGATTTTGAATATAATATTGGAGATAAACTATATGAATTTGCCATAATGAGTTATGAAGATTTTGATAAATTGAAGGCAATTTATACACAATTAATAGAACTTGTATGTACTGCTAAAGAATCAAATACTATGAATGAAAAATTGGATTGTTTCTTTAAAATGTTTCAAATAGTTAGAGCATGTTTAGAATTTTCGCCATATACTCATTTTTATACACAAGTCTTAATAGATATAATTGTGAAAACATATAATTCTAAAGTTTTTAGAACTGACCTATTATTTAAATCTCAGATTGGCGTTTTTATTGAGAATCCAAAATACTATGCTAAAGAATTTTATGAAGATTTAGAAGAAAATCCTTACACAATAGAACTTATACTTCACAAATTTACTGATAATATTGAAAAAGTATCAACTAAAAAACATAAGGAATATATAAAATATTTTGAAACTATAAAAGATTTATTAATAGAAAATTTTATGGAGAAAAAGACTGATTTAAAAAAGCGATTAGAATTGATAAGCAAATATTCTAATAACTCTATTGTAAGAAGTTTAAGTACAGAAGAAAGAATATATTTATATGAAGCAAAAAGAGTTTTTGACATTCACTATCTTAATACTAATCCATCACATGCAATTTTTTTAGATACTAAATTTAAAACAAAATATGTATGTGATAAAGGGTTATCTCTACAAGAAAGAAGATTAGATGTAGATGATATAGTTGTATTTATTATATCTTTGTCATTATCACCTATAGGGTATGGTTGCTTTTGACTATCTGAATAGTTATTTATACCTATACCCTCTGGATATTTTTGACTATACCTATTGATGTTTTCGGTTATAGGTAAAATTTGTCTTTCTTCTATTTCTTTACTATCTGTTTTATATTTCAACTTTACTTTTATATAGTTCTTGTCTCTTAAAGAACTTATTATTTTTGACACTCTATCTGCTGTTACATTTACTATATTTGCTATATATTTATTACTTGCAAAACAACTTGATGTTTCTTCGCTTAAATATAAAATCATTGCAAGTATTAGTTTCTCTTTATCTGTTAGTTCTTCATTTAATAAAATTTCTGCTGGTATCCATAGTCCTTTTAATCTTTGTGTTGCCATATTTTCTACATCTCCTTTCGCCTTACGTCCGATTTTGTGGCTTTTAAAATAATTTTTAGTATAGTTTTAAGGTTAAAAAAATAAGCCTTAAAATTTTACTTTTAAAGCTTATCTGTTTTACTATTTAAATTCTTGTATCCACTCATTTATCTTAAACTTGTCCGATGTATCCACCAAATATCGCAATCCCCTGGGCATGAAAATGTTGCTTTTTTTAATCTTCCTATTAGTGCTCCTGCAAGTATAACAGAGGAACGCATTTTTCTCATTAATTCTTCTGGAATTTCATATTTTTTAATTTCTCTTGCATCGACTACTATTTTATCATGAATTCTTTTTACTTTGCAACCTAAATTCCTCAATATTTCAATCATTACTTTTGTATCATGTATATTTGGAACATTATATAGTTTTGTAATACCATTATTTAAAACAGTGGCCGCTAAAATTGGTAGAGAAGCATTTTTGGAACCAGATACACAGCTTTCTCCTTCTAGCCTATTTCCTCCTGCTATTATGTATGACCCGCATAATTTCACCCTCCTTATGTTATATATATTATGCTAACTAACTAATTTGGGTGAAAAGAAGTTATGTATTTAATTATTATTTAGTTTATTTTAAATATATATTATATCAATTTTATCAAAATAAGCTTTTAATTTATTATATCTTTTACTACTTCTCCTGCTATTATTAGTCCTGCGGTAGATGGAACAAATGAAATACTGCCTATTATTTCTTCACTGTTTTTTACCTGCTCTTCTTTTGAGTATACTACTTTTAAATGTTCTATTTTTCTCTTTTTTAGTTCCTTTCTCATTACTTTGCAAAGTGGACACACTGATGTTTTGTATATGTCTGATACTTCAAATTTAGATGGTTCTAGCTTATTTCCTGTTCCCATTGCCGATATTATTGGAACATTTAATTTATTTGCTTGTTCTACAAATTTTAGCTTACTTGTTACTGTATCTACTGCATCAACAATATACGTAAAAGATGAATCTATTATTTCCTCTTCTGGAAAGTTTAACTTTTTAGGATTATATATTTCTACTTTTAATTCTGGATTAATATCTAATATTCTTTCTTTCATTACTTCTATTTTAGGTTTTCCAATAGTTGTATGTGTTGCATGAATTTGCCTATTTAGGTTTGTTATATCTATATTATCTTTATCTACTAATACTAAATGTCCTACTCCTACTCTTGCTAATGCTTCTACTACAAATGAACCTACTCCACCTATTCCAAATACAGCAACTTTAGCATCCTTTAATTTTTCTATTCCAGCTTTTCCAATTAATAATTCTGTTCTTGAAAATTGTTCTTGCATAATTATCTCCTTTTATACAATTTTTCCTCCACCGTAGTACAATATCTCCTTTGTAAAATACTGCTGATTGACCCGGTGTAACTGCTCTTTGCGATTCCTCAAATATGACTTTTATTGTACTACTATCTTTCTCCTCTCTAATTTTTGCTTTTGCAAGTTTTGAAGAATATCTTGTTTTTACTTCTAACTCTATCCAATCTGATACTGTATCTACTAACAATAAGTTTACATCTTTAACTATAATTTCTTTTTTATAAAGCTTGCTTTCTTCTCCTACAATTACTTCATTCTTTTCTTTATTAAATCCTAATACAAAAAGTGGTACAGGATTAGATATTCCAAGCCCCCTTCTTTGACCAATTGTATAATTATATAGTCCTGTATGTGTCCCTAGTATATCTCCTTTTGTGTTTACAATGTTTCCTTTTTTAGGGGTTATACTAGAATTGTTTTCTAAAAATTTTTTATAGTTTCCATCTGGTACAAAGCAAATATCTTCGCTATCTGGCTTATTTGCTACTTTTAAGTTGTTATTTCTTGCTATTTCTCTAATTTGTTCTTTATCTTCAAAATTTGCAAGTGGAAATAGAACATGGCTAATTAAATCTTTTGGCATATTCCATAAAACATAACTTTGGTCTTTTTTTCCAGCATTTGATTTTTTTAATACCCATTTATCATATTCTTCACTAAATTCAGTTTTTGCATAATGTCCTGTTGCTATAAAATCGCACCCTAATTCTTTTGCTTTTTCCCACATAAATCCAAATTTCAAGTATTTGTTACATTCTATACATGGGTTTGGCGTTTTACAATCTCTATAACAGCTAATAAAATCATCTATTACTTTTGTTTTAAAGATTTCTTTGCAATCATATGTAAAATGTGGTATTCCAATTTGTTTACATACATTTTTTGCATCTATATATGTGTTTATATTGCAACAACTACTTCCTGCAAATAATTCTAAAGTAGTGCCTATTACTTCATATCCTTGTTCTTTTAAAAGTAGAGCTGATACGCTACTATCTACTCCTCCACTCATTCCAAGCAGTACTTTTTTATTTTCCATATTATTCTTCCTTTTCATTTAACATATCTTCTATAGTATGCCATGCTAGAAGCGCACATTTTACTCTTGCTGGCATATTTGATACATTTTTAAAAGCTATAGCATCTTCTAATTTTTCTAATTCTTCTTCATCTGTTATTTCTCTTTTTATCATACTAATAAAAGTTTCAATAATCTCTTTTGCTTGTTTTATTGTTTTCCCTTTTAATGTATCTATCATAATAGATGTAGAACTTTGAGAAATAGCACAACCATGCCCTAAAAATCCTATATCTTCTATTATATTTCCATTTAATTTTAACTCTAATGAAATTTCATCACCGCAATTTGGGTTATGTCCTAATTTAGTGCTATCTGGATTTTCCAATTTTCTTTTGTTATATGAATTCATACTATGTTCCATAATTAATTCATTATAAATCCCATTTAAATCTTCATTCATTTTAAAAATCCTTTCAAAAATACTATTTCTAATTAGTCTAAAATATAGTAATCGGCATAAATTTATGTAATGACGAATGCGATTGGAGTGTGTTCTATAAATTCTTAATGAAGCCTAGGAATGCAATAAATTTATAGAGAGTACTATATTTAGACTAATTACTTAAATAACTGTATTTTAATTAACTCTATTTTATATACTTTACAAACATACTATATGCCTTTTTTAATGCATCTACTAATTTATCTACATCCTCTTTTGTATTATAAAAATAAAAACTTGCCCTACATGTTGAATCAATACCTAAAAACCTCATTAATGGCTGAGCACAATGGTTTCCGCGAACGTATACATACACCTTCTTGGTCTAAAATACTTGCTACATCATGTGGATGTACACCTTTTATATTAAATGAAATAACACTAGAATGATTAGTTTCATTTGGTGTTATATATAAATCTATAAAATCTAATTTAAATAATTCACTTCTTGCATACATCATAATTTCTTTTTCTAATCTTTCAATTTCACTATATCCAATACTTTGCATATAATCAATTGCAGCACCTAAACCATATACACCTTCTACATTTTGTGTTCCTGCCTCAAATTTATTTGGAAGTGGTGCAAAAGTAGTATCTTGTTCATATACATATTCTATCATATCTCCACCCATTAAAAATGGATTCATGTTGTTCAATAATTCTTTTTTTGCATATAATACACCGATTCCTAATGGAGCTAACATCTTATGCCCAGAGAATGTTAGAAAATCGCAATCTAAATCTTGTACATCTATTTTCATATGAGGTATGCTTTGTGATGCATCTACAATAACAATTGCATTTTTTGAATGTGCATATTTTATGATTTTTTTCACATTATTTATTGTTCCTAAAACATTTGAAACATGAGTAATTCCAACTATTTTTGTTTTGTCTGTTATTTTCTTTTCTATTTCTTCATCTGATATTTCAAATTCAGAATTTATATACATGTAGTTTAGTTTTGCTTCTGTTTTTTTACATACGTTTTGCCATGGTACTAAATTAGAATGATGTTCCATTATAGATATTACAACTTCATCATCTTTTTTTAGTTTTTCCATTCCATATGAATATGCAATTAAATTTAAGCTTTCTGTTGCATTTTTAGAAAATATTATTTCTTCTGCATGTTTTGCATTTATAAATTTTGCAATTTTTACTCTTGTGTTTTCGTAAATTTCTGTTGCTTCTATACTTAAAGAATATGCTCCTCTATGAGGGTTTGCATTGTAACTCTCATAAAATTCTTTCATTTTATCTATTACATATTGTGGCTTTTGAGTAGTTGCGCCACTATCTAAATATGTTATATTTTTATTTTGTAAAATTGGAAAATCTTTTTTTATTTCACATGTTTTCATAGCTTTCTCCTAATCTAACCTTTTATCTATTTCTTGCTCTATTTCATTTTTTAGTTGTTCATTTTCTATATTTTCTAGTATTTTGTTAAATTTTGCTTTTACCATAAGTTTCATTGCTTCTTTTTTGTTAAAACCTCTACTCATAATGTAAAATAGTTCTTTTTCTCCTACACGTCCTGCAGATGTAGCATGGTTTCCTTCTACCTCTTCTTCACTACATAATAGCATTGGTAATGCTATACTTTTTGCAGTATCTGATAATAGCATACAATTTTCGTTTTCGTTTCCTGTGGCTTTTTTACAGCCCTTTTTGAAATCTATTGTACCTTTAAAATGTTTTTTTGCAGTGTCTTTTAGGGCTCCTTGTACTTCTATATCTATGTTTGTTTTTTCTCCTCGTAGTTCTGCTATATAGTTTAAATCTATTGTTTGATTTTTACTCCCTAAATAGATTGTGTTTAATTTATTGTTTGATGATATACCTTTTAAGTTTGAATAGTAGTTTGTGATACTATTTTTTCCACCAAAATCAACTATTGTGTATATTACTTTTGCCTCTTCTTCTAGTTTGTTTTCTATGCTTATAAAATTATTTGAGTTTTGGTTCATAAGGTTTATTAAAATTACATTTATATTTGCTTTCTTTTTTGCTTGTAGTCTTATAATTCCATTATGAAATGCTTCTATTGCTTCTTGTGATTTGTATTTTATAATGACTGTTCCTTTTGTTTCTTCTTGTGCTTCTATTTCAATATGGTCTACTAATTGCGTATTTTTGTCATCAAAGTTAAAAATAATTTGTGTTTCTTTATTTTCTTTACTATCTATTGTTAGCTTTAGTTTTTGGTTTGCATGTTCAGCCTGCTGTTTTGTTAATTCATTTGATAGTCCATATGTTAAATCACAACCCTGGATATCTTGTGTTATAGTATTTTCACCTATTTTTTCTATATTTTCAAAACTTGCTATTTTTTGTGGTATTTCAATATTTTCTAATTTAATATTATTAATATTAAAATTTCTTGAAGTTCTAACTGGTGTTTCATTTAATTTCATTTTCATTTCCTTTCCCAATTTTGACTAATTTGATATAAAATATTTTTACTTTTTATGATAACGACGTCTTGAGAGTAAACTTTATTAGAAATTGTTAAAATATTTTTTGGGAGCTATCCATTTTTAATGAGGGGGGCCCAAAAAATATGTGCTACAATTTCTATAAAGTTTATCTCGAACAGGAGTATCACTAAAAATAAAAATATTTATATCAAATTAGTATTATTTATTCTAAAAAGAATCTAATTCCAAATTAATCAAATTATTCATCTCCACAGCATACTCTACTGGCAATTCCTTTGAAATTGGATATGCAAAACCTCTTACAATCATGCCTAAGGCATCTTCTTCAGATAAACCTCTACTCATTAAATAAAATATAGCTTTATCACTTATTTTTCCAATTTTAGCTTCATGTGAAAACTCTACATCATCTGTTCTTATGTCATTTACTGGAATTGTATCTGAAACTGAAATGTCATCTAACATAAGTGATTCACAAGATACACTAGACTTAGAACCACTTGCATTTTCTCCTATTCTCACTAATGAACGATATGTACATTTTCCACCATTTTTTGAAATAGATTTTGCATTTACAACACTAGATGTATTTTTCGCATTGTGAATTACTTTAAAGCCATTATCTAAGTTTTGTCCTGCTCCTGCAAAAGAAATTCCTGTGAATTCAGTTTTTGAACCTTCTCCATTTAAAATGCTCATTGGATATAACATAGATATTTTTGAACCAAATGAGCCACTTACCCATTCCATTTTAGCATTTTTTCCTACTATTGCTTTTTTAGTATTTAGGTTTAACATATTTTTTGACCAGTTCTCGATAGTAGAATATCGTAAATATGCATTATCTTTTACATATAGTTCTACACACCCTGCATGTAAATTTACTTTATTGTATTTTGGTGCACTACAACCTTCTATAAAATGAAGACTTGCCCCTTCATCTACTATAATTAAAGTGTGTTCAAATTGTCCAGATTCTGGTGAGTTTAGCCTAAAGTATGATTGAAGTGGAATGTCTACTTTTACTCCTTTAGGAACATAGACAAATGAGCCACCAGACCAAACTGCTCCATGTAGAGCTACAAATTTATGGTCATTTACAGGAACACATTTCATAAAGTGTTTTTTTACTAAGTCTGGATATTTTTTTAGTGCACTTTCCATATCTGTATATATAACACCTTGTTTAATTAGTTCTTTTTTCATGCTATGATATACTACTTCTGAATCGTATTGTGCTCCCACTCCTGCAAGGGATTCTTTTTCTGCCTCTGGTATGCCTAGTTTATCAAATGTATTTTTTATTTCTTCTGGTACATCTTCCCACGAACTGTTTAAAGAAGTTTTTGGTTTTACATATGTTGCAATTTCATTCATATCAAGTTCTGATAAATCTGGTCCCCATGTTGGAAGCTCTAAACTATTGTATACTTCTAATGCTTTTAGCCTAAATTCTTTCATCCACCTTGGGTCATCTTTTTGTTTTGATATTTCTTCTATAATTTCAGGTGTTAAACCTTTTTTTATTTTGTAATCATATTCGTCTTTATTTTTTATGTCATATATGTTTCTATTTACTTCATTTAATTTAACTTTACTCATTTTGGATTCCTTTCACTCTTGTAAAATACTAGATTTGTGATATAATAAAAAATACTATAGAAGTATGTACTTATATATGGGAGGAACGCTTATGAAAAGACAGCAAAAAATTTTGACATGTACTGGATTTACAGTTTCAGCTCTGCTAATGATTATCTCAATATCATTAGCAATCGCAAATGTAATTTCATTTTGTGGATTTTTACTTCTTTGGATGCTTGGTATATTTCTTTGTACAGCAACATGTTTCGCTTTAGTAATCATGTCAAAAAAACATTAATTTTTCTCTCTTCTGGCAGAAAGTTCTGTCAGAAGATTTCTATTTTTTAATTCCATCTTTGCTATTTATATTCCTCATATCCATTTTGTTCTATGTATGTTGCAAGGTCTTCTTTTCCTGTTTTTACAATTTTTCCATTTACTAAAATATGGACATAATCTACTTTTAAGCTATGTAAAATTTTTGTGTTATGTGTAATTATAAGAACTGCATTTTGCTTGTTTTTAAACATTTCTATTCCTTTTGATACAGTTTTTATTGCATCAACATCTAATCCTGAATCTGTTTCATCTAATATTGCAAGTTTTGGGTTTAATACTAGCATTTGTAATATTTCGTTTTTCTTTTTTTCTCCACCAGAAAACCCGACATTTAAGCTTCTTTCCATATAGCTAGGGTCTATATTTAGTTCTTTCATGTATTTTTCTAATTCTTTTTTAAATTCAAATACTTTTACTGGTTTGTTTGTTGTTTTATTTTTTGCATATTTTAAAAAGTTTGCAACAGATACTCCTGGTATTTCTTCTGGTAGCTGAAATGACATAAATATTCCTTTTCTTGCAATTTCATCTGTATTTAACTTCGTAATGTCTTCTTCTTCAAATGTGATACTTCCTTTTTCTTTTATATAACTTGGGTTATTTAATATGGCATTTGCTGTTGTGGTTTTCCCTGAGCCATTTGGTCCCATAATTACATGGATTTCTCCTTTATTTACTTCTAAATTAATGCCTTTTAATATTTCCTTATCTTCTGCATTTACATATAAATCTTTTATTTCTAATAATTTATTCATTTTTAAATCCTTTCTCATTTTCTATGAGATGTCATAATTATAATATAAAAAACGAGTTCGACCTGTTAGCCAAAGGCGTCATATTTCTTTTTCTGGGAGTATAGTGTGTATCTATTTTATTAAAACCACTGGGACTAAAACGCCGTGGAGAACGGAATTTTTTATATTATAATTATGACATCTAGTATTGTATACTATTTTTTAGATGTTCGTCTTGCACAAGACCTACATCTTTCATTATTTATATCATAATCACAATCTAAACTGCTTAAATCCAACTCTTTGTGCACATATTTTGCAAGCTTGTTAATTGTTTCATCATTTATAACAGATTTTATTTTTTCTGCTTCTTTTGTTGCTTGTTTTTCTTCTAAATTTAAAACATCTTTTAAAAACAAGTAAACAATATCATATGCTTCTAATATTTTCTTTGCTAAATCTTCTCCGTGTGTTTGTTAGTTCAATAGGTCCATAAGATTCATAATTTAACAACCCATTATCTTTTAAATTACATATTGCTTTGTTTACACTTGGTTTTGTACAATTCATTTTCTCTGCAATGTCTGTTACTCTTATCTTTCCATTTTGTTTTTTTAATACATACATTGTTTTTAAGTATTCTTCTAGCGATTTTGATATCATAATTTCATTCCTTTTTTATAAAGTTAGCTTTGGCTAACATTATACTATCAAAATCCCCATTTGTCAATGACAATATGGGGATTTTATGAATTTTTTATGATTAATTTATGATAATGTCTTAAGTAGTAACTTTTAAAAATGTC
>CANOGC010000060.1 GCA_947565445.1 uncultured Clostridium sp. | reverse complement strand
CGCGTCCTTCTAATAAGTATACACAATTAGCGGTAACTACTTGTGTAGATAGCTTACGTTCTATAGAAAAAGCTACTAATGATATTATAGCACAGATGAACGAACTTGCAAGAGAATTGCCCGAATATGATATTGTTCGCAAAATGAAAGGTGTAGGCAATAAGATTTGTCCTAGAATTATAGCTGAAATTGGTGATGTTAGAAAATATAAAAATGCAAACAGTTTAATAGCAAGTGCTGGAATTGATACTCCGCCTTATCAATCTGGAAAATTTACAGCCACTAATATATATATTTCAAAACGAGGTAATAAATATTTAAGAAAATGTGGTTATGAAATAATGAAATCTCTAAAAGCTACAAAACCTACAAATGATTCATCTGTATACGATTATATAGTAAAAAAGGAAATTGAAGGTAAACCTATGGATGTCTGTAAAACAGCTGGATTAAATAAGTTTTTGCGAATTTATTATGCTAGAGTAAAAGAAGTATATAATTAACAGTTTTGCTGGAAATATATGTAAAAAGCAATGTTTTTCAACACTGCTCATTTAGCATACATAAATTTATTATAAAAATAATTTTAAAAAAATTTCTAAAAACTATTGACTTTAGTTAGCAAGTTTAAATATGTGAAAATTTATAAATTACTAAATTGTTTGTAGGAGGAAACCTTTGCTATTACTACATTTTAATTTTTCGTCATAAGAGAATAAAATTGTAATGACAAGAGCGATTAATGTAATACCTTTATTTTTTACCATTCTTTTGTTCCCCCATATTATTCATTTGTAAATTCAACATTTACTTTATGGTTATAGTTTATGTCTACTTATATTGTCTTGTCAATAGTTTTTTACTATTTATTACTAGCTATTTTTTCTTTTTTCGTTATACATAATATTTCTAATCCTTTCTGTATATACTCATTTTTCATAGAATATTTCCATATTGTTTCTGAAAGATAATTTTCTATCATTATTAAAGAAATTCCTTTATCTATTCCAATATATTCTTTTGATACCCATAATTTATCTTTTTCTAAATTATATCCATCTACAAACCCATATTTTCCCCACAATTTAGGATAAGTATTATACAAATACTCCATTAATTCTATAGTTTCTTTTGGAGTAAATACAACACTTCCTATTGCTCCACATGGTGCAACTGTTCCATCGTTTTCTTTTTCTAAATCTACCATGCATGGCTTTGCTCCATAAGATTTATAGCCCTCTGGTCCTATACAAGCTGTTAATCCCCAAGATTTTTCACTATATGTTTTAAATTTATCACTATTTTTAATACAATACTTCCTTGCAGCTTTTGTTGCTTTTATAGAATTTTGAAACCAGTTTATTCCTTGTTTATCTTCTAAGTTTCTAAAATCAATCCATGCATGTGAAAATTGATATGTAAATAAAGTTCCACAATATGTATATATTATATCTTTAATGCCTTCATAATCTTGCTTTTCTTTTTTAAAATCATCGTATATGGATGGATCTACGGGATGTTTTTTAGATGCAACTGCTAAAATGTATAGCATTAGTTGCTCTCCATACATATCCCAACTACCAAAGAAACCTTTTTCTTTGGTATATCCCATATAAAATTGATTTGCGTCTTTATTTCTATACCATTCCCAGTCTATATTATTATATAATATATCTGCTTTTTTCTTTATTTCTCCTCCAAAATATTCACCAACAGTTAATGCACCACAAATAAAAATAGCTGTATCTATAATAGATAATTCACAGTTCCATTCTCTTTTTGCTGTTCGCATATTAACAAAATGATAAAAAAATCCATGTATATTTTCTAAATTATATAAAAATGTGTCTAATGTTTTATTTGCTTTATCATATGCTTCCTCGTATGATAACCATTTATGTTCTACACCAATAATAAGAGAGGCAAAACCATATCCAACAGATGCAATACTTGCTACATCTTTGTGATATGCTGATTTGTCTCTAATTAATCCATATCCATTTGTTTGTTTATCTAAATTAATTTCTCTATCAAAAAAGTTAAAACATCCTTTTAATTCTTTTTGTAATAGTTTTTCTCCATAACATTTACAAATTCTCAAAATAAGTCACCTCTTATTTTGATTATACAAAATTTATATATAACCTTCAATGGAAGTTTTTACTAGTTTTGTATTATGATTTTTTTATTATATTTTTATTTCTCTTATTGTTTTTTTTGTAAGTCCTGTTGCTTTTTGTATTAGTTCTATTGATATATTGCTTTTCTTCATATTAGTTGCTATCTCAATACTTCTCTCTTTTTTCCCTTCTATTATTCCCTCTTTTCTTCCCTCTTTCATTCCTTTATTTATTCCTTCTTCCCATACCATCTCTACACATCCTAACATATTTTCATCTTCTCCTTTCATTTCTTTTATTAATTCTTCTACCTTTTCTTCTCCTACTTTCCCTTTCAAATTTGCTCTTATAATGCTGATTAAATCTTTCTTTTCTTCTTTTGTTAGTTGTTTTTCCACTTTTGGCAATATTCTTCTTAACTCGTCTACATTTTCAAACTTTTCTATTAAAAATATTTTGTCCATATATTTATCACTTTTTAATAGCTCTTCTTTCGTGTATTTACCTATATCTATTAAGTTATATTCTTGTAAGTTTAGATTTTCTAGCCTTTCATCTTGTACCATACTTAGTTTTCTTCTTACTGTCCATTTTTCTTTTCCTGTATATAATACTATTGGTATTACTGTTGGCACTTCATATTCTTTTGTTTTTACCTTTTCTTTATCTATTGCACTTTTCATTATTTCTAGTTTGTATTCTTCTAACCTAAAATTCATTGAATAATCTACACTGCTTTGATGTTCTATTAAAAAGTATATTTCTTTATTTCTCATTTTGTATACTATATCTGTTTCTTTATCTGTATATTCATTTGTTATATATCTATTTGTATATTGTTCTATTTCTTGTTCTTCTATTAGTTTTGTTAAATTTAATGCTTTATTTATAATGTATGTAGCATTTATTTTGTTACCTAATATTTTTCGAAATGTTTTATCATGTACATTGTGTATACTATTAGAACTTATTGCTTCATATTTTTCATCATCTTCTTTTACCTCAGAACAGTGTATTGTTTTTTGCCTTTCTATATATAAATAATCATAATATGTAAATTTTGCTATGTCTTTTCTTTTAAATATATCATAATATATATTTGTTATATTGTCAATATGTTTTATGTATTTTTTCTCTTTTTGACTAGTTTCTATTTTAATTACCTCCTTTGGATTTCTATTTTTGAAATTTCTTCTTGTTTTTTTAAGAATCAGTTTACTTTTGCTTTTACACTGATGTTTTTGAATTTTAATTTTTTAGATTTAATTCTTTTTTATTATACATCTTTTTATAGACTTTGCAACAAAAACTTTTCGACATTTTTTGACAATTTATTAACAAAAGGACACAGTAGTGTCATGTCACTGGTATTCCCACAAACGATGCCCCTACATTTTTAGCTTAAAACAGAGTAATTTCCTATTATACTAAAAAGAGAGTTCTATTTGAACTCCCTTACATATTACATTTTTCTATCTTTGTGCTCCACCTAAGTATAATAAGCTTGCTAATTTTGAAACTGGCATTGTTTGTAAGTATACTGTTCCTGGTCCTTTTAGACTAGTAACAAATAGACCTTCTCCTCCAAATAAAATGTTTTTAACACCTTTTACTGTTTCAATATCTAATTTTACATCTTGTGTCATTGCTGCTACATATCCATTATCTACTTTTATTTTTTCGCCTTCTTTTAATTCTCTTTTTATAACATTTCCATCTATTTCAAGGTATACTTTACCTGGTCCTGTTATTTTTTGCATAATAAATCCTTCTCCACCAAAGAACCCTGCTCCTAATTTTTTACGGAATTGCATTTTGATGTTTACTGTTTTTTCTGAACATAAGAAAGCTTTTTTTTGTGCAATTATAGTTTCTCCTTCTTTTAGGTCAAATTCTAGTATTTGTCCTGGAAAAGATGATGAAAATGCAATTTCTGCATCATCTTCATTTGCAGTATATACATTCATGAATATAGATTCTCCTGCAAATGCTCTTCCAATTCCTTTCATAATTCCGCCATTTGTTGTAGTTTTCATTTCTAAAGAATCATCCATCCAACTCATTCCACCATTTTCTGTAATTACAGATTCTCCTTTTTTTAGTTTGCAAACAACTGCTGGTAGCATATCTCCTACTATTTTTGCTTCCACGTTTGATTCCCCCTTTAAATATTAAATTTAACATGAGCATTATATCACTTTTTCTTTAATATTTCAATTGCTTTTTGTAATTGTGTATCTTCTTTTTCTTCTAATATTAATTTTTCTTTTAGTTCATCTGATAAAACTACTTCTATATCTGGTGTAATACCTACTTTGTTAATTTTATTACGGTTTGGAGTATAATACTCATTAGTTGTAATTTTTAGACCACTTCCATCTTTTAAAGTTAGTAATTCTTGTATTACTCCTTTTCCATAACTTTTTTCTCCTACTATTGTTACTTTTCCATTATCTTTTAGGGCTCCTGCTAATATTTCTGATGCACTTGCTGAAGTCTCGTTCATTAATAAAACAACTGGTACATCTATTATCGGATCTATTTTAGCTTTTGTAATTTCTTCATTTTGGTTTTTATCTACTGTAATTAATAAAGTTTTATCTTTTTCTACAATATAATCTGCAATATCTAAAGCTTCGTCTACTAGACCTCCACCATTACTACGTATATCAATAATAAGACTATTTATATTCTTTGCCTTTAGTTCTTCTAATTTAGATTTAAACTCTTTACTACATCCATCATCAAAAGAATTGAACTCAATGTATCCAATATTATTTTCTAATAGTTTTGATTCTACATGATTTATTTTTATATTTTCTCTTGTTATTTCAAATGTTAAAGTTTTATTGTCTCTTACAATTTCAAGTGTTACTTTACTTCCAACTTCACCTTTTATTTTATTTGAGGCTTCTGTTAATTGCTCTCCTGTATAAGATACTCCATCAACTTTTGCAATAATATCTCCTGGTAAAATTCCTGCTTTATGTGCTGGGGTATCTTTTATTGGAGATATAACAATAACTGCATTTTTTTCTGTATCTTTTGTTAGGTAAATTCCTATTCCAGTAAAATTTCCCATAACGTCTGATGTAAATTCTTCCATTTCTTCTTTTGTCATGTATTCTGTATATGGGTCATCTAGCCCTTTTATATATCCACGTATAGCCTCTTGCTTTAAATTTTCTTCGTCAATATCTCCTAAAAATTTTTGGTCTATTATTTTTCTAAAGCTTGCAATACTGCTTGAAATCCCACCATCATTATACGCTGTTGGAATATAGCGTATATTCCCTTCTATATACTGGCTCATAAATAATGTTGTAGTAATAAAGGTTATTACAGCAACAATTACTACAAGCATAACTACTTTATAAATTTTTTGTTTTTTATCTAACTCCATTTTTTTCCTCCCATTTTTGGTCTTCTTTTCTAATTATACTATATTTTTAAATTTATAGTATAATTTTATAAAAATTTCACAAAATAATATTAGACTTTTTCATAAGTCTTTTGTTTCCTCTTACATTTTATACAATAAGAAATTAGAACGTTTTTTTCATTTCCGTTCTAATTTCTTTTTATATAAATCGATTTTTTATGTTATATATGGTAATGGATTTACATATGTACCTCTTAATAATACTCCAAAGTGTAAATGGTTTCCTGTTGAATAACCTGTACATCCTACTCCAGCTATTTGTTGTCCCTTAGATACTTTTTGTCCTTTAGATACATTTATAGTTGAACAGTGTGCATAAAGAGTAACCATTCCACCACCGTGATCAACCATAACATAATTTCCATATCCTCCTCCACAACTACATTTTGTTGATGCTGTTTTTGGATAATCATGTTTACATGTATATGATACTGTAATAACAGTTCCACTTTCTGCTGCTAGTATACTTGCTCCTTTTGGTGCTCCTAAATCTATTCCTTTATGGTTTCTAGATCCAACTCCACCTCCAGGTGATTCTCTATTTCCAAAATATGATGTGATTCTTGTATAATTTGGACATGGCCATTTTAATTGCCCGTTAAAGTTTGCACCACTATTTCCAGAAGATGCTGCTGCTATTCTTCTAATTTCAGCTTCTGCTGCATCCATTTCTCTTTGGAATTCATCAATTTTTGCTTGTATTGCCTTTTCTTCTTCTGATAGTTGTGCTACTTTACTGTTTTTTATTACTTTTGCATTTTTTAATTTTACATTTTCTTTTTCTGCATTTGCTTTTGCTGTTTTTACTTTAGCTTTTTCAGTATCTAGTTGATCTTTTTTTTCTTGAATAGTTTTCTTATCTTGCTCTATTGCATCAATTAAATCGTTATCATATTTTGCAATTTTATTAAACATATGTAAATTAGAAATAAATTCTAATGGGCTTCTTGGGCTTAATAAAATATCCCAATATGAAATAGAACCAGATTTATATTGTGCAACAACTCTTTTTTCTAATGCATCTTGTTGCTTATCTTGTCTTGCTTGTGCTTCTGAAAGTTCTTTTTCTGTTTGCTTTATAGATGTTTCTAGTTCTCTTACTTCTGCATTTAGCTTGTCCAATTCTTCTTGGCTTTCTGCTATTTGTGCAGTTAATTCGTCTATTGCAGCTAGTGCTTCACTTTTTTGGTCTTTTACACCTTCTAATTTATCCTTTTCTTCTTTTATATTGTTTGCTGCTTCATTTTTCTTGTTGTTTAAATCTGTTATAGATGATGCAAATGTATATAAACTCATGCTTAAACAAATTATTATAATCATTATAATAGAAACTATTTTTCTTTTCATAAATCTATACCTCCAAATATTTTCTCATTGATATACTACTTCCTACAACACCGATTCCAATTCCTAATACTAGGTATACCATTATAAGTAATTTAAACATATCAGAAAAAGTAACAAATGTAATTTCTAGTTCTTGTACAACTTCTGATTGTTCTATGTTTGGAATCATGCCATTATATATTAAACCAACAATTAATATTGCTATAAGAGCAGATAATACACCAATCAATATACCTTCTACAATGAATGGTCCTCTAATAAAACTGTTAGTTGCTCCAACATATTTCATAATTGATATTTCTTTTCTTCTAGCATGTACTGTAAGTTTAATTGTATTTGAAATAATAACTACTGCAAATAATACTAAAATTAAAAGTAAAACTAATGTGAATATTCTAATTCCTTTTCCTATTTTCATAATTGATGAAATAGTTTCGTTACTACTTCTAATTTCATCTAAATCTGACCCTACTATATTAGTTATTTGTGCTTGTATTTGTTCATTTAATTCTAATTTCGATAATGTTACTCTGTATGAATCTGGTAAGATATCACTTGTTATTCCTTCCAATGCTCCTGGATTATTTTTTAAATTTTCTTTGTATTCATTATATCCTTCTTCTTTTGATATAAATTTAACAGTATTTATTCCATCAATACTTTTAATTTGTTCCCCTATTTCCTGCATTCTAGCATCTTTCGTTCCCATTTTAAAGAAGACTTGCAAACCTTGTGCTTCTTCTACTGTACTCATAATATGGTTAATATTTTCACCTAGTATAAAGAACACGCCAAAAATTATCATACATAAAAGCATAACTGTTATTGCTGACATGGTCGACTTTTTATTTTTTAATACGTTTCTAAATCCTTCTCCTATAAAATAACTTACTACATTATACTTCACTGTCATAACCACCTTTTTTATCATCTCTTACGATATTACCTTTTTCGATTTGAATAACTCTTTTTTTCATTCTATCTACTATATCTTTTGCATGAGTCGCAACAATAACAGTTGTCCCTCTCATGTTAATTTCATTTAATAACATCATAATATCCCATGCAGTATCTGGGTCTAGGTTTCCAGTTGGCTCGTCTGCAATTAGCATAGATGGGTTATTTACAAGTGCACGTGCTAGGGCAACTCTTTGTTGCTCTCCTCCAGATAATTCATTTGGATACATTCGTGCTTTTTGGCTTAAGCCTACAAGTGATAAAACCATTGGTACTTGCCTTCTAATGTGTCTTGGTGATGCTTTTACAATATACATAGCAAATGCTACATTATCATATACTGTTTTATCTGGCAATAACCTAAAATCTTGAAACACAATTCCCATACTTCTACGTAGGTATGGAACTCTATTTTTCTTTAAAAATGTTGTGTCTTTTCCATTTATAATAATATTTCCTGAAGTTGGCTCTTCTTCTTTTAGAATTAATTTAATTAAAGTTGATTTTCCGTGAACCTGATGAACCTACTAAAAATGCGAATTCTCCTTTTTCAATGGCAAAATTTGCATTATGTACTGCTTCTGTACCTGTATCATATTTTTTATTGACATTTCTAAATTCAATCATACTTTTTCTCCTATATAATTGTCCAATTTACATCCTCTTTAATCATAACAATAAAAACAAATAATTGCAATAGCTAAATACAAAAAAAAACACATAAATTGTCTATATTTTACCATTTATGTGCCTTTTTTAAAGCAATATTAAATTTTTGTAACTTTTTTGTGACAAATAGTTATATCTTTATATTGCAAAACATGGTATTATCTGACCTAGTGCATCATAATAACTTGCAAATACATCTCCTTTATCAGACATACACGCCATATCACCACCAGTATCCCAGTCTAAAGAACGTAGTGTCCAATATGCATTATCTTTAACCAGTTTAGCATTTTCAACTTTGCAATTTGCATTTATAACTGCATAATATTTATATTGTTCTCCCTCTTTTGCAATTGCATATCCATATGCAGATCCTGAAATTTTAGCATTATTCCATATTTCAGAACATGATAATAACCACAATTTATCACTTGTCATTTTTACACTGCCTGCATTATTGAATTTTGATATACTTTGCTTATTTACTTCTTTTATATATTGCTTATTTTCTAAGCTATTATATGTTGTATTATTTAGTGTATTTCTTAAGTCACAATTAGACCACCACACCTCCACTGACCTATTTCTATGAAATCTTGTCTTCGTTAGTACAGCATTTACAAATTCAAAACTTATTCCTGCATAGATATTTGTTTCTCCTTCTCCATATGCATTTTGGTTTGTTAATGGGTCGTGGTTAAAACCTAATATTCGTACTTGCTTTCCATTTACTGTTGTATAATCTCCTATTCCTAATGTATTTGTATTTCCATTTATAGTCACTATTACTTCTGCTGTATTACTATTTATTTGTCCCTCCTCTGTTCCATAGCTATTTGATATTTCTTTTGCAATTGTACTTAAATCGTTCCAACTATATGATATTTGTTTTGCTGTATGTGTTGAATTTCCCTCTACTATTTCAGCTGGTGGTAAAGTTACATTTACATCACATGTAGCTGAAATTAAATTATCTGAATTAGCTGAAACTTTAACTATACATACACCTTCTCCAATAGCAGTAACCATTCCATTATCATCAACTATTGCTACACTTTCATTACTACTTTCCCACCTTACTGTTTTATCTATTGCATCACTTGGCAATACTGTGGCAACTATACTCTTTTTTCTTCCTTTTGCTATTTCTATATTTGTTTTATCTAATGTTATAGATGTTACTTTTGGTGGTTCTGTTTTTATAACACCTGTTTCTTTTATGTCTGTTCCTTCACTTGTTATTAATTCTACTTGAATTATATATTCATTATTGGTTGTTAGCCCTGTAAATGTGTATTCATTTGTATTTAGTGTTGTTACTTCTGTAAATTCTGTTTCTCCTAAAGTTACATTTTTTATAGAATACTTATAACTTGCTCCATTTGCATTTGACGCTATAACTTTTACACTTATACTATCTATTGTTGTTCCTATTACTTGTATTTTTGCTATTCTTGGTTCTTTTGTATCTTTTCCTTGGTATGTTATTTTTATATTTCCACCCTGCTCTTTTTCTACCAAAAATACATACCCTTCTACTACTATGTTTTTATTATTAT
>CANOGC010000059.1 GCA_947565445.1 uncultured Clostridium sp. | reverse complement strand
TATTTTTTCCGTTTATCTTTTGAAATTTTTGGGACATTTTCATAAGTTATTGACAGTACTATAGCGAATTCAACTCTTCACTCAAATTTTTATATTTTAAATAAAAAATATTAACATCATTTTTATCTACAGTAGTCTGTAAGTCTTTTAATAAAATATATGCTTTATTTAAGTTATATGTTTTTTGATTTTGTATATTATTCATCATAGATACCATAGCTTCTTCAGAAGCTTGTAAATAATTTTTTACTTCATTTGGGTTATTTTGTCCAATTATTGAATATGCATTAAACAAATTAGATTTTACTTTATATAAGTTTGTTTGCATTTGGTCATCTGAAAAATCCTCAAAATAAGCTGGTATATATGAATATAATTTTGCAAGTAAAATTAGTGATTGTTCCTTGTTCTTATCTTTTATTGCTTTTGCAGCATTATCTAAATCTACATTAAAGCTTAAAATTTTCTGATTATTAATATTTTGTTTATATAAATCAAGTGTTACAATAGACCAGTTAGAATAGATTTGTTCTATATCATAGATTAAATCTTCCCAATTTGGTTCAGTATTTCCTACTAAAATACTATTTTCTATCATTTGATATTGATAATTATTTTTCTTAGAATCACTAGAAGAACCACTGCTTTCTTCACTAGAAGAATTTCCAGAACTAGATGAACCGCTCACTACTAGAAGATTCTCCTCCTTCTTGCCCTTGTCCTTGTTCTCCACCTCCGCTTTGGCTACGTTCTTTAGCTCCTCCTTCACTTCCTTGTGAATCATTCTCTATCTTTTGTGCAACAACTTTGTAATTTTCAAATGTTAACCCATTTGCTTTATTTAACATGGTAGAAATAGTAGAATCGAAATATTTCATTTCACTAGAAAGTTTAGATACCAATAATTCATCTTGGGATTTATTACTACATCCAGAAAGTAGTAATATACTGCTAATAATAAGCAAATAGCATATATATTTTTTTATTCTTTTTATCATAAAATCACCTATATTTAGTATTCCATAAAATTTACCTTTTATTCTTTTGCATATATAAAACACAAAAAACAAATACTAATATTAAAATTTTAATAAGGAGATTTTTTATATGCATACTATTGTAAATTTGTATAGTCCTAAAAAAGGTGAAATATCAAGATTTCTAAATAGTTATTATAATAAAGAAGTTAATATAGAAAATGATTTAAAATGGGAGAATACATATGAAAATCCCATTGAAATTGCAGATATTATTGGTTCTTTAATTGATAATAATGATAAGTATAATATAAATATGTGGATTAGTTTAGATACAGATACTTTTGTAAATGTTACACAATATAATGTAGATAGCATTATTCGCTATTTATATGAACGTTTCCCATATTAAGCTTCTAATACAATTGTTACTGGTCCATCATTTGTAAGGGTTACTTTCATGTCTGCACCAAAAATTCCATGTTCTACACCAATTTGCTCCCTATGTACTTCTGAAATAAAGTATTCATACAATTTATTTGCATGTTCTGGATTTCCAGCATCTGAAAAGCTTGGTCTATTTCCGCTTTTACAATTAGCATATAAGGTAAATTGTGATATGATTAACATCTTACCACCTATGTCTTTTATAGATAAATTCATTTTATCATTTTCATCACTAAAAATTCTTAATTTGCTAATTTTGTTAACCATTTGTTCTACTGTACTTTCAGTATCTTCATTTGAAATACCTAATAAAACAACAAGACCTTTTTCAATTTCTCCTACTATTTTTTTATCTACTACTACATTTGCATTACTTACTCTTTGTATTACTACTTTCATATAATTCCTCTTTTCTAGAACCCCAAAAGGGCATAGTGGTGTCATGTCTAACCGGCATTTCCTTTAAACGATGCCCCTACGTCTATTCATTTTCTTCTTTGTCTATTTCTTGTTCTTCTTCCATATATATATCTAAATCTTCTTTTTGTTCATATCCACAGTTTGGGCAATAGTTGCAATTTAAATCTATTTCACAAAAACAATTAGGACATTGCTTTTTATCTTTTAATGTAAGTATTTCTTTTCTCTCATCCTCTATTAAATCACATAATTCATCAATTTGTATACAATATTCTTCTAACACAGCTTCTATATCAATATCTAATGCTTTATCATTTACATGATGCTCATACATTTTTTTACCAATTTCTAAATACAAATCTTCTATTTCTCCCTTATGCTCATTCATCTGCATTTTTAATTTTGCTTCTTTTGCTAATTTTGATGTTTTTTCAGTTGTGTATTTATAAGTTTTTCTAGCTTCTTTTCCTAATTTATCAAAAAAATCCATATGCAATCCCTCCAATATTAGTATAAACACTTTCTTGATATTTATACTGTAGGAATTTTTAAATTCGTTTTTTATTCGCTTTTTTTATCTCTTGTCATAAGAATATTAACTGCTTCTTTTGGATTTAATCCATTATATAAAACATCATATACTGCATGTACAATTGGCATATCAACATTATGAATTTTAGAAAGTTCATATGCAACTTCAATGTTATCTATACTTTCAATTGTCATGCCTACAATTTCTCTTGTTTCTTCTACAGTTTTTCCAGAGCCAATTAATTTTCCAGCTCTTCTATTTCTGCTATGTTCACTTAAACAAGTAACAATTAAATCTCCAAGACCTGTTAACCCATAAAAAGTTTCTTGTTTTCCACCCAACTTAATACCTAAACGGCTAATTTCTGTTAAACCTCTAGTTATAAGAGCTGCAAAAGAATTATCTCCTAAACCTAATTCACTTGCTACTCCTGCACAAAATGCTATAATATTTTTTAAAGCACCACCTAGTTCAACACCTTTTACGTCTGATGATGTATAAATTCTCATTTTCTCATTCATAAAAATAGAACGTATTTCTTCTTGCAAATCCTCATCTTTTGATGCTACTACCATTGCTGTTGGAATTTGTTTTGAAACTTCTTCAGCATGGCTTGGTCCAGATAAAACAGCATATTTCTTATTTGGTATTTCTTCTTCTATAATTTGGTCTAATGTATATAAGGTTTCTTTTTCAAAACCTTTTGCACACATAACAACTGGTTGGTTTGTAATATATTCTTTATATTGGTTTAAAATATTACGAACAAATTTAGATGGTGTTACATGTAGAATTACATCTGTATCTTGTATGGCTTCTTTAAAATCTGTATAACAAGTAATATTTTCTGGTATAGTTATTTCTGGTAAAAATTTGCATTTTTTTTCATTATTAATTAAATCTGCTTCTTCTTGTAAGAAAGACCATATTTTTACTATATGCCCCATATTTGCTAAGTGTATAGAAAGAGCTACTCCCCAACTTCCACTTCCAATTACTGCAATCTTTTTCAAATTCTATTCCTCCTTTGGTTTTTTTGTAAATCTGGGGCAGATATGGAATCTGCCCCCTACATATCTTATAACTTATTTTTTAAATGATAGTTTGTTTTCTGTTCCAGTTAATAATCTACTAATATTAGTTCTATGATTAAATGCTACGATTAATGCCATAATAATGCTAAAAACAAAATAATTTCCAGACACAATATAATTTTGACCTATAAATAAAGTAAGTACTGGGAATAAGATTGCTGCAAGTACAGAACCCACAGATACCATTCTAGTTATAGCCATAATTACTAATGCAAACACTAAGCAAATTAGCCCTATTTGCCAGTTAATTAGTAATAATATGCCAAGTGATGTTGCTACTCCTTTTCCTCCTTTAAATCCAAAGAAAATAGGAAATGTATGCCCAATTACTACTGCTATTCCAGATATTTGAACAAGTAAAGAAGCATCTATATCTTTTATTATATTTCCTAATAATACTGCAATAAGAACAGCTACAATTCCTTTTAAAATATCACAAATTAAAGTAAGAGCTGCTACCTTTTTCCCAGCGCTTCTTAAAACATTTGTTGCACCTGCACCTTTACTTCCTTTTTCTCTTACATCAAAACCTGCCATTTTTTTTGTAAAAATAACTCCAAAACTAATACTTCCTATTAAATACGCTATTACCCCTACAATAATATAAACTGCCATTGTACATACCTCCTATTAAATTTTACTTATATAAATAATTTATAGACTTAACATCTTGTAATTCAAATCTATATTTTTGCTTTTCGTTTGGATATTTTTCATGGTCTACTTCAGATAAAAACATGTCATATGGTCTTATATATAATTCATTATTACCATACAATCCTCTATATACAACATATTTTTCCTTTGTTTCACTATGTATTGCAATATCTTCTACTATATAATAATCTCCTTTAAAGTGCCTATATATACCTTTTACTTTTATTTCATTCATCTTTTTCACCTTTCTCTCTAACAATCATCCTAATTGGTGTTCCAATTAATCCAAATTCTTTTCTTAGCTGATTTACCAAATAACGTTCATATGAAAAATGGAACAATTCTTTATTATTTACAAATACAACGAATGTTGGTGGTTTTGTAGTAGCTTGTGTCATATAATAAATTTTTAAACGTTTTCCTTTATCTGTTGGTGGTTGTACAATAGCAATTGCTTCGTTTAAAACTTGGTTTAACATACTTGTATTTACTCTTAATGCATTTTGGCTCGCTACATTATTAATAGTTTCATATAGTTTATTTACTCTTTGTCCAGTTTTTGCTGAAATGAACATTATTGGTGCATATGTTAAATATGATAACTTATTATATACATCTTTTTTAAATTGTTCTATTGTATATGTGTCTTTTTCTACTGCATCCCATTTATTAACAACTAAAATGATACCTTTTCCTGCTTCATGTGCTTCTCCTGCAATTTTAGCATCTTGGTCTGTTACTCCTTCTAAAGCATCTATCAGCATTAAGCATACATCTGCTCTTTCTATTGCAAGAAGAGTTCTCATAACACTAAACTTTTCAATTGATTCTTCAACTTTGCTTTTTCTTCTTATACCTGCTGTATCGATAAATACATATTTTCCAAATTCATTCTCAAAAGAAGAATCTATTGCATCTCTTGTAGTTCCTGCAATATTGCTTACAATTACTCTTTCTTCTCCTAATATTTTATTTACCAAAGAAGATTTTCCAACATTAGGCTTTCCAATAATTGCTACTTTTATTGTTTCATCATCTTCTTCATTTTCTTCTTCTTTTGGAAAATGCTCATAAATTGCATCTAAAATATCTCCAATTCCAATAGCATTTGTTGCTGAAAGTGGAAATGGTTCTCCTAAACCTAAATTATAAAATTCGTAAATATCATCTGATGTTTTTCCATAATTATCTGCTTTGTTACAAACTAATATTACTGGTTTATTTGCTTTTTTTAGAATAAGAGCTATTTCTTTATCTATTTGGGTTACACCTTGCTTTATATCTGTAATAAACACAACAACATCTGCTAAATTTATTGCAATATTTGCTTGGTTTGCAATTTCTGCTGTTATTAAATCTGTAGAATCTATTTCAATTCCACCTGTATCTATAATAGTAAAATCTCTTCCTCTCCAATTACATTCCGCATATACCCTATCTCTTGTAACACCCGGCTTGTCTTCTACTATTGATAGACGCTGTCCAATTATATAATTAAAAAAAGTAGATTTTCCAACATTAGGTCTTCCAACAATAGCTACTGTTGGTTTTGCCATTTCTCTCACCTCGATTTCTTTCATTTGTTATTCTATACTATTTATTAAAGATAGTCAATTGATGTGATGAAAATTTAATCCATATTATTCCAATAATTCCTATTGCAATAAAAATATACGATATTTTCATTAAAGTTGTACCTGTATAAGAGACGTTTATTGTTCCATTTTCTTTTATATTTACCATACAAAAACCATTATCTGATTCTTGTATTTTTAATTTTACCTTTGTTCCATCTTCTTTTTCTAATTTTGCACTATAACCTAAATAGAATATATATGGTAATTCTAGTTTTGTATTTTCTTCTACTTGCTCTATTTTAAAACTTAAATTTGTATTATTTTTTTTCATTTCACTTATAATAGCATTTCCTTGTAAAACTATTACATTATCTTCTCTTTGTTTAATGTATTGCATATTTTTAAACGCTTTCTCTGGTAAATATTCAAATGTAGCACACCCTGCATGAACTCTTCCAGTGGAAGAATTTACTGGTACTGGCGTTAAATAAGCTTCTTCATTAAAAGGAATTTCTACAGTTTTATTAGCAAATATTACAGATATACACATATATGTTATTAAGAAAACAACTACATATATTTCTTTTGAACGTTTTTTATTCATAAATGTAGCTAAACCAATTCCTGCAATGATACTAAAGAAAAAACTTGCAAATTCTAGCATTCTCCATGCAAATTGTATCATTTTTAACGAATTTGGCATATATTCAAATGGAAATATTTTAAGTGTCATAATAATACTTGCAAATCCAAATATAGCAAATATTATAATTTCTTCTTTGCATCGCTTTGATAGCTTTTTTCTGTGACAAAAAGTAAGTAACATTCCTAATAAAATAGCAATTCCTATGTGAAAATTCATTTCATAATGCTTAGTAAAAAACAATTCTAATATGCTTAATTTTGAGCTTATAATAGTATTATCTTTATACATTCTATCTGGCAAAAATACTTCATAAGAGGTAGATAACATATGCTCTAGAAGAGGTATCCAATAGAAGCTTGTACATAATAAAATGAGTAATATGCAAATTAATATTTTCTGTATTATAACATTGATTGTAGGGGTACCGTTTGTAGGAATACTTCGTAGAATAAGCTCCACTGTGCCCTTTTGTTCTTTTTGATTTTCTCTTTAAACTTATATAATTAATCAAAACATAAATAAAGCAAAATATTGCCGTATATATAGTTATTACATTATGTGTCAAAATAAGCCCTATAGCACCTATTATAATTCCATATGGAAATTTGTTTCTTACATGAAATAAATCGTACATACCACTAAATACAATAGGTAAAAATATAAAAGATGCAAGTTCTGCTACTGCAATACGGTTATATAGGTCTGTTAAATGATATGGTGCACACATATAAAGAATGGCTGTTATTACTCCTGCTTTATGGCTTTTACTTAATTTATATACAAATTGATACATAAATACACCAGAAAACATCATTGTTAATAGCATAAATAGCTTTAAAATAACAACATAAGAAGAGGTAAATAACCTAAATATAAGTGGAATATATGCTGTTAATGGGCTGTAAAATATGTTCCAAGAATAACCAAACCCATTACAAAAACCTGATATAATAACAGGAAACATATGTCCTTCTTTAATAGTATCATATGTTCCAATTAATCTACATATATGTTGAATTCCATCATCTCTTGAAATATCCATATATTTTGAAAAAAGTGGAATACACAAAAACATTGATACTAATATAATACAAATATGACTTAGTGCTTTCTTATTTTTTAACAAATTATTAAAAAAATGTTTCATTTGTTACCCCTCTAATATGTATTCTTTCCCTCTAGTAAATCATCATTTTTTACCCAATCTTCTACATTTACTACTAAGTATTCATCCTTTGTTGCACCACGAATAATAACTTCTTTTATACCTGCATTAATGATCATTTTACGGCACATTTGGCATGAATTTGCTCCTGGTTCATATTCTTTCGTATCCACTCTTTTTCCTACAAGATACATAGTAGCACCTAGCATATCTTTTCTAGAAGCACTTAACATTGCATTTTGTTCTGCATGAACTGACCTGCATGCATCATAACCACCATGATGAATATCTGGAAATATTTTCTTTTTTGTACAATAACCTAAATCTATACAATTTACCCTTCCACGTGGTGAACCAGTATATCCTGTTGCAATAATTTCATCATTTTTTACAATAATGCACCCAAAGTTTTTGCGAAGACATGTTCCTCTTTCCGAAACTGCTTCAGCTATATCTAAGTAATAATTAATTTTATCCATTCTTTTATTTTCTTCCACACTTAATCTCCATTCTTTCTAAAGGCACAAAATGGTAATTATTTTTCAACCATCCACCTTCTCTTTTTGCACATTATATCAATATTAAGTATTTTTTTCAATAAATTTTAACAAATAAAGTCTCTATCTATTGACAAATTTGTTAAAAATTAGTATACTTTTTAGGTGACTTAAAAAAATGCCAAAAATTAAGATATATACATATCACAAAAACGAGGAGGGATAAAAATGGCACAACCAAAAAGAAGATGGTCTAAAGCAAGAACAGGATTAAAAAGATCAACATGGAAATTAGGAAAGCCTAACTATGCAGAATGTCCACATTGCCACGAACCAGTATTACAACATTCAGCTTGTTCAAACTGTGGATACTATGATGGAAAAAAAGTTATGGCAGGAAAAAATGAAGAAAACAATTAATAAAAAAACAACACTATAAGGTGTTGCTTTTTTTAACCAAGAAAAAAAGGCTTCCTATAAAAGGATGCCTTTTGTATCTTTGGTAATGTTTTCTGCTGTATAGAGTGTTGCCTTTTTATTGGCTACTTTTATTATTAAATTATCAGAAAAGTATGTTCCATCATTAAGAATACACACTGTTTGACCTGCTTGCTTGTCTTTTAACCAGTCTAATGTTTTCTCTATAGAATCCCACTTTTCCATTTTTTTAGCAATTAACTTTGGATCGGCACGATAAATTCGTAATGTACCTTTCCGAATAATTGCAATTTCGCCTCTTCCAAGGTTATACACTCCATTTACAATGTCAGCTATTTTTGATCCCATATTAGAATCTCCTTTCGTAATTAATACAAACAAATTTATAGTTACCTTTATTATATCATATTAACATAAAATTTGCAAATGGAATTATTTCAAAAATGCATTATAGCCTTTATATGCACAATATACATCAAATTTTGAGGTTACCTCATATGGTGCATGCATTGATAATACTGGTACACCACAATCAATAACATCCATTCCTTTATTGGCTAAAATGTATGCGATAGTTCCCCCACCACCTACATCTACTTTTCCAAGTTCAGATACTTGATATGGCACATTTGCTTCTTCAAATATTTTTCTTACTTCTGCAACATATTCTGCATTAGCATCAGATGCACCAGATTTTCCTCTTGCACCTGTATATTTATTAAGACCAATTCCATGCCCCATTTGTGCTGCATTATTTTTTTCTGAAACAGAAGCGTATATTGGGTCTAAACCTGCATCAACATCTGCTGATAGCATTTTAGAATTACAAAATACTTTTTCTAATGCATTTGGCCTATTTTCATTCTTTTTATTTAATAATTCAGAAACAAAATAATCAAACATATGTGATTCCATTCCAGTATTTCCTACACTACCTATTTCTTCTTTATCTGATAAAATACATACTGCTGTTTTTTCTGGATTTTGTACATCTAATATAGCACGTACTGAAGTATATGCACAAACACGGTCATCTTGACCATATGCTGCTATCATACTTCTATCAAATCCTAAACTTCTTGCACGAAATGCTGGAACTACTTCTAGTTCAGAACTTACAAAATCTATTTCTTTCATGCCATATTTTTCGTTTAATAACATTAATATATTTAATTTAATTTTTTCACTAATTTCTTTATCTTCTTCTGGAATACTTCCTACTAAAAGGTTTAAGGCCTCTCCATTAATTCCATCTTTTAGCTTTTTATCCATTTGATCTTGTGCTAAATGTGGTAATAAATCTGTAATTGTAAATATTGGGTCATTTTCATCTTCGCCAATTGAAATTTCTACTTTTTCTCCATTTGGTTTTACAATTACACCATGTAATGCAAGTGGAATTGTTGTCCATTGATATTTTTTTATGCCACCATAATAGTGTGTTTTTAAATAAGCAAATCCACTATCTTCATATAAAGGATTTGGTTTTAAATCTAGCCTTGGTGAATCTATATGTGCACCTAAAACGTTTATTCCTTCTTCTAGTTGTCTATTTCCTATTACTGCTATATACATGCTTTTATCATGGTTTATATAGTAAACCTTATCTCCTGGTATTAAGGTTTCTTTTTCACAAATATTGCAAAATCCATTTTCTTTTAGCATTTTTTCTACAAAATGTACTGCTTCTCTTTCTGTTTTTACTTTATTTAAAAAGTAAATGTATTCATCTGAAAACTTAAATATTTTTTCCTTACTTTCCTCTGAAATATTTTTCCAACCCGTTTCTTTTTTGTTAAATAATTCTTCTTTATTCATTATTTTATTTCCTCCT
>CANOGC010000058.1 GCA_947565445.1 uncultured Clostridium sp. | reverse complement strand
ATTTTTTGGTGTTAATTGTACCATTTCTTTCCTCCTTATTATAACATTTTATTTTCTGTTTTTCAATACAAATTGACAATTTCTTTAATATTTTTTATCACCTTCTTTACTTCATTTTTTGTTTTTGGATTTTTGTTCTAGACTTTTTAGAACCTACCTTTTGCTTTTACACTGATGTTTTTGAATTTTAATATTTTTAGACTTAATTCTTATATATTATACACCTTTTTAGCTATTTTTCAAGAAAAATATTTCGACATTTTTAGACAATAAAAAACCAATACAATATTTTATATCATACTGGTTTCTTCTTTCTTTTTAGTATATTAGTCTTCATCAATAAAATTAAATTCATCTTTAAATTTTTCTTTAAATATCTCAAATACTTGGTTTAGTATTTCTTCGTCATCTACACTAACATAAGATTCCTCTTCTTCTGATTCTGAAGCTTCTACTTTTAATATAACAACTTCACCAGCTTCTTCTTCATTTTCTGCTTCATCTGATGGTAATAGTACTACATATTCTTCTCCATCTAATTCTACTAAATCTAGAAACTCAAATTTAACTTCTGCTCCTGTTTCATCATTCAAAATAATGATATTATCTAATTCTTCCTCTGTCATATTATTTTCATCCATATTCCTTTCTCCTTTCAAATTTATATATAAGTGTATTTCTACAACATTGATAACAATATCTTTAGTATCTACATTTTTTTATAGGTTATACTAATTTATTTTCATCTTCATTTTTCTTTTTATTCATATACATTTCAAGTATATATACAGCTGAAATTGTGTCTACTATATTTCTTTTTTTATTTTTGTTTATATCTAAAAAATTCATAGTTTTATGAGCTGCAACAGTAGTTAACCTTTCATCTATTTCTACTATTTTTACCTTATTAAATTTACAATTTAATTTATGAATAAATTGTTTTGTAACTTCTACTCTATTAGAACCGCTCCCATCCATATGATATGGCATTCCTATTGCAACTACATTTACCTCGTATTGTGTAATTATTTCTTCTAAACGTTTTAACACTACCTTATCATTTCCTTTATGATGAATGGTTTCTAATCCTTGCGCAGTAATTCCGAAGGGCATCTGATATTGCAATGCCTACTCTTGCGTCTCCATAATCAATTCCTAGTGTTCGCATATTATTCATCTAGTCCTATATAGTTTTTTACCATTTTTTCTAGTAATTCATCTCTTTCTAATAAACGAATTAAATTTCTTGCATCTTTATGTGATGTAATATATGTTGGATCACCTGATAATATATATCCAACAATTTGATTAATTGGATTATATCCTTTTTCTAAAAGTGCTTGGTATACTGTTTTTAAAATTTCTCTTGCTCTAACATTTTTGTCCTTTTCTACTGTAAAATTCATAGTTTTGTCCATATCCATAGCAATTACCTCCTCTATATATTATTAATATCGCTTTCATCTTGATTTGCATTATCTAAATATTCTTCTAGTTTTTTAGTTACATTTTCTATAGCTGTTCCTTTATAATAAGTTGTTAATACAAAATTCAATTTTGCACTTACATATTGTTTTTTCTTTTTCTTACTCTCTTTTGGTAATACCTCTTCAATTTCGATATCTTCAATATTATTTTTTAAATCTTGAACAAATTCAGCAACACTTTGTAAATCTACCCCTGAAAATACAATTGCAAACTTAGGTCCCATATATCTTACAAAAATATATTCCGATGAAATACTTTCTTTTATATAAGAACTTACTTCTGTAATAATTTCATTTCCTGTCTCTCTACTATATTTTTTATTGATTTCTTCTAGGTTAATGATTTTAAACATACACACAGTTGAAGTATCATATTTATCAATAGTTTGTTTTCCTTTTCCATATATATACTCAGCTGAATTAAGCTCTGAAAATTGATCTTTTCTTGCAATATTTTCAACAGTATTTTGATAAGACACTGTCTTATATACAGAAATAATATTTTCTTTTACAACTTCCAAAATTGTAGTATCTAACTTATCAAATGCATGAGGCTCTCCACTTTCAATAATCCAATAGCCAATATATATATTATCGATATATAGCGGAAAAAACATTGCAGATTTAGCCCTTCCAAATTCCATTGTTTGGTATGGCAATCTTTCTCCTTCTTGATTTACTGTAACATATTTAGGAGTAGCAGTTTGTATACTGTCTTTAAACATATCTTGGCTGTGAAGATTCTTTAGTGCTTCCCAATGTTGTTCTTGCACATTAGTAGCTTTTATTACGTACTCTGTCCCATCAAACATAACAATTGTTGAATATTTAATATTGTATTTTTCAATAACAATTTCATTAATCTTTTCAATTTTTTCTTCTACAGTGGAATAATCCCCTATAGTATTCATAAAATCTTGTAATACATTTAACCCTGTAATTTTTTGATTAATATTATCGAAATTACGTATACGTTTATAAATTACAATATTATATACCATTAATGCTATAATAATAATTACAAGTAGTATTATTATATATGTCACCTTTTTTCACCCCATTTATTAATTTTAGATTTTCTACTTATATCGCTATAGTTTTATTTGAAAAATAATTCCAATTTATTTGTATTATTTTTTCATTGTTTTATTTTTACTATTTAACAGTGGATAAACCATTTTTGCTAATTCTTTTAGTGATCCCATAAAGTTTTTGTCATAACCATTTAATGATATTTTACAATTTACTAATCCTTCTATATATTTTGTATATACTACATCGCTAAATGGAATAGCTGTGTATTTAATTGCATCTTTATTAAATAGTTCTGTCATAAATGTCATTGATGGATCATTATAAAATGCCATTCCACCAATAATAACTTTAGGGCTTAATCCTCTAATTCTCGCTTCTTTATTTATAACTATTTTTAACTTTTCATGTATTACAGCATTTTTTGCTTTCAATTCTCGTAGGAAAGCTGTTAATGGCTGAATTGTTAAAATATCCATACTTTGTACTAAATAAATCTCTTGTGCATATTGAAATACATCAAATGGTGTATCAAAATCACAATCAATTAGAACTAAAGAGTAGTTCTTTACAAGTGTTGATATTATAGCTCCAACATCAATATTATCTTGTTGTGATGGAATTGTTGTGTATACTGTTAAGTTGTCATTTACTTTGATTCCCTCTGAAACATCATTTGCAAGATTTGTTATACAATTAGCTGCTATTCTTCTTAATGGTTCTTCATTTTTTGTATAAATAAAGTATGAATTTTTGTTTTTTGTCATATCTAAAATTGCTGTATTAATTCCCATTGATGAAAGTAATTCTGCTAAGTTATTAACTAAAAAAGATGTTCCATTTTTAGTTGTTCCTACAAAAGAGACCATTTTCTTTTCTTGTGTTAATAAGCTTTCAATATCAACATGTTGTACATTTGTTTTTAAGAATGAATTATTTGTTGTCTCATTATGTATATTTGGAATTGTATTTGTCTCTTTTATTGATTCATAATTTTCTGTTTCTTCTGAAAAGCTTGGTAATATTGTAGCTGTATTTTCTTCTTCTTGATCGTCAAAACCTGGTAGAATATTATCTTGTTCCCTAGAATTTGCTTCTTCTAAATCAAATAAATTTATAAAATCATTATTCTGTTCAGGTTCTGCTATTTTTTTAGGTCTTCCTCTTCCTCTTTTTGGTGTTTGTTCTTGTTTAAGCTTTTCTTCTTCTGTTAGAACTTTCTTAGGTCTTCCCCTTCCTCTTTTTACTGGTTCTACAGTAGCTTCTACCTGTTCATCTAATTCAAATATATTAACAGCGGTTATTGGTTTTACGTCTTCTTCTACTTCATTTTCATCATCTAATTTGCCTATTGGCTTTGGATTAACTTTTTTTGTATCTTGTGAATTAACTGCAGGTGGAACAATAACTGGTTTTGTTATTTTAGTTTTATTTAATTGATTTTCAATAAGATCCATTTTTAATCCATCATCTTTTTTAGATTGCTTTGGTTCTACTTTTGCAGATTGTCCTGAAAAAGCCATTATACTTTGATATTTAGAAGAATCTCTTTCTAAAACTGCTTTTACATTTATTGGCAAAAATTTTACAATTACTTTTAATTGTGAATCAGTATATTGTGAAGCTATATTGTTAAAACTTTCTACATATGCGTTTTCATTTTTTCCAAGTTTACGATAATGTGCACGAATATTTTGTATTTCTACCTCACTAACAGTATCTTCTACTTCTGCTTGATAGTTAACATCATCTGATTCTATTTTATAATAAATTTTAGCTTCTTTTTTAGTACGAGGCTTTCTAATTAGCTTACATACTTCTTCTATGCTTCTATCTTGTCCCAATAGAGCACTATAAACCCCTATTCCAAATAATTTTACTAATATTTGTTCACCTTTTGTACGTCTATCTGTACATATTAGAATAATAGGAGTATCTTCTCCTTTATTATCTATTGCTTCATCACTAATGCTATCTAATTTATCAAATATAAAACGATCAATTGCTTCATAATCGTTATTAGCAAATGGCTCTAAATCCTCACTTATAATAATTCTATCATAAGTTTTGTCTCTTTGTATCTCTTTTAATATCGCATTAAAGTAATAAACATTTTTATAAGAAATGATTTCCTTATAATCCTTTTGATATTTTTTTACAATCGCATCTGATATGCTTTCATTACTAACTGCAAATAATACTTTCATTTGTTATTCCCCCAAATCAATTAATTTCTAAATCCTTTTACAACAATAGCAAATATTAATGGTAAAACTTGGCAAATTACAAATACTGTAACAAAACCAACGATTAAAAATAAACCCCTATCATGTACATCTAACTTACGAATACCAATTACATATTGCCAAATAGCTCCTACTGCAATTCCAACAAAACATAATGGAATACTATAAATACGAACTTTGTTTAATAAATATGCTGTAAAACCATATGTCTCTGATCCATAGCTTTCTGTGTAATCTTTTAATTCATTTAATTGTTTTTCTTTTATTTGTATAATTTGTCCTGCCGCTGATTCTCCTAATACATTATCATTACTAGCATTTACTACTCCTATACTAAATATACTTAGCACTATAAATAAAGCAAGTACAATTTTTTTCATTTCCGTTTATTGCCCCTTTCAAAATTAGAAGAATTTTGTACTCTTCACTTTTAACTTTTTACTTTAATATCATACAATACAATTTATAAAATAGCAAGAATTTATTGTAAACTTTTTTATTTTGTTTCTTCCTTCTTCTCTTGTTTTAATCTTTTTACCCTGTCTGTCCACTTATCTACATAGTATCTACGTACAATCGCAAGGTTTACGAACATTCTTCCTACAAATACTACAATTGCTGCAAGATATATATCTACGTTTAGCTTTTCTCCTAAATATGTAAGTAAAATCGATAAAATTGCATTTCCAAAAAATCCTGTTACAAATATTTTTAAAT
This sequence comes from uncultured Clostridium sp., assembly GCA_947565445.1. Classification (GTDB taxonomy): domain Bacteria; phylum Bacillota; class Clostridia; order TANB77; family CAG-508; genus RGIG8482. Next base: position 4,982 of record CANOGC010000058.1, on the reverse strand, counting down.
CAAAGTTTTCTTTTACAACTGAAGAAATTCCACCAAATACAGAATCTAATGCCGCTACAATTGATATTGCTAAATATTTAGATAATGTATATGGTATAATTGGTGCATTCATACCTAAAAGTGCTCCTACAATACATCCTACTAATATTGCTATAAAAATCATTTTATTCTTCCTCCTTTACAACTTCATTAGAATACCTTACTTTAATATCACCATTATATTTATTTATTGTAATATTATTTTCCCTTTGTAATGTTGCATTATCATGTCTTGTAACAAATCCAATTGTTTTAGTAGTTAATGCACTCTCTAAATACTTAGGATCTCCTATGGCTTTTATAGTATATGGAGAAGTTACTCTTTTCTTATCTATTAATATAAATTTTTTTCCATCAATATCAACATTTATAATATTAGACATGTTTGTAATCCTTTGGTCATTAATGCTAATTGCTTCTGCTCCTGCAAGTTTTAATTCATTTACTAATTCTATTAAATCTGAATCTCTAATTTTTCCACTTTCTGTGGTAGTATCTTCTGTATATGTAATAATAACTCCATTTCCTCTTACATCCGTTAATCCTACTATTGCTTTAGCTTGTGCAAGTTCCCTATTTAATAATTCAGAGGCTTCTTCATTTGCTTCTCTTTTTTGCTTATATTCTTGCAATTTTGCATTTGTTTCTTCTAATTTCAAACTTGTTTCTTCATATTTTTCTTTCCAACTTGCTAATTTCTCACTTAATTCACTTTCTCTCATATTTTCAATTTGAGTAATATTTGTTTCTTCTATTGTTCTAAATTGCATAAACATTACATATGCAAGCACAAAACATATTAACCCCATTGTAATAGTCATAATCCCTTTTCCTTTTTTCAACTCTATCACCTACTTTTACTAAAATTTATTTTATATATTTATCCGTTAATACCCCATTATATTTATTAATTTTTATATTATCACTTGCTTTAGTTTCTACATTTATCCCATCCTCTACTAGCCACTCTATAAATCCTCCTGGACGCATTATACCACTATTAAGATTTCCTTTATTTCCAATTGCTTTAATAATAAATGGCGCTCCCACCACTTCATCATTTACTTGTATTACAGTTCCTACACAATTAATTGAAGTTGATGGTACTATTCTTTGCCCATTAATACTAATCGCTTCTGCTCCTGCATTTTTTAGTTCATTTACAACTGCACGTAAATCTCCATCATGTACTAAATCAGTTGATGTACTAATTAAAGATGATGTATTATCTCTTAAAGTAATAGTTATTCCTTCTCCTTCTACTTCTGTTAATCCTAAATATGTATTTAGTTCTTTTAATTCTTTTTGTTTTTCTACTGAATTATCATCTGAAGAAATACTAACTTTTCTTTCTTTTTCTAACTGTTTTTCTGCATTCTCTAATGTAGCATAGACATGGTCGTATTGTTCTTTCCATTTTAGTACTTCATCACGTAATGCATTTTCTCTATATGTACTTCCTACTGCTTGTTCTAAGTTCTTTGTAGTCTTAAGCTGAATACCAATTCCAAAAGCTAATACAAAACACATAATTCCTAATGTAATTGCAACTTGTTCTTTTTTTAATTTCATTTTTTTCATTCCTTTCCAAATATTATTGTGCTTGTCTAAAAAATGCTTTTTCTTTTACTAAATCTCCACTTATAAAGATTTCTCCTGTTAATCCTTTTGTATCTTCTAAAATCGCTTTTAAATATACCATCCTGCTATTTAATTTAGTTGCATCTCCTAAATATACAGTCTTTTTTTCTTCTTCCATTTTTAATGTATAATTTTGTTTATCTTCAATGTTAATCCTATTAATTTTTTCTAAGATTTCGTTTGATTCTTTTGATTCTGTTATTTTTAGTATCGTTTCTAATCTTGTTAAGTCTTCTTTATTTAATCTGTTTCCAGCTTGCAATTCCTCAATATTTGTAGTATATCCTTCTATTATTGGTACATCTAGCTTTTCATTTGATACTTCTAATATATATCCTTGATTATTAATATAAGCAAAACTGCCCCCATATTCTAACATATAACTAGTTTTTCTTTCTTTTACTTCTAGTTCAATTTTATTTGGTAGCCTTCTTTTTACTTCTATACTTTCTATATAAGCATTTTCCTTTATACCTTTTCTTATTATTTCTTTACTTGTTTTATAAATATTACTACCAATTTCAATTTGTGAAAGACTAATAATTGTTTCAGTAGAAACTCCATTATTTCCTAATACTGTAATTTCTGTTACATTAAATAGTGGAGACATCATAAAAAATACTAATGCTACTAATAATACAATAATTAGACTTGTCCACTTTAATATCTTTTTAATAATTCTTTTCTTCTTTGTTTCTTTCTTGTTTTTTTTATTCTTTGGAGCAGATTTTTTATCTGCTCCTTTTTTATTGTCTACAGATTTATTTCGTGACTTTTTATTGTTTTTTGAAGTAATCTTCTTTTCCTTCTCTTTTGGTATTTTGGTTACTCCAATTACAATTTCATTCTCAAAATTAAATGACTCATCTATATGTTGTTCTTTCACTTTTTTCTTACTTTTTTTCTGTTTCTTTTTTTTACTAGTTGTTTTCTTATTTTTAGAGTCTTCACTATTTTGATTATTCAAATATAAAAAGTTCAGTTCTTCATTTTTTTTACTTTTCATACTTTATTCCACTTCTTTCGTAATTTTTGCTCCTAATGAATTTAATTTTTCATCTAAATTTTCATATCCTCTTAAGATATATTCTATATTTGTAACTTTTGTTTTTCCATTTGCTGTAAGGCTTGCTAACACTAATGCTGCTCCTCCTCTTAAGTCTGTTGCTTCTACAACCCCTTTGGTTAGCTTTCTTACTCCTTTTATAATTGCGGTTCTTCCTTCTATTGTAATTTTAGCACCCATTCGTTTTAATTCATTTGTGTATTTATATCGGTTTTCAAATATATTTTCTGTAACAATAGATGTTCCTTTGGCTGTACATAAAATGCTTACTAGTATTGCTTGCATATCTGTTGGAAAACCTGGATATGGCATTGTTTTAATGTCTACTGCTTTTAATTTTTTAGGTGCTTCTAATATTACTGTTTCTTTTTCTTGTTGTATTTTACATCCACATTCTTTTAGTTTCTCTAGTACTGGTGTTAAATGTTCTGGATTTACTTTTCTTAATGTGATATTTCCTCCTGTTGTTGCTACTGCACAAAGTAATGTCCCTGCTTCAATTCGATCTGGCATTACTTGATAACCTACATCTCTTAGCTTTTGTACACCTTGAATAGTTATTTCATTAGTTCCTGCTCCTGTTATTTTTGCTCCCATTTTGTTTAGGAAGTTTTGTAAATCTACAATTTCTGGTTCCATTGCAGCATTTGATATAACTGTTGTTTCTTTACTTAACACAGCAACTAACATTGCATTTTCTGTTGCTCCTACACTTGGAAAATCTAGGTGTATTTTTTCTCCCATTATTGTATCACATGTACAATGTATATATCCAGTGTTTTTACTAATATTAATGCCTAAACTTTCAAATGCTTTTAAATGTAAATCAATAGGTCTTGCTCCAATGTCACACCCTCCTGTTTGTGATGGTTTGTGGGTACATAAATTTTAAATGGAAAGCTAATCCTCCATTTTCATATAGCTCATTATACATCATGTCATTTAGGTTATACAAGTCTTTTTCTTCTTTTGTTATTTCGTTTTTGCCAAATACCACTATTTTATCAAATAGTCTTGATAATTCTTCTTTGGTTAATCCATTTTTCTTAATATCATCTATTGCTTTAAATATTAGTTCTTCTTTGTCTTCTAATTTGTTTAGGCTACTTAGTTTTACTTCTATTTCTTGCATTTTTTCTTTCTCATTTTTTATTTTCTTTTCTATTTCCTTTTTTTTATCTTTGTATATAAATTCAGGAATTAAATCATTTAGCTTATCTTCATATACTTGCTTAAATTGCTTTTCTAATTTCTCTATATTCTCTTTTCCGCTTGTAATTTCTTCTTCCAATGTCACTTTGTTTGTACTAATCGCCTTTACATTATCCATTACAAAGTTTTTAAATTCTGGATTGCTAATTAAGTTATCTATGTAGGCATTTACAATCTCATCTAAATACGCTATTCTCATTCTATGTGGTTTGCATCCATAGTCTTTTCTAATATCTTCTTTAATTGCTCCTTCATTGCTATACTTTTTACATAAATAACTATCTGGTCTTTTTCTGGTTCCTGTGTTTCCTTTTCTTTTATACATTGGCGTTCCACATCTTCCACAATACAAAAGTCCTGAATATAAGTTATTTTCTACATCTACAAATTTGAATCCATTATTATATTTATCACTTTCTTTTTTTCTTTTCTTTCTGATTTTTTGTACTTTTTCAAATAACTCTTTATCAATAATTGGCTCATGATGATTTTCTATGATAGTCCATTCTTCTTGTGCTTTCACTCTAGTTTTCTTTGATTTAAAACTTAACTTTTCTGTATGCCCTCCAACATAATCTCCAATGTATCTTCTATCATCTAAAATTCTAACGATGTGTTGTGCTTTCCAGTTTGCAGTTTGTTTTGCATTTGCAAAGTTTCTCGATTGAGATGGTGTTGGTATTCCTTTTTTATTTAAGTATGTTGCTATCTTTTGATAACCCCAACTTTTAGAATATAACTCAAATATTTCTTGAACTACTGGTGCTGTTTCTTCATTTATTACTAATTGTTTGCCATCTTTGTTATATCCATATATTGCTTTTACTAGTAGATTTCCTTCTTCTATTTTATGACGTAAATTTCTTCTTATATTTTTACTGTCATCTCTTGCTCTTCTTTCATTAAACCATGCATATAATCCAAACATTTCCTCATTGTATTGCTCATCTTCAAATATTATTTCTACACCTTGCTCTTCTAGGTATTCTACAAATTCTAATGCTTCTCTTTGATTTCTTCCAAG
>CANOGC010000057.1 GCA_947565445.1 uncultured Clostridium sp. | reverse complement strand
ATATATAATAGTTTGGAGAATAAAGAATATATAAAAAAAGTAAATAAACAATATATAGAAAAAAATACTGATCCCAATAGTGTAACATATTCAATTGATTATTTATGGTTATTATCTTGCTCAGAGATATGGAACAATGGGTACGAAAGTGGAAAATACGGATACGCAAGAGCCAAAGAAGGGGAACGATATAAGTATTATAAAAATTTGAATCCTAGTTTTAATACAGAGTTTTGGGCACTAATTAGGAATTTTCAAGGTGTTGCTACAGAGTGGTATCTTCGTTCACCTAATTACCAATACTTTAAGGGATTTGGGCAAATTAGTGCAAAAGGTAAGGCAACATATAATTCTGCTCATACGATTATTGGTGTTGCACCAGGATTTGCCATATAAAGCATTATGCAATAAAAACTTAAAGATACTCTAAAGGTTTTTAATAAAACTAATACCTTTAGAGTGTTTTGGTTATAGAAATGTTTCAAACAATAACTGCATTTATGACTATTTGGTCAAAAAGTATTGCTTTTTTTAAAAATAAATAATAAAATGAATACATCGTCAATATACATGTAAAAAGATAAACTTTGGAGGAAAAGATATGATTATATTATTAGATGCAATGGGTGGAGATAATGCACCAGATGCAACTATAAAAGGAGCAGTAAAAGCAATTAATGATATTAAAGCAGAAGTTATGCTAATTGGGAATAAAGATGTTATTAATGCAAAAATAAAAGAATTTTATAAAAAAAGCGATATAAAAGAAATATCAGATAGATTAAGTATTTATAATACATCAGAAATAATTGAAATGTGTGATATTCCAACACAAGCAATAAAACATAAAAAAGATTCTTCTATGGTAGTAGGATTTAACTTACTAAAAGAAGGAAAAGGTGATGTCTTTATTTCTGCTGGAAATAGTGGAGCATTATTAACAGGAGCAACTCTTTTAGTAGGAAGAATTAAAGGAATTGATAGACCAGCACTTGCAGGAATACTTCCTGCATATAAAGGAAAACTAATGCTAATGGATTGTGGTTCTAATACAAATTGTAAGCCAATAAATCTTTTACAATTTGCACAAATGGCAACAATATATAATAGAAACACATTTGGAATTGAACATCCAACAGTAGGGCTTTTAAATATAGGTACAGAAGAAACAAAAGGAAATGACTTAGTTAAAGAAAGCTATAAACTATTAAAAGAAAAAGCAGAAGAACTAAACTTAAACTTCGTAGGAAATGTAGAAGGAAGAGATGCTTTTTCAGGTAAATTAGATATATTAGTAGCAGATGGATACACAGGAAATGTATTTTTAAAAACAGTAGAAGGTGTTGGAAAATTAGTAAAAAGGACCTTAACAGAAAACATAAAGAAAAATATATTTACTAAGTTAGGAGCACTTCCTGCAATGGGTTCTATAAAAGGTCTTTCAAAAGCAATGGACTATAAAGAATATGGTGGAGCATTATTTTTAGGAGTAAAAAAGCCAGTAGTAAAAGCACATGGAAGTAGTGATGAAAAGTTATTTGAATTTACTATAAAGCAAGCAGAGAAGTTTGTAGAAAATAAAGCAGTAGATAAAATGATAGAACATTTTGAAAAAAAAGAAAATTTATAAAAACTATTGACATTTATAAAAACATATATTATTGTGTATGTGATAAATCTTTATACAAAATTGGGAGGAGGTGAACTTTTAAAGATGAGTTCAGAAGAAATTTTTGATAAAGTAAAAGAAATTATAGTAGAACAATTAGGTGTAGCTGAAAACACAGTTACAATGGAAGCTTCATTTATAGATGATTTAGGTGCAGATTCACTTGATATAGTTGAATTAATTATGGCATTAGAAGAAGAATTCGATTTAGAAATTCCAGATGGTGATGCAGAAAAAATCGTTTCTGTAAGTGATGTTGTTGACTACATAAAAGAAAATGTATAGAAAAAGAAGGGGTAAACCTTTCTTTTTTCTATACTGTTGGAATTTTCGTCCAGTGGGCGAAAAGCTCCTTACAGTATAGATATGGGAATTGCTAGAATTACTAACGTATAACTTATCCGTACGCATTAAAAATGCTACAGCTAAGAAATCTTTGCGGTTTCTACCGCTTAGAAATTCTTAAATTCGCTTTTCATTTTATTGTATTATAATAGACAATATAGAAAAGATAATTTTCAATTCTTCTTGGGTTAATAATATATAAATATTGAAAAACCGTCGCCATTCCTGGGTGAAACTGTACAAAATGTGTAAACACATTTTGACGGTTTCTATTGGTCCCCACTTATGGCTCCGAGATTCTTTTTCAATATTTATATATTATTACCTAAGAAATAAAGATAATTTTTAACAAGGAGGTGAGAAAGATAGGATTAGAAGAATTTGAAAAAACAATAAGATATTCATTTAAAAATATTGAGATATTAAAAAATGCACTAACACATACTTCATATGCAAATGAAAAAGGAATAGCAAGCAATGAAAAATTAGAATTTTTAGGAGATGCTATTTTAGAATTTGTATCAAGTGAATATCTGTACGAAAACTATAAGAAACTAAAAGAAGGAGAAATGACTAAAGTTAGAGCAAGCGTTGTATGTGAAGAAAGTTTATATAAAATAGCGACAAAGCTTAATTTTAGTGATTTCTTATATTTAGGAAAAAGTGAGAGACTAAATCGGTGGCAATAAAAGACCAGCAATTTTAGCAGATAGTGTAGAAGCAGTTATTGCAGCAATGTATTTAGATGGTGGGCTAGAACCAGTAAAACAATTCATTTTAAACAATTTGAAAGAATCTATTGAACTTGCAAGTAAAAATGTAGGTCTAAAAGATTACAAAACAGTGTTACAAGAGAAATTACAAATACATGGAGACGTGAACATCGAATATAAAATAATAGGAGAAACTGGTCCAGACCATGATAAACACTTTATAGCACAAGTAAAATATAATGGAAAAGTATTAGCTAACCGGAGAAGGACATTCAAAAAAGAATGCTGAAATGGAAGCTGCAAAAGTTGCATTAAAGAAATTATAAATAAAGAAGTAGAGAACTAAAAGCTTAATAAGCAAAACATAATAGAATAAAAAGTTTTTAAAGGAGGATGACATGAAAAAACAAAAACAATATATTATTCCAATATTTGTACCACATTTAGGATGCCCAAATGATTGCATATTTTGTAACCAAAAATCAATTAGTGGGGCTGTAAAACAAGTAACAAAAGATGAAGTAAAAAAGATAGTAGAAGAATACTTATCAAGTTTTAAAGAAGAAAATGCTATAAAAGAAATCGCTTTTTTTGGAGGAAGTTTTACAGGAATAGATGTAAGTGTTCAAGAAGAACTATTAAGTACTGCATATGAATATGTACAAAACGGACAAATTGATGGGATTAGAATATCAACAAGACCAGATTACATAGATAAAGATATACTAAAAAGATTAAAAAAATATAAAGTAAAAACTATTGAATTAGGTGTGCAATCTACAAATGATTATATACTAAAAAGAGCAGAAAGAGGGCATACTTTTAATGATGTAAAAAAAGCTTCAAAATTAATAAGATTTCATGGCTTCAAATTAGGACATCAAATGATGGTAGGGCTTCCAGAAAGCACAAAACTAGATGAGTTAAATACGGCAAAAGATTTAATAAAACTAAAACCAAAAATGGTAAGAATTTATCCAGTTTTAGTAATTAAAAATACAAAACTACAAAAAGAATATGAAGAAGGTTCATATGAGCCAATAACAATAAACCAAGCAGTAGAAAGATGTAAAGACTTAGTATATTTATTTAATAAAAGTAAGGTAGAAGTAATAAGAATAGGGCTTCAAAATACAGATATCATATCTGAGCCAAATAGTAATATGAGTGATGTTGTAGCAGGACCATTTCATCCAGCATTTGGACAACTCGTAGAAGATAGCATTTGGTATGATAGTATTGTAGATAAAATAAAAAAAGTAAATGTAAAAGTAAAAAAGGTAGAAGTAAGAGTAAACCCACAAGATGAAAACAGTGTAATTGGACACAAAAGAGAAAACATAAATAAATTAAAAGAACTATATGAAGTAGAAGTAAAAGTAACAAAAGATGAAAATATAAAAATAGGAAAATCAGAAATAACAATATTAGAAACTTTTACAGATTTTAAAGAAGACGAAAAAATAACCAAATAAAGAAAAGTATAAAAAAACCTATATTTGTAAACAATACAAATATAGGTTTTTTTTGATTGTAAGGGCATCGTTTGTGGGAATACCCATAAGACATGACACCACTAAAGCCCTTTATTTTTTTAAGGAGAAAACATGGAATTAAAAAAGAAAAGAACAATATTAAGAATAAGAAAATATCTTTTTCAGAGCTTACAAATTATAATAGGAACATTTTTAATGGCAGTAGCAGTATCATTATTTTTACTTCCAAACCAATTATCATCAGGAGGATTTACAGGTATTGCTACAATATTATATTACTTACTTAAATTACCAATGGGAATTAGCATTATTGCACTTAATATACCAATATTTATATTATCATGCATAAAAAAAGGAAAAAGTTTTGTTATAAAAGGAGCAATGGGGACAGTATTTTTATCTATATTTATAGATTTATTAGACAAATATCCTGTACTAACTACAGATAGATTTTTAGCATGTATTTATGGTGGTATAATTATGGGACTTCGGAACATCAGTAATATTAAAAGCCAATGCATCTACTGGCGGAAGTGATATGCTTGCATATGTAATAAGAGAATACAAACCAAATTATAGAACAGGAAACTTAATTGTTATGATAGATGTGGTAATAATCACACTAAATGCAATATTCTTTAAAAAGATAGAAGTAGGACTATATTCAGCAATTACAATTTATTTAATGGGAAAAATAATTGATATTGTATTTGAAGGAATTAACTTTACAAAACTAATTTATATAGTATCAGATAAATATTTAGATATATCAAAAGAAATTATGGGGGAAATAGAAAGAGGAATTACAGGGCTATATGCAAAAGGAATGTATACAGATGAAGAAAAAATGATGCTATTTTGCGTTGCATCTAGAAACCAAGCAATGATAATAAAACAAATAAGTAAAAAAATAGATCCACATTCTTTTGTAATAATTTCAAATGCAAGAGAAGCATATGGATTAGGATTCAAAAGAGAATAAAGCATATTGATATGTTATTATAATTATGCTAAAATTAATATGTAAAAATCAAATAAAGGAATGAAAAATAAAATGAAAGAACAAATATATTCTATAGAAAATGCAAATTTTTATCCAAGCCATATATTTGAGTGTGGGCAATGTTTTAGATGGAAAAAACAAGCAGATGAAGACTATATAGGCGTTTTTGGAAACAATGTATTAAATGTAAAAAGAGAAGAAAAAAAAATTACATTTAAAGGAATTTGTGATGGTGATATAAAACAAATTGTAGACCATTACTTTGACATGCAAACAGACTATGATAGCATAAAAGATATACTAAGAAAAAAAGATCAATACTTAGCTACAAGCATAGAATATGGCAAAGGAATTCGTATATTAAACCAAGACTTATGGGAAATGATTATTTCCTTTATTATATCTGCTAATAACAATATTCCAAGAATCCAAAAAATCATTGATAACTTATCAAAAGAATATGGAAATAAAATAGTTTGGAATAATACTACATATTGTACTTTTCCGAAACCAAACAGCTTAAAACAAGCAAGCGTAGAAGATTTAAGAAAATTAGGATTAGGTTTTAGAGATAAATACATATATGAAACAACTAAAAGAATTTGTAATGGAGATATAGATTTAGATAAATTAAACAAAATAGAAGATACAAACGAGATTAAGAAAATATTAGAAAGTATGCCACGGAATAGGTCCAAAAGTTGCAGACTGTATTATACTATTCGGTATGCATAGATTTAACGTATTTCCAGTAGATGTATGGGTAAGGCGTGTAATGAATGAACTTTATATAAAAAATGAAGATGAAACAAAAGTAAAAAGAGAAGAAATTGAAAACTTTGCAAATAAAACATATGGAAATCTAGCAGGGATGGCACAACAATATTTATTCTATTGGAAAAGAGAAACGGCATAAGATATGTCAATATAATACGATAACATAATATTTAAGTTCCTTTCATTTTTTTAATATGTGTGATATAATGTGGCTATATTGTGAAGGAAGGGAAGAGTTAGTATGGAAAATAAAGATAGAATTATTAAAATACTCGCATATAATGGAAGAGTAAGTATTGTTTGTGCCAATACTACTGCATTAGTAGAAAAAGCAAGAATTACACATGATTTAAGCCCATTAGCAACCGCAAGTTTAGGAAGGACCTTAACTGCTACTGCAATGATGGCAATTTCCATGAAAAATATACAAGACAAACTAACAGTTCAAATAAAAGGAAATGGACCACTTCGGAGGAATTGTAGTTACAAGTAATAATTTTCCAAAACTAAAGGGATATGTTGGTAATCCGTTGGTAGATCTTCCTTTAAAAAATGGAAAACTAGATGTAGGACAAGCAGTAGGTAGTAGTGGATATATAAATATTATTAAAGATATTGGCTTAAAAGAGCCATATATAGGAATGGTTCCACTTGTTTCTGGAGAGATTGCAGAAGATTTTGCATCTTATTTTGCAAATTCAGAACAAACTAATACAGCAGTTGCTTTAGGTGTATTAGTAGATAAAAATGGGGTACGAAGAAGTGGAGGGTATATTGTTACACCAATGCCAGATGTGACAGAAGATGACTTATTTATATTAGAAAATAGGATAAAAGAAGCAAAACCTATTTCACAAATGTTAGATGAAAAAATGAATTTAATAGATATTGCAAAAGACATTACAGGAGATGAAAATGTTAAGGTTATAGAAGAAAAAATAATGCCACTTTATGAATGTGATTGTAGTAAAGAAAAAATAGAAAGAGGGCTTATATCTCTTGGTAAAAAAGAACTACAAAATATAATAGATACACAAGTAAAAATTGAAACAGTATGTCACTTTTGCAACAAAAAGTATGTATTTACTAAAGACGAATTAGCTAAATTAATTGATAATTAAAAAGAGATATGCGGACAACATATCTCGAGCAAACTTATTTTTTTGCATCTTATGAGCTTGCCACCTTCCTTAAGTAAAGGAGGCTTTTCTCTACCCTTCAAAATAACTATACTAGTCTAAATATTGTAGAGTAAAGGCCCCTTTATATAAGGGGGCTGTCTGCGTAAGCAGACTGGGGGTTCTAATAATATGTTATAATACCATTATCTTATAACTATTTTTCCTATAACACATTTAAAATAACTGGTACAACTTGTTTTTTTCTAGAAACAACACCTTCTAAAAATGCCATATTGTTTTCTACAGTTTTATTAAAGGCTTTTTCAAAAACAGTAGTATCACCTAATACAATTGCTTGTGAATTGCTATTTATAATATCTGTAATTAAGAAAACAAATAATTTAGAACCATTTGCATTTATAAAATCTGCTATTACTTTTTCAATCTCTTCTTTATTTTTTAAAACATCATCAATACAAGCAGTATTTACTTGTGCTACTTGAAATTTAAAGCTTTCTTTAGAAAGTTCTTTAGAATCTATATTAATTAATTCTTCTGCTGAAAAATCACTTAAATCTGTTCCAACTTTTAACATATCAAGTCCATATGTATTTATATCTATACCTGCAATTTTGGCAAGTTCTTCACATGCTTTTTTATCATGTTCAGTAGTTGTTGGTGATTTTAATAATAGGGTATCAGAAATGATTGCAGAAAGCATTAAAATAGCTTCTTTTCTTTCGATTTCATGTCCTAATTGTTTAAATTCTTCAAATAGTATTGTAGAGGTACAGCCATATGGTTTTGCTGTGTAATATAAAGGTTCTGTTGTTTCAAAATTTGAAATCCTATGATGATCTGTAACACCTAATATTTTAGCTTTTTCTATTCCATTTACACTTTGTGCAAATTCATTGTGGTCGACTAATAATACAGTTTGTCCTTCTTTTACACTTTCTATTAATTCAGGAGCTTCAAGCCCTAAGTAATCTAGAACATACTGTGTTTCTTTATTGACATTTCCAAGCCTTACAGCTTTTGTTTTCCATCCATTTTTTTTGTCCAAAATTTCATGTACCATACTAGAACATATAGAATCAGTATCTGGATTCTTATGTCCAAAAATAAGTGTAATATCTTCCATATTTATAATCTCCTTTATTTAAAAATCTAAATAATACTATACAAAAAAACGACAAAAAAATCAAGTATTTAGATTAAAATTGCACTTTCAAGACCAAGTTTTAACATTTTGTCTAAAGAATTTTGTCTTTCTTTAGCTGTTGCTTCTTCACTATAACAGTAAGAATCAACAACTGAAAGAATACAACTTGCATTTTTACCAAAAAGATGTGCATTATAAAATAGTGCGAATGCTTCCATTTCAGCACATTTTACATTGTATTCTTTAGGAATTCTTGATAACATTTTATCTATATCCATTGCATATCTATCAAAAATTTCACTACATAAAGAGTTAGCTTTTGTAATAGGTAGTGATAAGCTATTTGCTGCATTTTCTATTATTTTATTTAAAGAATCACTAGAAGAAATATAATGGCAATCCTCATTATTCATGCTAAGTGCATAATTACTTTCTGTATAAGTATTATCTACTAAAACTAAGTCAAATAGTTTTAAGTCTTCTGAATACCCTCCACATGAACCAAGGCGAATAATATTTTCTACATCATAAAAATGATATAACTCATATGAATATATACCCATACTTGGAATTCCCATTCCGTGAGGCCATAACAGTTATTTCTTTTCCTTTATATGTTCCAGTATATGCATAAATATTACGAACAGAATTTACTAATTTTACATTTTCTAAATACATTTCGGCAATTCTTTTTGCACGAAGTGGGTCACCTGGCATTAAAACAGTTTTTGCAATTTCTCCTTTTTTTGCTTCAATATGTGGTGTCATAAAAAAATCCTCCTTAAATTTATTATAATAACAGATTATATACTAAATATAGTAAAATAGTCTAGAAAAAAATAAAAAAATGTGATAAAATAAAAAAATCGTTCAAAGAACAAATATAAGGAGAAATAGATGAAAATAGGATTTATATCACTTGGTTGTAGCAAAAATTTAGTAGATACAGAAATGATGATAGGACTATTCGAAAAAAATGGTTTTGAAATTGTAAATAATCCAATAAAAGCAGAGATAATTCTAATAAATACTTGCGGTTTTATAAATAGTGCAAAAGAAGAGGCAATTAACACTATTTTAGAAATGTGTGAGTATAAAAAGAAAAACTGTAGATACGTTATTGTAACTGGTTGTTTAGTAAAAAGATATAAACAAGAACTAGAAAAAGCTATTCCAGAAGTAGATTTATGGATAGGTTGTAATGATTATAACGAATTTTGGAAAGAAGTTATAAGTATATTACCAAACAAAGAAGATGAAAAGCAATATTTGGATTATCAAAACAGAAGAATTACAACAGGAGAAAAAATGGCATATTTAAAAATTGCAGAAGGATGTAGTAACCATTGTACATATTGTGCAATTCCAAATATTCGAGGTCCATTTATCAGTAGAAAAAAAGAAGACATTATAGAAGAAGCAAAAAAGCTTAGTGATAACGGAATAGAAGAAATAATTGTTATAGCACAAGATACTACAAAATATGGAGTAGATTTATATGGAGAGCCAAAGTTAGCTGAACTTTTAGAAAACTTAAGTAAAATAGAAAAAATAAAATGGATTCGCTTTTTATATTCATATCCTGAAACAATTACAGATGAATTAATAAATGTAGTAAAAAATAGTAACAAAATTTGCCATTACTTTGATATACCAATACAACATATTGCAAATCCAGTTTTAAAAAGAATGAATCGTCATAGTAATGGAGAAAGCATTAGAAAAGTTATTTCTAAAATTAGAAAAGAAATTCAAGATGTCATTATAAGAAGTACAGTAATGGTAGGATTTCCAGGAGAAACGAAAGAAGATTTTAATGAGTTATATGACTTTTTAAAAGAAGCAAAGTTTGATAAATTAGGAGCATTTGCTTATTCAAAAGAAGATGGGACACCAGCAGAAAAGCTAAAAGAGCAAATACATCCACAAACGAAAAAGAGTAGATACAACCAAATTATGAAATTACAAAAAGAAATATCAAAACAAAATTTACAAAAAAAGATAGGAAACAAGTATGAAGTATTAATAGAAGCAGTTTCTTTTGATAAGAAACATTATATAGGAAGAACCTATATGGATGTACCAGACATGGATGGGGTTGTATTTATTAAAAACAATACACAAGATAATGAATTAATAGGAAAATTTATAAATTGCAAGATAATAGATGTACAAGATTATGATTTAATAGGAGAAATTATATAAAAATTTAATAAAAACCCTGTATAAAACTTGACAAAGACTTAATAAATGTATTAT
>CANOGC010000056.1 GCA_947565445.1 uncultured Clostridium sp. | reverse complement strand
TAAAAAAGTAAGAGTAGAAGACAATGGAGATACAGACATGTTCCCAGGTTCATTAGTAGACATGTACGAATTCGAAGACAAAAATAAAGCCACATTAGATGAAGGAAAACGTCCAGCAACTGGAAAACGAGCATTATTAGGAATAACAAAAGCATCACTTGCAACAGAAAGTTTCTTATCAGCAGCATCATTCCAAGAAACAACAAGAGTATTAACAGAAGCAGCAATAAAAGGAAAAGTAGACCCATTAATAGGACTAAAAGAAAATGTAATCATAGGAAAACTAATACCAGCAGGAACAGGAATGAACAAATACAAGAGCATAAAAATAAACACAGAAAAAGAAGCAGAACCAGAACAAGAAGAGGAACAAACAGAAGGATTAACAAAAGAGCAAGAAGAAATGTTAACACAAAATATAGTACAATAAGAAAAAAAGAAGGTAGATACTAAAAAAATCTACCTTCTTTTTTGAGCTTTAATTAATTAGAATAATAGTATATAAATATACACGAAGAATCTCGGAGCCATAAGTGGGCGACCAATAGAAACCGTCAAAATGTGTTTACACATTTTGTACAGTTTCATTGGGGAATGGCGACGGTTCGTGAATATTTATATACTATTATTCTAACTAATAATTAATATATTTTTACAAAATTGTATAAAAATAATGAAAAAAATAAAAATATGTTGTATAATGAAAAAGTAATAATAAAAGAAAGGAAATTGATAATATGCAAAAAACAAAAAATAACATATTAAAAGCATTAGTAATAATAGCAATAATGATACTTACTATTGGAATTAGCAAAACACAAGCGACATACAACATAGAAGACGTATTTAAAAGAGAATATTGGACATGGCATACAAGAACAACAACAGATGACCAAGCATATAATGGAGAACACATAAAAATATTAGACAATAAAATAATATTTTATGGATATGGAGTCAATTCATATAAAGACTTTTTATATAAAGAATTTAATTACGCAGGAAAAAAGATATTCAAGATAATAGTAGACGAAAGTAAAGCATCATACCATACATTAGAAGGAGCAGGATTCTTAATAAACGCTAGAATAAAAGACAACAAAATATCAGGATATGTATTATTATACGGAGAAAAAACAATAGACTTATATAGGATTGATGATCTAAATCTACAAACATTTAAAACAGCAGCAAACTCTAAAGTAATCACATATGGAACACTAGTAAAATCAATTAATAAAGAAACATCAGGAATACACAATGTAGTTGTAGAAGCAACACCAACCAACATAACTGTAAAAGATAATGAACAAACAATCAGCATTAACTTAGATTACTCAAAACATGTAGGAAACAGCTTTGGACTTATATCATCATATATACAACATAATTGTAGTATATTAAGCACAATAGTATTTGAAAAATTAGAAATAGCAATTGAAAACTATACAATACCAGTAGAAACAGTAGAGAAAGATAACGAAGAACAAAAACTATCAGGTGCAAAATATGAAGTAAAAAACGAAAAAGGAGAAGTAGTAGCACAAGGTACTTCTAATTCTAATGGAATATTTAATATAGAAGGATTACAAGAAGGAAACTACACAATAACACAAACAACAGCACCATCAGGATATAAGATAAATGAAAATGTAGTTAAATTTAAAGTAACAAATGAAGGAAAAGCAGTAGATATTACTACAAATGAAGAAATAAAACTTAAATTTGAAAATGAAAAAATACAAAATGATAGTGAAAATAATACTGTTAACAATAATATAAATAACAATATAACAAATACTCCAAATAACAACAATAGTAACAAAAAACCAGACAATACAACATTACAAACAAAACTTCCTAAAACAGGAGAGAGCATAGTTACTATAGCATTAATAATAGTAGGTATAATAGCAATAACATATTTTGCAATGAAAATAAGAAAATATAGTGAAAAATAAAATAAAAAACCAGCCGTTTTTATTAAAACGACTGGTTTTTTATTTTATTCCTTATTTGTCATTTCTTCTAAATCCAAAAGCTGCTGCCATCTAGAATCTACCTCTTTTTGAAATTCCTCTATCATCCATTCATTACCAGGTTTAAACATATGCTTAAAACGCTTTTGTGGTTTTAAAAACTCTTCAACAGGTAATTTCTTAGCAGGTTTATAATTTATTTTATATACCCCATCTATTACCTCATATAAAGGCCAATAACAAGTCTCAACAGCAAGCTTATTAATTTGCATAAGCATATCAGTTGGGTAACCCCATCCTCTTGGACATGGAGCAAGTACATTTAAAAAACAAGGACCTTCTGTATAAATAGCCTTCTCAGCCTTTTCATATAAATCCTTAAAATTATTTAAGCCAATAGATTGAGCAACATATGGTAAATGATGACCAACCATAATACTTGCTAAATCCTTTCTAGGTTGCATCTTACCAGGAACAACACTTCCTGCTGGTGTAGTTGTAGTATCGGCAAACTTTGGAGTAGCACTAGAACGTTGAATACCAGTATTCATATAAGCACCGTTATCATAACATACATATACCATGTCATGCCCTCTCTCCATTGCACCAGAAAGAGCTTGAAGCCCTATATCATAAGTACCACCGGTCTCCACCAAAAGCAATAAATTTAGTATGAGAATCTTCTTCTAACTTACCTTGTTTTTTCATAGATTTATAACATGCTTCTACACCAGATAAAGTAGATGCAGCATTCTCAAAAGCAGTATGAACAAAAGAATCAGTCCAAGCAGTATATGGGTAAATAAAAGTAGAAACCTCCATGCAACCGGGTAGCACCAGCTACAACAGCATGGTCATCTTCCTTTAAAGCTCGCATAATCATCCTAGCTACAGGAGGTGCACCACAACCAGCACACATTCTGTGTCCGTGAAGTAAACCTTGAAGGCTTATTAGCTACAACTTCTTTCAAATTATATGCCATTTCTCATCTCTCCTTTCTAACCTCTTAATCCTAAATAACGATATGGATTATCTATATTTCCTGTTTTTGCAATTTCAACTAAATCATTAAATACCTTTTCAATATCATAAGAAGTAGTATCCCTACCACCAATACCATAAATATAATTAACCGTAGGCACATTATTTCTTGCCACATACATGCTAGATGTTACATCTTCATATAATGCACCTCCACAAGCGTTTAGTGAATCAGACTTATCTAATACCGCAATAGCCTTTAAATGAGACAAAGCATTTGATATTTCTACTGCTGGAAAAGGACGAAATACACGTAATTTTAAAAGACCAGCTTTTATACCTTTAGAACGTAGCTCATCTACAACAAACTTAGTAGTTCCAGCAGTAGAATTCATACAAACAATTGCAATATCTGCATCATCTAATTTATATTCTTCAAAGAAAGAATAACTTCTTCCAGTCATATTCTCAAAATCCTTGGCTACATCTAAAATAACCTTTTTAGCATTTACCATAGCTTGAGCTTGAGCCTTTTTATGTTCAAACAAATATGCTTGCAAATCAAGAGGTCCCATAGAAATAGGCTCATTTCTATTTAGTAAATAATGTTCTGGTTTATAATTACCTACAAACTCCTTTACTTTATCATCCTCAATTAACTCAATATTTTCAATAGAATGAGAAGTAATAAAACCATCTTGGCATACCATTAAAGGTAACAATACATTTTTGTTTTCAGCAATTCTGTGAGCCATAATCAAATTATCATAAGCCTCTTGGTTATTTTCAGAAAATAGCATAATCCATCCAGCATCACGAACACCCATAGCATCAGAATGGTCATTATGAATATTTAAAGGACCAGACACAGCACGGTTTACCAAACTCATTACAATAGGGAGTCTCATACTAGAAGCAATATAAACCATTTCCCACATATAAGATAAACCATTAGCAGAAGTAGCGGTCATAGCCCTACCACCGTGCAGCCTCTGCACCAACACATGCACTCATAGCACTATGCTCACTTTCAACTGCCACAAACTCTGTATCAACTTTACCATTACTAACAAAAGTAGAAAAATATTGAGGAATTTCAGTAGATGGAGTAATAGGAAAAGCTGCTACAACATCAGGGTTAATCTGTTTCATAGCAATAGCTGCAGCTTCATTACCACTTAAACGTTCACGAATACTCATTATTCATTTCCCTCCTCTCTCATTTCAATTGCGCCGAAAGGACAAACCTTAGAACATACGCCACATCCTTTACAATAATCATAATTAAAATCTTCTCTTTTTTGTTCTTTATTTACTGGAATTGCATTATCAGGGCAAACAGGAAAACACATACCACATTGTTTACACTTATCACTTAAAAACACAGGTCTAACACTTCTCCAATCACCAGTCTTAAAATCCATAGCATTACCAGCATCATAGATATTTCCACCAACAGTAAGCTCCTGCCATGGAGTATCTTTATTAATCTTACAATCTGACATTTCAAATCTCCTTTCTTTCTACTGTATCTTATTAACCTCTTTTAAAGATACCTCAAGAGCCTTCATATTAGGCTCAATAACCTCAGGTTTCTTAGCAAACTTATGCTTAAAAGACCCCTTCATATCATCTAGCAACTGTTCATCACTCATAACTCCACTTACTTTTACAATAGCAGCAAGCATAGGAGTATTTGGAAAATAATTGCCCAAAGTCTCCATAGAAATCTTTCTTGCATCAATAGTATAAATATTACCATTATATCCATTTAATACTCTTTTCAAATATTCAGCATCTTTAGTAGTATTAATAACAATAGCACCATTTTCTTTCAAACCAGCAGTTACAGGAACACTCTCTAATAATGTATCATCAACTACAACAACATAGTCAGGTTCATAAATATTACTATGAATTGTAATAGGCTTATCACTAATACGATTATAAGCAGTAATAGGGGCACCCATTCTCTCAGGGCCATATTCAGGAAAACCTTGAATAAACTTACCAGTATTAAAAGCAGCATCTGCTAATAATAAAGAAGCAGTTTTAGCACCTTGGCCACCTCTACCATGCCATCTAATTTCGATTAAGTCACTCATCGAACAAAACCTCCTTTATTTAATATTATGAACAAATTTAAAGTATATTAAAACTTAAAACAAGTATATGCTTAAAAACGAAGTATGTCAAGAAAAAAACTTATACGAAATGGTCAAATTTTAAAAATATAATAAAATATGAATAAACGTTAAAAAATATAATAAAATATGTAGTGTAGAGTATTGACAGACAAAAACTTAGTGTGCTATACTTTATATAGTAGATCGAGACTCCGGAAACCTATGAGGCCCGGAGTTGTTTTTATAGTTAGGAGTAATTAATGAGCAAAGTATTTAAAACAATAGAAGAGCAAATAGAGATTTTAAAAGAACGTAATTTAATTATCAATGAGGAAAAAGCAAAAGAAATATTTAGAGATAATAATTACTATTATGTAATAAATGGATATAAAGACTTGTTTTTGGATAAGAATAGTGAAGAAGAGAAATATGTAGAGGGAGCAACACTGGAGGAAATATTTACACTATATAAATTTGATAGTGAAATAAGAAGTGCCTTTTTAAAATATATTCTAAAAATAGAAAGAAGAATAGATACATATATTGCTTATGAATTTTCAAGACAATATGGAGAGCAAAATTATCTTATATGGAATAACTTCAATAATAACAGTAAAATAAGCGATTCAAGAATTAAAAGCCTTATAGCAGATATAAATAGTAATATAAGTACACAAATAAGAAATGGAAATAAAATGCTTAGTCATTATATAACACGATATGGATATATTCCATTATGGGTGTTAATTAGAATTATAACATTTGGACAAATTTCAAAGTTTTATGATTTAATGAAACAACAAGACCAAAATAGAGTAGCTAAAAAATTTACGGTAAAAGAAAAAGAATTAAAAACATATATACATAATTTAGCTATTATTAGAAATATATGTGCACATGATGAAAAGTTGTATGATATTAGACTAAAAAATGTTATTGTGCAAAATGATATTCATAAATATTTTAATTTAGCACTGCAAAATGGACTTTATGCTAAAGGGTTCAAAGATTTATTTTCTAAAGTTATAATTTTAAAAGTATTATTAAATAAAGAAGAATTTAAGGAATTTTACGATATAGTAATTAATGAGATTGAAAAATTAAAAAGTGAAGTTAAGTCAATCGAATTTTCAAAAGTTTTAGATAAGATGGGTTTTGTAGATAAATATAAGGAATTGATAAAATATATAAAATAGTATACAATAGCAAAAAAGGAGAATTCTATGGATATAAAAGAAATTGCAGAAACTATAAAACAAAATAATGGAACTTTATATTTAGTAGGTGGGGCTATTCGTGATGAAATAATTGGAAAAGAAATATATGATAAAGACTACTGTATTACAGGAATTTCAAAAGAAAAATTTCTAGAGTTATTTCCAAAAGCAAAAATACTAGGAAAAAGTTTTGAAGTATTCGAGATAGCACATATGCAATTTGCATTAGCGAGAAAAGAAACAAAACAAGGAAAAGGGCATAAAGAATTTAGAATAGAAACAGGAGAAAAAATCACAATAGAACAAGACTTAGAAAGAAGAGATATCACAATAAATGCAATAGCAAAAGATGTATTAACAGGTGAAATAATAGATCCATTTAATGGAAGAAACGATATAAAAAATAAAACAATCCGTAAAGTATCAGATGCATTTAAAGAAGACCCGCTTAGAGTATACCGTGTAGCAAGAATTGCAGCACAAACAGAATTTGAAGTAGAAAAAGAAACACTAAAACAAATGGAAAATCTAAAAGAAGAGTTAATTACACTATCAAAAGAAAGAATATTTATAGAACTTAGAAAAGCATTAGAAACTAAAAAACCATCAATATTCTTTAATGTACTAAGAAGTGCAAATGTACTAGAAGTACACTTCAAGGAAATATATGATTTAATAGGTTCTCTTCAGCCAGAACAATACCATCCAGAAGGAGATAGCTATAATCACACAATGATTGTAGTAGACAAATCAACTGAATTAAATGAAGATACAGCCATAAGGTTTGCATGTCTTGTGCACGACTTAGGAAAAGGAGTTACACCCAAAGAACTATATCCACATCATCATGGTCATGACGAAAAAGGAGTAAAACTAGTAGAAAACTTAGGCAATAGAATTAATGTACCAAACTTATGGAAAGCATACGGAAAAGTAGCATCAAAAGAACACATGAAAGGTGGAATTTTTTATAAAATGACACCAGCAAAAAAAGTACAATTTATAGAAAGAGTAGCAAAAACAAAGCTAGGGTTAGATGGGCTTCAAATTGTAGTAATAGCAGACAAATGCAGTACAAGAGATATAAAAGAAGAGGAAATTTCTTTTGCAGAAATAGGAAAGAGATGCATACAAGAAATAAATGGAGAAGTAATAAAAAGTAAATATCCCAGTATAGAAGGGGAACAAATTAGAGAAAGACTACATGCAAAAAGAGTAAGTTGGATGAAAGAGGAGGAAAACAAATGCAGAAATTAAAACAAGAAAAAGGGTCAATAACATTATTTGTATTAATATCAATGCTATTTTTTGTACTATTTTTAGCAGGAATGTATATGCTAAATGCACGGAAAAGAGCAAACCTTGGTCGCTGAAACTACAAGAATAAAAGGAATATATGAAAAAGATGTAAACAGTATAGATGATGTATATGCCACTTTAGAAGATAATTCAAAAAAGTATTTAAAAGATGTAGTAAGTATAGGAGATTATGTAGCATATAACGTAACAGAAGGAGTAGAAGATGAAACTAAATTAACATATGAATCACCAGTAGGAACAGGAATGTCACATGGAAATGGGCATAGTACACAAACATTTACAGCAAATAGCGATATAAAATGGAGAGTACTAAATGTAGACTACTTATCAGGAGAAGTAACATTAATAAGTGAAACACCATTACAAACAGATGCAGGACAAGCCTTTTACCTAAGTGGAGCAATAGGATATTTATATGCAGAACAAGAATTAAATGAAATATGTAAAATATATGGATATGGAAAAGGAGCAAACACAGCAAAAACATTTGAATATGAAACAGGAGATGTAGTAGAAGGATTAGATAAAGGAACAATAATAGGAAGTGGAGCAAGAAGTATAAATGTAGACGATATAAACCAAATAACAGGATATGATCCTAAAAAAGATGATAGTATTAAAGAAATATACTTAAAAGAATATACACATATTGCATTTTATCCAACAAAGACAACAGAAAGTGGAATATCGCAAATAGCAGAAAGCATAACAGGTATAAATACAAGATATAGCTATGAAAATTTTTATGAAAAGATAAGTCAAACAAGTACAATATATAAAATATTATTTAGAAACTTAGAAGATACAACAGATTTAGATTATTGGCTAAATAATCGTGGTGTTGAGAGGGCATCATCTTCTGGTACTTATTTTATTTATGAAGGATGGAAACGGAGGTATTTCATTTAGTAGTATAGTTCACGCATCTGATAATGAGTTAATACAATCTAGTAAATATGATAACATCCGACCAATAGTATATTTAAAAACTAATTTACAAACTACTGGACAAGATGAAAATGGAGCATGGGTAATAAGTGAAGAATAAAACTAGGCATAACAAAATAATGTTTGGTAGATTATTG
This sequence comes from uncultured Clostridium sp., assembly GCA_947565445.1. GTDB lineage: Bacteria > Bacillota > Clostridia > TANB77 > CAG-508 > RGIG8482. Next base: position 2,024 of record CANOGC010000056.1, on the reverse strand, counting down.
ACACAACTATAAAAAAAATGCTAGAATATAATATATTATAAAAGTGTTATTACTTATTTATTGGCAATTGTTCATATAAAGAATATTATTAAAAGGAGGGAGATGTCATGATAACTGCAAAGGAAGTATCAGAATATTTTCTGTCAAAGGATGTTAACAAAGAATTATTTAACACTAAACTAGTTAAATATAATGAAAGACAGGCATATGAAGGTAATATTAGGTTGAATAAATATTTATATTTTGCACAGACAGTATATATAGCTAAATATGAAGAAAAATTATTTCAAGATGATTTTGTAGCATATGACAATGGTCCCGTTATAAAAGAAATTGTTGAAAATTATCCATCAATGCAAGCAAAGCCTAATAAAAAACAACCAACCTTACCAAAAGAAATAGAAGATTTTTTAGACAAAATATATCTATCACTCGAAAATGCACAGTGTGAAGAATTAATAGAAATAACACATGAAGATACAGCATGGAAAGAAGTAAGCGACAAAACCTACTTTGCACCAGTTATGGATTTAATGAAGCACAAAGAAAAATTTAAAAAACAATATAAAGGTATAATTAAAGTTATGGAGATATAAATGGAATTAGAGGTAGGTCAAGTATTATGGTTAAGGGTAAGATATAAAACCAATGTAGTGTCAGAAGTAGCGCATCCAATGTTAGTGGCGATAATTGATATTGATGAGGATAAAATAGAAGTAATAGCAATAGATAAGGCAAAAGCTAAATTAGCACAATTGTATAGTGAGGCAAATTATTTTTTAGATAGCGAAAACCCAAAAGAAAAAGTAATAAAGCAAGATAGCTATGCACAGCTAAATAATACATTAACTATCGAATATTTTCCTGAACTAACAAAATATAGAAAAACAAGAGAGACACTATCTAAGGAAAAATTAGATGATTTAATAAATGATTATAAACAATACCATCGAAATAATTTTATACCAGATGAAAGAAAAGTACATATGAGTAAAGATGAAATTATAAAACTAAATAATTAATAATGTAGGGCATTAGTGTTAACTTGTGACTTAAATAAACAAAACTAAAAATTCATCTTTACAAAGAAAAACATAATAAAATAAAAACAAGCCTATAACACATAAAAAGTGGTATAGGCTTAAAAAACAATCTACTCTATCTCTTGTATGCTTAAGAAATCATTTTCAATTTCTTCAATCATTTCATAAATTTCCCTGTAATACTATAGTATTTTTACTATATGTCACAAAAATGTAATAAAAAAAGCATTGACAAGAAGAGACAAGTAAATATAAAATGTATACATATTAATAAAAAGAGAAATACTAAAATAAAAGATAAAAAACAAAGGAGAAAGATATGGAAAATAATAAAAATACTACAAAGACATACCCTATACATGTAGGGGCGAGCATTGCTCGTCCGATACTTCGGAGGCATTTCTAAATATAAAAAACAAAACGGAATCACGCTAATAGCCCTAGTAATAACAATAATAATACTATTAATCTTAGCAGGAGTAGTACTAAACCTAACAATAGGAGAAAATGGAATAATAGCGAAAGCACAGCAAGCAGGAAAAAACTATGATGAAGCATCTGCAAGAGAAAAACTAGAACTAGCATTAGTAGATTTACAAGCACAAAAAGTAGTAGATAGCACATACAATGAAACCACATATATAGACAATTACTTAGAAAAGAAGCAAATGACAGTAAACGGAAACATCGTAACAGTAGGAAAATGGCAATTTGAAATAGATAGAAGTGTACCAAAGATTGCATCATCATTGGGAAAAGGAGACCAAATAATAACAGAACAAAAAGCAAATTTGACAGCAGGAAACATGATAGATGGAAAAATTATGTTAAAAATAGAAGTAGCACTACCAAATGATACAATACAAGGGATAGAAATATATGATGAAACAAATACAAAAGTAGAAACATTAAGCGTACCAGAAGGAACAAAACAAATACAAAAAGAACAAGAAATATATGTAGAATTTATGGAAGAGAAAA
>CANOGC010000055.1 GCA_947565445.1 uncultured Clostridium sp. | reverse complement strand
AAAAAGAGCAAAAACACTTGATTTTTTTGCTCTTTTATGTTAATATAAATATATATTTTATTTTTAAGATAAATTAGGAGGAAAATTATGACAAGAGTAAAAGAAAAAATCTCTCCATTGAAATTACTATTTAGAGGGTTATGGGTAAATGACGAATTTGTAAATTTAGATAATAATACTACTACTGAATATAAACCATCAGAATATATTAAAAATCTTGCGGAAAGCACTTCTAACAAAAATGCAATTAAATTAAAAGAAGGAAATGGTGTAGTACAAAAAGTAAATGGAGTAAAAGCACCAAAGAAAGAAGAAAAAAATATTAGAATAGAAGATAAAACAATAGATAAAGATAATGAGTTAAGTTTATAAAGTGTAAAACAAAGAAAATAATTTTGATTATTTTCTTTGTTTTATCTTGACAAAAATAGGATATACTAATATAATAATACACGTTCAAGAAATATATGGCGACGTAGCTCAGTTGGCTAGAGCATCCGGTTCATACCCGGCAGGTCGTAGGTTCAAGTCCCACCGTCGCTACCACTCGTAAATACGAACGTAAAGGTTCGTTATTAAAATTGAAGTATATAAGCAAAGAATCGCTTTGTACTTCTATTTTTTTAATCCATTTTTTAATTATGTTCTTTAAGTCTTGTTGTGAATTTATATTATTGATATCTTTTTGTAATACAAATTTAACCACATCTATTGAAATGGTTTCGTGACTAGATACGTTAGTTTTTAATCTTAATTCTTCTTCAAGCATTTGCTTAATATCTTCTGCTTTTTCTAAATTTGCTAAAAGAGTAGGAGAATGAACGCCAGTTGCAATAGCATTACTTATATTATCTATTTCTGATTGTTTTTGTATAATCCTTTCTTTTAGACTATCTAAATCTTCACTAGCTTCATCATGTATTTGTTTATATGCTATATTAATTTTTTCCAACAATTTATTAACTTCTTCGGTATCTAATAACTTATTAGAAATTAAATCAACAATATATTTTTCTAATGGTTCTTTTTTTAATCTAATAGAAGTACAATTACCTAGTTTGTTTCTATTGCTACATTGATAATAACTACTTTTATATTCTTTGCCATTTTTGGTTTTCTTTGTTGTAATACCAACATAATTACCACCACAATCACCACACTGTATAAGACCACTTAGTAAATAAACTGTTTGAGCCTTATAAGAACCACTATTTTTTTTATTGTTTTGTCGTTTTAATTTTACCATATCAAACATCTCCTTTGAAATAATTGAAGGAAGAACACCTTTATTTCTAATTATATCTGTTCTTTCTATTTTATTATTGTCCTTATATCCTTTGTTAAAAACATAATTTCCAATATATTTTTCGTTCCTTAAAATACTTTGTACAGAATACTTTTTAAATTCTGTACCTCTTTTAGTTTTATATCCCTTTAAGTTTAGTTTTATAGCTATATCAATTAAAGAATATCCGTCTATATACATTTTAAATATAGTTCTAACAATATTAGCTTCATGTTCATTAATAACATATTTTTTATCTTTAATATCATATCCAAGAGGAGGAATACCACCATTAAACAAACTTTCTTTTGCATTAGATTTTAAAGCTCTTTTAATGTTACTTGCTAAATTTTCAGAATAATATTCATCTATACCAGCCAAGAATGTAGTCATTAATTTGCCTTCTGGTGTACTATCGTCAATAGGTTGGGTTATAGAAATTAAACGTACACCATGTTTTGCTAACTGATTTCGATACATTAAGCTATCCATTGCATTACGAGCAAATCTGTCTGTTTTCCACACTAATACCGCTTGTACTTCTTTTAATTTACAAGCATCAGTAATTAATTCTTGAAAACTTTCTCTCGTATTTTTAGTACCAGACTTAGCTTCATCAACATAGTATTTAATTATAGTAAATCCATTTTTTCTGGCATATTCTTCAAGTTCGCCTTTTTGTTGTTCAATAGAAGCTTCATTTTGTAAATCAGAAGAATATCTACAATACCCATAAGCTAACATATTCCACCATACTTTCCTTTATAAAATTCAATAGCTTTATTCATGTATTCAGCTGTAACATCAAAATATTCTGCCAAGTAGTACAAATTATCTATTCCGTTTTAAAATTGCTTTACGTAGTCTTTCATAAGGAATAAGAACATTATATGCCCACTTATTTGCTCTGTTCTCACATCGTGAAACAGTTTCAAAAGGCATAGAAGAATTGTATAGAGAGCCAGTATAATAATGCCCCAATTCTTCAGCTAATATTTCTTTTTCCTCACAAGAATTATCTATTTTTGAATAATTTAATCCAATACAATATTCTTTACCTATTTGACCTATAATTGCCTTATTTTGCATTTTAAAATTAATTACAGGTATATTTTCTTTATCTGCAATATCATATAATTTATTTATATTCATTTTACTTATTATCTTTATCTCCATACTTAATTTTTTTATAAAATCTAAGTGCGTCTGCTATTTCTTCCTCTGTAAGTCCTTCCATCTCTTTGTGGTAGGCAAACTTAAATTCTTGTTCAATATTGTTTTTAGAAGCTTCAATAGAAAACAATAAAGAAGTGTATATAAACAATATAACTTGTCTAGCTTTTATTTGTTCATCAGTAGAAAAATAGCTAATAGCTTCATCTAAAATAGGACTGGAGTCTTCATCATTCTTATAACAGGCAAACATTTTGCTTGCAATTGAGTCAGGGTCAAATTCAGGATATTTTTTTATTAAGTATTCATTATTAGTTACTGCTTGTAAAGCTTGTTCTGTATTGTTATTAATGTAATCGTCTTGATTTTTGTAATCTTTTATACCCATTAAATAATCGGTGCTACAATTTAAAGTTTTTGATAATTTTTCTAATATCTCAACTGAAGGCATATTTTTATCGTTTTCATAGTTGGCAATATTAGAACGAGAGGTGTTGAGCTTTTTTGCTAGTTCATCTTGCGTTAAACCATTATCTAATCTAATTTTTTTTAAATTACTTCCAAAACTCATAAGTCTACTCCTTTCTATAAAATTATAACATTATTTTGTTAGTTTTGCAAACATTATAAAAATTTTTTTAAAAAAGTATTGACAGTTAAACGAACATAGAATATAATGTCAGCATACCAAACAGAAAAAGAGGTGATAAAAATGCGAGAAAAACTTATTGAGATTAGAAAAGCAAAGGGATATACACAAGAATGTATGGCTAATAAATTGAATATAGCAAGGACAACATATACAGGATATGAAAAAGGAAACTTTGCTCCTTCTTTAGAAATGGCTCTACAAATAAAAAAGGTACTAAATTATAAAAAGGATGATATTTTTTTAATCTCAAATGTCAGCAAAACAAACAAAAAAGGAGGCGAAGAGAAATGAATAATTTAAAAGTATTTCAAAATGGACTAATTAAAGTCTATGAAAATGACAGACAAGAACAGTTAGTAGATGCAAGAGAATTACATATAGCATTACAAAACAAAAGACAATTTAGTGATTGGATAAAACAAAGAATAGAACAGTATGGTTTTATTGAAAACGCTGATTTTACCACATTTCACAATTTTGTGAAACGTGAGGGAAGCAATTTAGGAAGTCGAACAACAGAATATGCACTTACATTAGATACAGCAAAAGAAATAGCAATGGTAGAAAACAATGAACAAGGTAAAGCAATAAGGAGATATTTTATTGAAGTAGAAAAGAAAGCAAGAAGTATGTTTGAAATTCCTAAAACGTTGCCAGAGGCATTAAGAAAAGCAGCAGAACTTGCAGAACAACTAGAACAACAAAAACCTAAGGTTTTATTTGCAGAAAGTGTAGAAACATCAAAAGACAGTGTACTGATTAATGAATTATCAAAAATATTAAAACAAAATGGATATGACATAGGACAAAATAGATTATTCGAAAAATTACGAGAAGAGGGATACTTAATTAAACAAAAGGGACAAAATTGGAATTTACCAACACAAAAATCTATGGAGTTAGGATTGTTTGAAGTTAAGAAAACAGTTGTAAATAAACCGAATGGAGATGTAATTACAAAACCTACTACTAAAGTTACAGGAAAAGGACAAGTATATTTTGTTAATAAGTTTTTAAAAGAAGTAGGGTAGATAATTAAATACAAATAAAAGGAGGAACAAAAATGCCAACAGAAGAAATGATTGATGCATTTTGCGAATATATCGCAAAGGAAATTTATTCAGACGAAAAGAAAAAGGAGTGTGAACACAAATGAATTATAAAAAAGAATACCAAAGAGCAAAGACAAAGCTAGAGTTCTTGCTAGGATGCAACGTAATGGTGGGACTAGCTGTAATAATAGCTGTAGGAATTATTAGGTAGGAGGTGAGGAAGGATATGGAGATAAAATGTACACCAAGCGAACTAAAAGAATTAATGAAAATAGCACCAGTTAAAGAAACTGGCACTATAAAAATAAAGCAAGGCAAAATTACTAATGATTTTCTTGAAAAAATGAACCAAGAGAAAATCCAACAATTTGGTCTATAAAAATTTCAACAAAAGTTAGATGCATGGTATTTCCACTGGTTATAAGCTCAACATTTTCTAAAGTTATTGAAATAGGATTTTCTTCTATTTTTTCTATGATATGAGCTTCTTCACTGTTTTCGTAATTATCTAAAGCTTTTAAATAGGATTTTCGAAAAATAGTTATTAAATCATCGTCATCTTGAATATCAAAATTGTTGTAATTAACTTGCTCTTTAAGTGTTCCAACATATATTCCATTAGCAGTATGTATTATTAATTTATTATTGCTTTGTTGTGTTTCGTTATAAGTTTTCAACAATGCATTTAATGTAAAAATTTTGGAATATTTGGTAGAAAAATACTTTTTACTCAATATAATCACCGCCTTTCTAAAATAAGATAGGTAGATTATATCAAAAAAAGTAAATAAATGTAAATAAGAAAGGAAGTGAGAAGAATGACGTACATAGTAGTTATGTTGCAAACGATAGCACTTGTATTAATTATAATTGCGATTATTTATAGTAAAGAAGAGCAAAAGCTACGAGAAGAATTAAACGAGCTATATGACAAAATAATTGAAAATAATGAAAAAGAGTACAAGCACTTGTATGAGAAATACAAGAAATTACTAGATTTTAAGTACAATGTAAGGCTAATTATACTAAATGCAGAAGCTAATAAAGAGATTTTTGCTGAAACAGTAGAAAAAATAAAAAGAGAACTAGACGAGTCTGACAAACATATCTAGTTCAAATAAGATTATATATGAATCCATATTTGCATTTAGTTTACCACATTTGTGGATAAAATGTCAAATGGAAGAAAGGAAAGAGGAAAATGAACAGCAAAAATATAGCCAAATCATTAAAAACTAAGTTAGATGATTGGTGTAAGAATATAGATAATGAAGAGATTGTAAAAATTATAAAAGAAAATGCAATTATTACTGGTGGAGCGTTAGTTAGCTTATTAAATGGAGAAAAGCCAAATGATTATGATATTTACTTTAAAGATAAAGAATCTGTGCTAAAAATAGCTCAATATTATGCAGAAATATGGAATAAAACTCATGAAGATAAAAATATAGTACAAATTACAGACAAAGAAGGTAGGATACAATGTTTTATTCAAAGTGCAGGAGTTGTTATAGAAGATGATGAAGATGGAATAAGTGATAGTTCAGAACCAGAAATAGAACCATTTGTAGAGGAAACAGAAGAAGAACAAAGACAAGAAATACCTAAATACAGACCAAGATATTTTTCAACAAATGCAATTTCATTATCAAATGATATTCAAATTATAATTAGATTTTATGGAGATGTGGATAAGATACATGAAAATTATGATTTTGTGCATTGTACATGTAGTTATGATTACAAAAACAATAAAGTGAACTTACCTGTAAAAGCATTAGAAGCAATAATCAATAAAGAATTAATTTATTGTGGGAGTAAATATCCACTTTGTAGCATTATAAGAACAAGAAAATTTTTAAGTAGAGGATACACAATAAATGCAGGTCAGTACCTAAAAATGGCACTACAATTAAATGAATTAGATCTGAAAGATTTGGATGTATTTAAAGACCAATTAACAGGTGTAGATAGTGCATATTTTAGTCAAGCAATAGAAATGATAGCAAAAAAGCAAGAGGAAGATAGTAGTTTTCAAATTGATAACACGTATCTTTTTGAAATAATAAATAGAATTTTTTAGGAGGAATTTTAAGTGGAAAATCAAGAATTGATACAAAAACCTGTCTTAGATTTTGAAGTAAAGGCAGAAATTAAAAGTTTGGGGATAATAGAAGATAATATTTCTGAAGTAAAAGAAAAGGTTGTACAGCTTAATGAATATTATAAAAATATTACTTTTACAGAAGAAACAATGAAACAAGCAACAGAGGAAAAAGCAAAAGTAAATAAGTTTAAAAGTGCAGTTGCAGATTATAGAAAAAAGATTATTGCAGAGTATAAAAAACCAATAGAGCTTTTTGAAAATACTGCAAAAGAAACAGAGAAAATATTGGCAAATACATACGACTTAATAAATGTACAAACAGAAAAATACAATAATGATAAAAAAGAAAAAATTAAAGAAGAAATTAAACAATATTTTAATGAGTATTTACAAAGTAAGAATATAGATTTTGTTACATTTGAACAAGCAAATATAAATATAACATTGAATGCAAGTAAAAAGAGCTTACAAGAACAATGTAGAACTTTTATAGACAAAATAGTAGATGACTTAAGTTTAATAGAGATACAGGAACATAAGGCAGAGATTTTGGTTGAATATAAACAAAGTTTAAATGTAAGTCAGGCCATAACAACAGTAACAAATAGATTTAAAGCAATTGAGGAAGAGAAAAGAAAACAAGAAGAGAAAATAGTTCATATAGAAATGAATGCAAATCACGAAATAAGCAAAAGAACTTACGAAGAATTAGAAAATGTAATGAATAAACCATTACAAACACCAACAGAAGAACAGCAAGAAGAAATTTTAACACTTAAATTTACAGTAAAAGGAACTAGAACAAAATTAAAAGCATTGAAAGAATTTTTAGAAAATGGAGGATATGATTATGAGTAATGAAAATCAAGTGGTAAAAGAATTAGTAGTAGATTTTGAAATAGAAGGACAAAAAATACATTTAACCCCTAAAATCGTACAAGAATACATAGTAGGCACAGATGCAAAAATAACAAATCAAGAGTTTAAACTATTTACAGAACTTTGCAAGGTTAGAAAACTAAACCCATTTTTAAGAGAAGCATATTTAATTAAGTACCAGGAAGGAACACCAGCTCAATTAGTTGTTGGTAAAGATGCCATATTAAAAAGAGCTGTATTAAATTCAAATTATGATGGTATGGAGAGTGGAATTATAGTTCAAAAAGAAGATGGAACAGTAGAAGAAAGGCGAGGAACTTTTAGATTGGGAGAAGAACAACTTGTAGGTGGTTGGGCAAAAGTCTATAGAAAAGATTGGACACATCCTACGTACACAAGTGTAAGTTTTAGTGAAGTTGCACAAAAGAAATCAGGAGGGCAACTAAATTCTAATTGGAATAGTAAAGGTGCAACTATGGTAGAAAAAGTTGCAAAGGTAAGAGCATTAAGAGAAACATTTGTAGAAGACCTAGGCGGAATGTACGAAGCAGAAGAAATGCAACAAGAAATTCCACAACAACAAGATGTAATAGAAGTACAAGCAGAAGTAGAAGAACAAACAGATACTACAAAAGAGGTATCAATGAATGAACTATAAAAATGAAGTTTGGGTAGATATAAAAGATTGGGAAGGAATATATCAAGTGAGCAATTATGGAAGATTAAAAAGTTTTAAAAAGACTCAAAAAGGAAAGATATTAAAAATAACTAATAAACCTAACAATTACTTATCGATTGTACTTAGTATACAAAGAAATAATAAAACAATAAGGAAAAGTTGTAAATTACATAGACTTGTTGCAAATGCATTTCTTCCTAATCCAAATAATTTAAAAGAAGTAAATCATATTGATTTTAATAAACACAACAATGAAGTTGATAATTTAGAGTGGGTTACTAAAAAAGAAAATACAACTCATGCCATAAAGGGCAAACCACAAATTATAAATCATTTAATAGATTATAACAAGAATAGAAAACCAAAAACAATAATTCAATTTGATAAAAATATGAAATATATAAATAAATTTAAAAGTAGTGTAGAAGCACAAAAAAGAACAGGAATTTGCTCGAGAAATATTTTACAAGTATGTTCAAAGACTCCATTTAACAACAAAGGTAATATTAGAAAAACCGCAGGAGGATACATTTGGAGATATGAATGTGAGGTGGTCAAGAATGGAATATAAGATTTTAGCAAGTTGTAGTACGGGCAATTGTACAATTATCAGAGATATTGTAGCAATAGATATGGGAATCAGTTTTAAAAAACTAGAAAAGTACTATAAAAAATTAAAAATTGTGCTATTAACTCATATTCATTCCCTCAGACCATTTTAAGAAAGAGACAATAAAAAGATTAGCACAAGAAAGACCTACATTAAGATTTGCTTGTTGTGAATGGTTGTTAAAACCTTTATTGGAATGTGGAGTAAGTCAAAACAATATAGATGTACTAGAAATTGGCACGAAATACAACTATAAACTATTTAAGGTAGTACCAATTAAACTATATCATGATGTACCACAATGTGGTTATAGAGTATTGTTTAACGATTACAAAGTTATATATATGACTGATACAAATACAGTAGAGGGAATAAGTGCTAAAAACTATGACTTGTACTTAATTGAAGCAAATTATGATGAAGATGAAATACAAGAACGAATTAAGAAAAAACAACAAGAATGTCAATACATATATGAATTTAGAGCAAAAGACAATCATCTGAGTAAGCAACAAGCAAGTCAATTCTTACTAGAAAATATGGGAGAAAAATCAGAATATGTTTTTATGCATGAACATGTAGAAAGGTAAAACTATGCAAAATACAGCGATTATAAGTGATATAGGAATAGATTATAAAACCAAGAAAGCAAAAATAACATTCTTGTTTGATAATAAAGAAGTTTTACAGCAAGCAGAAGACTTACAAGATAAAAAATTAAATGTAGAAGTAAAGAAATGGTACAAAAAACGCTCAAATAATGCCAATGCATATCTGTGGACTTTAATAGAAAAACTCTCTCAAAAGTTAAATATGAGCCGAATTGAAGTGTATAAAAAACACATATATGAAGCGGGTACATATCAAGAATTAGGAATGGAAGAAGAAACAATGGATAAGTTCTCTAAGATATGGCAAAACAATGGTTTAGGTTGGTTTTGTGAAAAGTCAGTAAATGAATATGGAGAGATAGTCTTAAGAGCATATTTTGGCAGTTCTACATACAACACTAAAGAAATGACAAGATTGTTAGATAGTGTAATTCAGGACTGCAAAAGTCAGAATATAGAAACTATGACACCTAGTGAATTAAATAGCTTGTTAGAAAGCTGGGGTAAGTAATGAGTAAACGAAGTAAAGCATGCGATATATCACCTAAAGTAAAAGAAGTAGTATGGAATAGAGATTCACAAAAGTGTATTTATTGTGGAAAATGGGTTCCAAAAACTTGTGCAAATGCACATTTTATTAAGAGAAGTCAGCGGAGGTTTAGGCATAGAACAAAATATTGTTACATTATGTCCAGAATGCCATTATCAAGAAGACCATGGACTTAATACTAAATTATATGAAGATTACATAGAAACCTATTTAAAAAACATTTATGGAGTAAATTGGGACAAGTCAAAATTAATTTATAAAAAATATTAGGAGGAAACATGAAAGTAAAAATATTAAATACAGATACTGAGCATACAAAACATAGAATAGGACAAGAAAGAGAAATAAGCTTTATAGGCAATAAAATGATTATGGAGTATACAGATGGTAGTGGCAGAAGTGCAGTAACATCTAGTATTGATTACATTACAGTACAGACCCAAAATACAAATTACGAAATGCAAATAATAGATTAAAACAACAAGGGCTAGGCAATAAACTTAGCCCTTATATTATACGAAAGGAGAAACAATGGAAGGCTGGATAAAGATACATAGAAAAATGTTGGACAATCCAATTATATGTAAAGATAGTGATTATTTAGCTGTATGGATTTATTTGCTACTAAATGCAACACATAAAGAGATTCCAGCACTTTTCAAAAAAGAAAAAATTGTATTGCAACCTGGGCAATTATTAACAGGAAGAAAAGCAATATCTAAACAACTAAAAATATCAGAAAGTAAAATTTATCGTATAATAAATGACTTTAAAAGTGAACAACAACTTGAACAACAAACAAGCAATAAAAATTCACTAATAACAATACTTAACTGGAATAAATACCAAGAAAGTGAACAACAAAACGAGCAACAAATGAACAACAAACGAACAACAAGTGAACACAAACAAGAATGTAATAATATATATTTATTTTTATTTAATAAATATAAGGCAAAAATCGAAGGGCAAAATTTTAGAGAGCGAATTAAGATATTAAATCAATTAAAAGAAGACGTTGATTATATAGCTTTAAACTCAAATAAGCAAGATAAATTGTTTAATGAATTAATGGGAGGAAATTAGAATGAATAAAAAAATAGATTATTCAAAATTAGAAGAAATAACAGTAAAAAGTCAAGATGAATTAGATGACATACCTTTAGATTTTAAAGGAAGAATTTGCATAGAATTTGGAGATTACTGGAATCCAGCAGTAGTAAAAAATAAATACTATCGCACAGTAAGAGCCTATAACAACAGTACAGTAGAAGCCTGTGGCAACAGTACAGTAGAAGCCTATAACAACAGTACAGTAAGAGCCTATAACAACAGTACAGTA
>CANOGC010000054.1 GCA_947565445.1 uncultured Clostridium sp. | reverse complement strand
TATTGAAATTTGGTTAGAAAATAAAAAATTGAGAATTTCGCAATTAATTTTAATAAAAAATATATTTACAATTTAAAAAATTATCTATATAATAGCATTACAAATTACTAAAGAAAAAAGGTGATAGTATGGAAAAGCAACTTTTTTATCCAGAAGGTTGGGAAAACATTTTAAAACCTATTAATGTCCACGAACTACAACAAGCATATGAAACAGGAAGTGTAATTAATGGGCTTGTTACTAGATGTGATGCAAATTATAATTTATATGTAGACTTAGGCGAAAACATAAAAGGGATTATTCCAAGAGAAGAAGTAGAAGCCATTAATGTTGATGAAACTGGTTTTCCAAAACCTAATGTCTGTGCTAGGAAAGTAAATAAAGTAGTACAATTCAAAGTAAAAGATATAAAAAATGAAGATATTGCAATCCTGTCAAGGAAAATTGTTGGACAAGAAGCACTAAATTGGGTAAAAGAGGACTTACAAGAAGGAATGGTAGTATGTGGAATTGTACGAAATATACAACCATATGGAGCATTTATAGAGATTGGGGGAGGAATTGCAGGACTACTTCATATAGAAGATATATCTATTGCAAGAATAAAATCACCAGAAGAAAGATTTAAAATTGGACAAAAAGTAAATGTTATGATAAAATACATAGATAGAAACCATGATAGAGTAGAATTAACATATAAAGAACTGTTAGGAACATGGGAAGATAATATTAAAAGTTTTTCAGAAGGAGACATAGTAGAAGGAATTGCAAGAGAAACTGAAAAACAAAAAAACGGTATTTTCGTCGAGCTAAAACCAAATTTAGTAGGGTTAGCCGATTATAAAGAAAATATACAATATGGACAAAAAGTTAAGGTAAACATTAGGAAAATTATACCAGAAAAGCAAAAAGTAAAATTAGTTTTTATGTAGGAGGGATTTAATATGGTTGAAGATAACCAAATTGAAGCAAAAAATTCACCATTCGCAATTCGTCAAGGTGAAATTAAAGTATTTGATGGAAAAGATGGATATGTATCTATGAATCAAATTGTACACAAGATTAATATAGGTCACATTAATGACTTACATTTTAAAGTATTAGAAATAGTTAATGAATTCGAATTTATTACATCAAGACAACTATGTCAAATTCTATCATGGAAAGGAATAGATTACAATTCACAAGACAAGTTAAATAACAAATTAGAACAATTAGTAAAATCAAAAATTTTATCAAGATATTACTTTAGTTCAGAAGAGGGAAAAGGTATTTATCGTATATATAGCTTAGAAAAAATGGGAAAATACTTATTAACTTCAAAAGAGATTGAATGTAAATGGCAACCAACAGATAATACAAAACCAGTTGCAATGATTAAAAAAAGACTATCAGGAAACCAAACTATACTTGCATACTTAAGAAAAGTAAAAGCATTTGACGAATACACAGTAAAACCAACAATTACAGCAAAAACTTTAGGAAAAACATTTAAAGCGACAGGTGGTAGTGTAAAATTAACAAAAAATAATAAATCTATCATATTTGTATTTGAAGTAATAAGAAGAGAAGAAGAATGGGAAAAGAAATTAGTAGAAAAAGTAAGATTATATCAAGACTTTTATGCAAACTATGTACCAGGAGATTCTGGCTTTAGTGCAATGCCACAACTAATATTTATTTGTGAAGATGAGAAACACATGGCAGAAAGTTTTAAAATAATTGTAACAAATAAAATAGAAATTCCACAAATAAAATTATATTTCTCAACAGATTTAAGACAAAACAATGAAACATTAGCAAATACATTAGTAGAATTTAAACTAGATGAAACAACAAATAAATACAAAATGGACGAAATAGAATTAAAATTATTAGACTAAAATTAAACAAAACCTAGATACATATGTATCTAGGTTTTGCTTAATTCATAAATTGCATTTGCATAAATTTTAGCCCCCAACATTAAATTATCTATAGATATAAATTCGTCTATCTGATGGCACATGTCCTTATTACCTGGCATATTTGCTCCAAAAGATACAAAATTAGGAAAAGCTCTAGCATATGTTGCACCACCAATAGCAATAGGAGTAGAATCTAAACCAGTTGTATCTGTAAAGACTTTACAAAGTGTTTTTATTATACTACTTTCCTTTGAAACATATAAAGGCTCTTTTTCTCCAGAAAAGCTAATCTTAATATTACTATAAAGGCTAGAAATTAGAATTTGCTTAATTGTTTCAATACTTGTATGAATTGGAATTCTTAAATTCATACCAATAACTAAATTAGAGTTTTCTAAATTAAATTGTGCAACATTTAAAGTAAGTGCACCAGATTCATCTTTAAAATCAATCTCTAAACTTTTTCCATCATATTCTAAATTAATCATTTTATAAAAGTAATTTAGTAGTTCGTTATTAACAGAATGAAATTCAAATAATTCATGTAATACTAATAAAACTTGTGAAATTGCATTTTTACCTAAGTCTGGGTGGGCGGCATGTGCACTAACACCATAGGAAGTTAATGTAATGTTATTGCTTTCTTGTGCTAAATCAATGTTAAAATTGTATTTAGCTATAATTTCTTTTAAATCGTTAATATAGTTTGAAATAGAATTATCTACGGATAAAGTAATTCTACAATACTTTGGTACTACATTTATTGCATTATTATTACAATCTATAGATATAATATTTATTTTATCTTTATTATTTGGATAAGATAAATAAGTACTTAATAATCCTTTTTCAGCATAAATACATGGAAAATCAGCATCAGGACTAAAGCCTAAAGAAGGAGTTTCTTCTTTTTCTTTATAATATTCAATACATTTCCAATCATTTTCTTCATTTAAACCTAAAATTAGGCGAACCCTTTTATTTAGTTTACAGGTATCCATTACAACTTTCATCGCATATAAACTTGCAATAACAGGCCCTTTATCATCAATTGCACCACGTCCATATATGTTACCATTTGAAATAGTAGCACTAAATGGGGGATATGTCCAGTTTTCTCCTTCTGGGACAACATCTAGATGACCTATAATTCCAAGCATTTCTTTGCCTTCTCCAAATTCAATATACCCACAATAACCATCAATATTTTTAGTACGAAAACCTAACTTGTTTCCCAAATCTAGAATGTATTCTAAAGCTTTATTACAATTCTCGCCAAAAGGCATTTTAGGATTTTTGCTAGGGGATAATACACTTGGGATTTTTATTAATTCACATGTAGAATTAATAACTTCATCTTTTAATAAGTTAATTTGTTCATTAAACATAAAAATTTCTCCTTTTTCTTTGTGATACTATTATATGAAGAAAACAAAAAAATATCAATAGAAAAAACACAGGTATTCAATCAAAAAATCTTGAATACCTGTGTCTTTCTCTACTATACTACAACGGTTATACAAATCTCACTATCTATTCCAACTGCTAAGACAGTAGGATTTTTGGCTAATAATTTATTGAAAGCAGATATCTGCCGTTCAATTTTTGGTGTCCTTTCTACGAGAACAAAAGAAGTTTTCTGTAATCTTCCTTTGCAAGATTGTACGAGAACCTTTTCAGACTGTTTTTCGTCAAAAGATAGACAAAAACTCTTGTGCTTACTTGCTAATTGATTGATTTTTATTACTGCTCTTTTGGCCTCCTTTGAGTATTCCCGAATAGTAAAATGAAAATAGTGTGGTTTCATAATTATTTATAATCCTTTCTTGGTTTTTATATATTCTATTATACAATATATTTACATAAAAAGCAATTCATATCCGAAATTTAAAATTTTACAAAAAAATGACAAAATTGGAAAAATGTATTGACATACGGAAAAAAGCATTATATAATATTTCAGCATGTAGATTTGCGATGAAGTGGAATGTGGCTACATTCGTTCTTACGGGTGGAGGGAACTTCCATGGAGTATGTCTTGGCTTTGACCGGGCGGTAAGATATGCACTTATCCCAAGAAAGTCATGCAAAAACTTGGGTTTTTATATGGTGATAAAAGAAACACCAGGGTGCGTTTAAAACTTGCCAAGGTACATTTATATTTTAAGGAGGGAAATACTTATGGCAACAACAAATCAAGTAGTAGGAAGCGAAAAAATTAGAATAAGATTAAAAGCTTATGATCATGTTGTTTTAGACCAGTCTGCTGAAAAGATAGTAGATACTGCTAAAAGAACAGGAGCTAAAGTTTCAGGTCCTATTCCACTACCTACACAAAAAGAAGTTGTAACAATTTTACGTTGTCCTCATAAATACAAAGATTCAAGAGAACAATTTGAAATGAGAACACATAAAAGAGTTATAGACATTCTTTACCCAACACAAAAAACAGTTGATACTTTAATGAAATTAGAATTACCAGCTGGTGTTGATATAGAAATGAAATTATAAGAAAATTAGGAGTTAACCCAAATGTTAACAAAATCTAAAAACCAAGCTGGTGAAAATCAGCCAATAGTTAAGTTAACTGTTAACGAGCACAGCGAGTTTTACAGATAACTTATGCGGTGAAACGTATAGGAGGAAAATTTAAATGAAAGCAATTATCGGAAAGAAAATTGGAATGACACAAATCTTTGATGAAAAAGGAACTGTTATTCCAGTAACAGCGATTCAAGCAGGACCTTGTGTAGTAGCACAAGTAAAAACTACTGAAACAGATGGATACAATAGTGTACAATTAGGTTTCGGAGAAGTAAAAGAAAAACATATTAACAAACCAGAAAAAGGACATTTTGCAAAAGCAGGAATTTCAGACAAAAAACATTTAAGAGAATTTAGAGTGGATTCTATTGATGTAAAAGTTGGAGACGAAGTAAAAGCAGATGTGTTTACAGCTGGAGAAAAAATAGATGTTCAAGGAACAACAAAAGGAAAAGGATTCCAAGGTGTTATTAAACGTCATGGACAATCTAGAGGACCAATGGGACATGGTTCTATGTACCACAGAAGACCAGGTTCAATGGGACCAACATCAACACCAGGTAGAGTATTTAAGGGTAAAAAACTTCCAGGACACATGGGAGTACAAACAGTAACAATACAAAACTTAGATGTTGTAAGAGTAGATTTAGATAAAAATGTAATCTTAGTAAAAGGTAGTGTTCCAGGAGCAAAAGGTTCATTACTAAAATTAAGAGCAACTGTTAAAGCTGCGAAATAGAAGGAAGGAGGAAAAATAAATGCCTAAAATAGATGTATATAATATAGAAGGTAAAAAGGTTAGTGATGTAGAATTAAAAGAAGAAATCTTTGGTATCGAGCCAAATGAAGCTATTGTACATAGTGTAGTTGTAAATTATTTAGCTAACCAAAGACAAGGTACAAAAAGCACCAAAACAAGAGCAGAAGTATCTGGTGGTGGTAAAAAACCTTGGAGACAAAAAGGAACAGGACGTGCAAGACAAGGTAGTATACGTGCACCTCATTGGGTAGGTGGCGGTATTGCATTAGGACCAAGACCACGTTCATTCAAATATAGAGTAAATAAAAAGGAAAGAAGATTAGCAATACGTTCAGTTTTAAGTTCTAAAGTATTAGAAAACGAATTAGTTGTTGTAGATAGCTTACCTTTAAATGAAATTAAAACAAAAAATATGGTTAATGCATTAACAAACTTAAAAGTAGAAGGAAAAACATTAATCGTAATACCAGAAAAAAATGATAACGTACAAAAATCAGCAAGAAATATAGAAGGAGTTAAAACAATTTTAGTAAATACTATAAATGTATATGATTTATTAAAATACAAAAATCTTGTAATGACTCTAGATGCTGTTAAAAAATTAGAGGAGGTGTACGCTTAAAATGAGACCAGAAGATATTATTATAAAACCAATAATTACTGAAAAAAGTAATGACGGATTACAAGATGGAAAGTATACCTTTAAAGTAAATAAAAAAGCTACAAAAGTAGATATTGCAAGAGCAGTTGAAACACTTTTTGAAGTAAAAGTTATAAATGTAAACACAATTACTGTTAAAGGAAAAGAAAAAAGAGTAGGAGCTCATACAGGAAAAACATCAGATTGGAAAAAAGCAATTGTTACAATTGACACAAATCCAGAGGATAAAAAATATTTAGCAAAAGGTGGAAAAGAAACTAAAATTTCTAAAAAGTATAAGGATTCTATTGAAGAATTTATGGGTGTTTAGAAATTATAAGCTTCGTCTAACTTCGTTAACCTTCATTTTAAATTTTATCAACGTGCACAAGCACGCCTCAAAAATTTAAAAATCGGTTGCCTAGTTATACTTGCTTCTAATTTCTAATCAATACAAATAAAATATCGAGAAATAACTCGGATAATAAAGAATATCTGCCTATGTGGAGCAGGAAAAAATCCACAAATATTGAATTAAGAGGATTTAGCAAAAACGAGTATTACTAGGAAAACAAGCAAAAAATCCGCAGGCGTACATAGTAAGACGAAGTTTTTCATAAATCCGAGAAAGGAAAAGAAAATGGGAATGAAACATTTTGGAGCCTACACCCCTTCAAGAAGAAACATGACAGTTTCTACATATGAAGAAATTACAAAAAAGACACCTGAAAAATCTTTACTTGCAAAAAAGAAAGAAAAAGCAGGAAGAAATTCATATGGTAGAATTACAGTTCGTCATCAAGGTGGAGGTAATAGACAAAAATATAGAATAATTGATTTTAAACGTAACAAAGATGATATGGTAGCAACTGTTATTGGAATAGAATACGATCCAAACAGAAGTGCAAATATCGCATTAGTAGAATATGAAGATGGAGAAAAAAGATACATATTAGCTCCAGTTGGATTAACAGATGGAGACAAAGTTGTATCAGGAGCAAAAGTGGATATTAAACCAGGAAACTGTATGCCAATAGAAAGTATACCAGTAGGTACATTAATCCACAATATCGAATTAAATCCAGGTCAAGGTGGAAAAATGGTAAGAAGTGCAGGTCAAAGTGCACAACTTATGGCAAAAGAAGGAAAATATGCTCATGTAAGATTACCTTCAGGAGAAATGAGATTAGTCATGACAAGATGTAGAGCAACAATTGGAACAATTGGAAATACAGATCATGAAAATGTAAAACTTGGTAAAGCTGGTAGAACAAGACATATGGGAATTCGCCCTACTGTTAGAGGTTCTGTTATGAACCCAGTAGATCACCCTCATGGTGGTGGTGAAGGTAGAGCACCAGTTGGACGTCCAGGACCACTTACTCCTTGGGGTAAACCAGCACTTGGATATAAAACAAGAAAAAGAAATAAACTTTCTAACAAATTTATTGTTAAGAGAAGAAGATAGTCGTTCGAAACGTAGTGAGTTACGAATCTCTTTGTTAACCGAACGAAGAGAGGTTAAATACCTTAAAAGAATAGGAGGAAAAATTAATGTCAAGATCAAGCAAGAAAAAACCATTTGTTGCACCTGAACTTTTAAAAAGAGTAGAAGCAATGAATGAAACTGGAAAAAAAGAAGTTTTGAAAACATGGTCAAGAGCATCTACAATATATCCACAATTTGTTGGGCATACAATTGCTGTTCATGATGGAAGAAAACATGTTCCAATTTACGTAACAGAAGAAATGATTGGACATAAATTAGGTGAATTTGCACCTACAAGAACATTTAAAGGTCATGCAGGAGAAAAAGCATCTACAGTTAAAAAATAGAAATTTGATAGGAGGGAAAATAAGTGGAAGAGACAATAGAAAATGTAAAGACAGCGGAAGCTACATTAAAATATGCTAGAATTTCTGCAAGAAAAGTAAAAATTGTAGCAGATTTAATTCGTAATAAAAATGTAGACGAAGCTTTAGCAATTGTTAAATTTACACCAAAAGCTTCTTCAGAAATTATAGAAAAGTTATTAAAGTCTGCAATTGCAAATGCTGAAAACAACCATGGTATGGATAGTAGAAAACTATATATTGATAAAATATATGCAAACCAAGGTCCTACTCTAAAAAGAATAAGACCAGCAGCAAAAGGTTCTGCTGTTAGAATAAGAAAAAGAACCAGTCATATTACAATCGTATTAAAAGAAAGAGTATAGAGGTTTAAGAAAGGAGGATTTTTAGCATGGGACAAAAAATGCATCCACATGGATTAAGAGTAGGAGTAATTAAAGACTGGAACTCAAAATGGTATGCTGATAAGAAAAATTATAGTGATTATTTAGTAGAAGACCATAAAATCCGTGAATATGTTAAAAAGAAATTATTTATTAGTGGTATTTCAAAAATAGAAATTGAAAGAACAGCTAAATTTGTTAAAGTAAATGTATATACAGCAAAACCTGGTCTAGTAATAGGAAAGGGTGGACAATTAGCAGAAAGTTTAAAAAATGATTTACAAAAAATGATCAGAAAAGAAGTTAATTTAAATATAGTTGAGGTTAAAGACATTGATACAGATGCTCAATTAGTAGCAGAAAATATATGTGCTCAACTAGAAAGAAGAATTTCATTTAGACGTGCAATGAAACAATGCATGCAAAAAACAATGAAAGCAGGAGCATTAGGTATCAAAACATCAGTATCTGGAAGATTAGGTGGAGCAGATATGGCAAGAACAGAATTTTATAAAGAAGGAACTATTCCACTTCAAACATTAAGAGCAGATATTGATTATGGATTTTATGAAGCAAATACAACATATGGAAAAATAGGTGTTAAAGTTTGGATTTATAAAGGTGAAATTCTTCCAACTAAGAAAGAGAAAGTGGAAGGAGGAGAAGCATAATGCCATTAATACCAAAAAGAACAAAATATAGAAAACAACAAAAAGGTAGAAATAGAGGATGTGCTACAAGAGGTAACTTTGTATCTGATGGAGAATATGGTTTACAAGCAACAGAAGCTGCTTGGATTACTACAAACCAAATAGAGGCAGCCCGTATTGCTATGACTCGTCATATAAAAAGAGGTGGTCAAGTTTGGATTAAAATATTCCCAGACAAACCAGTAACAAAGAAACCTGCTGAAACTCGTATGGGTAAAGGTAAAGGAGCTCCAGAATATTGGGTAGCTGTTGTAAAACCAGGAAGAGTATTATTTGAAATTTCAGGGGTAACAGAAGACTTAGCAAAAGAAGCTATGAGACTTGCAGCAAACAAACTACCAATAAAAACAAAATTTGTAAGAAAAGAAAATGTGAATGTAGGTGGTGATATTGATGAAGATAAATAAAATAAACGAAATGTCTTCACCAGAACTAGAAAAAGAGTTAAGTGAGTTAAAAACTGAATTATTTAAATTGAGATTTAGCCATGCAACACATGGACTAGATAATCCATTAAAAATAAAAGAAGTTAGAAGAGACATTGCGAGAATCAAAACAGTACTAAGAAAAAGAGAATTAGCAGATGCTAATAAATAGAAATTAGGAGTTAGAGATTAGAGAGATATCCCTAAGTAGGGGGCGATTAGCAATCGCCCGAAATCCAAAGAAAGGAGAAAAATATGGAAGAAAGAAATCTTCGTAAAGTAATGGTTGGTACAGTTGTATCAAATAAAATGGATAAAACTGTTGTAGTAGCTGTTAAAACAAATGTAAAACATGATGTTTATTCTAAAATTATGAAGAAAACTTATAAATTAAAAGCTCATGATGAAGAAAATGCTTGTGGAGTAGGAGATGAAGTAAAAGTAATGGAAACACGTCCACTTTCAAAAGATAAAAGATGGAGAGTTGTGGAAATTACAAAAAAAGCAATTGTAAAATAAAGTCAAGAGTGAATATTGAAGAGTACAAAATTCTTCGAATTTTGAAAGGAGGAAAAAAACAAAATGGTACAACAACAATCAATATTAAAAGTTGCAGACAATACAGGAGCAAAAGAAATTATGTGTATTCGTTGTTTAGGTGGATCATATAGAAAATATGCTGGTATTGGCGATGTCATAGTTGCTTCTGTTAAAAGTGCTACACCAGGTGGTGTTGTAAAAAAAGGAGAAGTTGTAAAAGCAGTAGTTGTAAGAACAAAAAAACCACAAAGACGTGCTGATGGTTCTTATGTTAGATTTGATGATAATGCAGCCGTTATTATTCGTGATGATGGTAACCCAAAAGGAACACGTATATTTGGACCAGTTGCAAGAGAATTAAGAGAAAAAGAGTATATGAAGATTTTGTCATTAGCTCCAGAGGTTCTATAAGCTGTTCGCGAAAATGTCCAGCGGACATTAGAGCGTTACAGATTATAGATGCGAAAACTTAATATTTGTAAACGAGGATAGCCCTTAGGCTAGGCGAGTTTTACAAATAGTTAGTTGTAGCTTCTTTAAGAGTAAACCAAAATCAAACAAAGAGCTTGAAAAAGAGGTGAAAAATAGAAATGAAAATAAAAAAAGGTGATACTGTTAAAGTTTTATCTGGAAATGATAAAGGAAAGACAGGAGAAGTTTTAGAAGTAATACCAAAAACTGAAAAAGTTATCGTAAAAGGTATTAATGTTCGTAAAAAACATGTAAAACCTAGAAAACAAGGTGAAGAAGGAGGAATCATTCCAGTAGAATGTGCAATTCATTCTTCAAAAGTAAATGTTGTATGTCCAAAATGTGGAAAAGCGACAAGAATTGGATACATAGAAGAAAAAGGCGAAAAAGTTCGTGTTTGTAAAAAATGTGATACAAAGTTAAAATAGAAAGGAGGATTTTAAAAACTTATGGAAAAATTAAGAGAACAATATGAAAAAGAAGTAGTTCCAGCATTAATGAAAAAATTTAATTATAAATCAGTTATGCAAGTTCCAAAACTTGAAAAAATAGTAATTAATATAGGTTTAGGAGATACAAAAGATAATCCTAAATCATTAGAAAATGCAATGAATGATTTAAGCCAAATTACAGGTCAAAAACCAATGGTAACAAAAGCTAGAAAATCAATTGCTGCATTCAAACTAAGAGAAGGAGCAAACATTGGATGTAAAGTTACTTTAAGAAGTAGCAAAATGTATGAATTTGCTTATAAATTATTTAATGTAGCTCTTCCAAGAGTTAGAGATTTTAGAGGAGTATCTGCAAATTCTTTCGATGGAAGAGGAAATTACTCTATGGGTATTAAAGAACAATTAATATTCCCTGAAATCGAAT
>CANOGC010000053.1 GCA_947565445.1 uncultured Clostridium sp. | reverse complement strand
TGTGTTAATCCTGAAATATCTTTAATTTCTTTTGCTTTTACCCATTTTCCCTCTTCTGGAATTGGTGCTGGTCCATGGTCCACTCCTTTTGCTACTGGACACATTTCTTCTACTTCTTTTGAATAAATCATTTTAATTGCTCCTTTCTAGCATTAATATATATTTTAAAAATTTTGAAAACATTATTAATTTGTAATTAAAATTTGACTTTTAACCTCTACTTCTTTTTCTGTGTTCTCGTTGTTAGATATAGGTTCTGCCCTTACGTCGATGTCATCATTTTCATCTATATTTTTTTCTTCTTTTTCGTATTTTTTATTATATTCTGTAATATTACTAACTGTCATTTCATAAATTGCTTCTTGATATGTAGACTTTTTATTAACTTTATGTCGTTTTTCTTCTAAATATTCTTCTATCATATTTTTTTCTTTTCTTGAGTAACTAGATAAAGGAATTTCTAAATATTCATGTCTCCATATTAAATGCCTATCATCACTTGTGTATCTTGATTGTTGCAAATTTTCATAACTATATTCTGCATTAAACTTACAATCCTTAACCCACATAGTAACATTGCTCCATGGATTCTCTCCAATAGCTATCATTGCTTTTCTTAATTGTTTGATTTCATTATATAAATTTTCAGCTAATTTTAAATAACCATGTTCATCAATATTAAATTTTGCTGGTATTTCATAAACATTTATTGGATTTTTTCTTATTATACTTTTAGGGAAATAGTAGAAAAACATCTCTCCTGTTTGTACTTCTTTATGATGGTCTACCACAGAAGCATACAAATATACACGATCCCATTTTTCAGGGATCATGTAAAATAACTGTTTTAGTACTTTATCATAATGCTCTTGCATAATGGATTTTGCTATCATAAACGCCCCCGTTTATTTTTATTAATTGTTTTTTACTAATATACTTTCTCCTGTCATTTCTTCTGGCTTCTCTAATCCCATAATATCTAGCATAGTAGGTGCTAAATCTGCTAATTTTCCTGTTTTTAAACTTATATCTTCCATTCCTACTAATACTAATGGAACTGGATTTGTTGTGTGTGCAGTATGTGGTTCTCCTGTTTTATAGTCTATCATTTGCTCTGCATTTCCATGGTCTGCTGTAATTAGTAATACTCCATTTACTTCTTCTATAGCCTCTATTACTTTTCCTACACACTCATCAATTGTTTCGATCGCTTTAATTGCTGCTTCTAAATTTCCTGTATGCCCTACCATATCTGGGTTTGCATAATTTAATATGATTGCATTATATTTTCTACTTTTAATTGCATCTAGTACTTTATCTGTTACCTCATATGCACTCATTTCTGGTTTTAAATCATATGTTTCTACTTTTGGAGATGGAACTAAAATTCTATCTTCTCCATTATATTGTTTTTCTTCTCCACCGTTAAAGAAAAATGTAACATGTGCATATTTTTCAGTTTCTGCAATACGAAGCTGTGTTAATCCTTTATTACTTATATATTCTCCAAATGTATTGCTTAATGCTTCTTTCTTAAATGCAACATGTACATTTGGCATTGTTTCATCATATGGTGTCATACATACAAAATATAGATTTAATGGTTTTGCTTCAAACCCATCAAATTCGTTATCTACTAATGCTCTTGTAATCTCTCTTGCTCTATCTGGTCTAAAGTTATAGAATATAACAGAATCGTTTTCTTTTATTGTTGCAATTGGTGTATCTCCATTACATATTAAAGTAGGCTCTACAAATTCATCAAATATTTCTTTTTGGTAAGAAGCTTCAATTGCACTAATTGCTGTTTGTGCTTTTTCTCCTTCTCCATTAACTATTGCATTATAGCATTTCTGTACTCTTTCCCATCTTTTATCTCTATCCATTGCATAAAATCTACCAGTAATACTTGCAATTTTACCAATTTCTTTTTCTTTCATTTTTTCTTCTAGTTTTGTAATATATCCTTCTGCTGATGCGGGTGGAGTATCTCTTCCATCTAAAAAAGCATGCACATATACGTTTTCTATTCCTTTTCTTTTTGCAAGTTCTAGTAATGCATATAGGTGACGAATATGACTATGAACTCCTCCATCAGATAATAAACCCATTATGTGTAAATTAGAACCATTTTTCTTACAGTTTTCTACTGCTTCATTAAATTCTTGTACACTAAAGAAATCTCCATCTTCAATAGATTTTGTAATTCTTGTTAATTCTTGGTATACAATTCTTCCTGCTCCTATGTTTGTATGTCCAACTTCTGAGTTTCCCATTTGTCCATCTGGAAGACCTACATTTAATCCGCTTGTATATATATCTGTTGTTGGATACATTTTCATTAGTTTATCAATATTTGGTGTATTTGATAGTTTTACTGCATTTCCTTTTTCATTTGTATTTTCTCCAAATCCATCTAGAATCATTAACATAGTTAGTTTGTTTTCCATAAATTTATTACCTTCCTTTTATTACCTTTAAGTTTAATAGTTTACTATTGCTGCGAAATCTTCTGGTTTTAAGCTTGCTCCTCCAACAAGTGCTCCATCTATATCTGATGTGTTAAATAGTTCTTTTGCATTTGTTGGCTTTACACTTCCACCATATTGGATTATAACTCTTTCGGAAGTCATTTGTCCATATATTTTACAAATTTCGTCACGTATTTCTTTTATACTGTTATTTGCATCTTCACTTGTTGCTGTTTTTCCTGTTCCTATTGCCCAAATTGGTTCATATGCAATGATTGTATTTTCTACTTGCTCATTTGTTAGACCTTCTAATGCAAGTTTTGTTTGTGTTGTTATTACTTCTTTTGTTTTTCCTTGTTCTCTCTCGTCTAAAGTTTCTCCAACACATACAATTGGTTTTAGTTCATTTGCAAAAGCTGCTTTTATTTTTTTATTAACTGTTTCATCTGTTTCTGCAAAATACCCCCTTCTTTCTGAATGTCCAATAATAACATATTCTACGCCAATTGATTTTAACATAGAACCAGATATTTCTCCTGTATATGCTCCTGTTTCTTCCCAATGCATATTTTGTGCTCCAATTTTGACATTAGTTCCATTTGTATGTTTTACCATACATTTTAAGTCTAAATATGGTGCACAAAGTATTACTTCTGCAGTTGCATCTTTTACAAGAGGAATAAATTCTTCTAAATATTTTTTTGCTTCTTCTGGATTTTTATTCATTTTCCAATTTCCTGCAATTACTTTTTTTCTCATAAAATCTCTCTCCTTTAAATTTTAGTTATACTAAATTCTTCTGTAATAGTATTAAATACCCACGAACCGTCGCCATTCCCCAATGAAACTGTACAAAATGCTTACGCATTTTGACGGTTTCTATTGGTCACCCACTTATGGCTCCGAGATTCTTCGTGGGTATTTAATATATTGCAGAAGAATACGTAATTTATTATTTATTTTGTAGACATTCAATTCCTGGTAATTTTTTACCTTCTAAAAATTCTAAACTTGCTCCTCCACCAGTAGAAATATGTGTCATTTTATCTGCTAATCCTGCTTTTTCAATAGCTGCTGCAGAGTCTCCTCCACCAATAATAGTTACTGCATCTACTTCAGCTAATGTTTTTGCTATTTCGTTTGTACCAATTGCAAATTGGTCAAATTCAAATAGCCCTAATGGTCCATTCCATACTATTGTTTTTGCATTTCTTAATTCTTCTTTATATAGTTTGATTGTTTCTTCTCCAATGTCAAATCCTTCCCATCCATCTGGAATTTCATTTGCTTTTACTGTTTTACTTTCAGTATCTTTATCAAATTCTTTTCCTAATTTCGTATCTACGGGTAGCATCATTTTAACGCCCTTTTGTTTTGCTTTTTCCATTAGTTCTAATGCTAAATCTAATTTATCTAATTCACATATAGAATTACCTACTCCATAACCTTGTGCTTTAAAGAAAGTATATGCCATAGCTCCACCAATCATTAATGTATCTACTTTTTCAAGTAGTGCATTGATTACACCTATTTTATCTGAAACTTTCTTTCCTCCTAAAATTGCAACAAATGGTCTTGTTGGATTGTCTAATGCATCTCCCATAAAATCAAGTTCCTTTTCAATTAAGAAACCAGAAACAGCTGGTAAGTAATCTGCTACTCCTGCTGTTGATGCATGTGCTCTATGTGATGTTCCAAATGCATCATTTACATAGATTTCTGCAAGTGAAGCAAGTTCACGAGCCATTTCAGGATTATTTTTTTCTTCTCTTGCATCGAAACGTACATTTTCAAGAAGCATTACTTCTCCTTCTTTTAATGATTGTGCTATGCTTTTTGCACTTTCTCCTATTATATCATCTGAAAGTTTTACTTCTATTCCTAATTCTTTTGACAATTCCTTTGCTACAGGCGCTAGTGAAAATTCTTTTTTTACTTCTCCTTTTGGTCTACCTAAATGAGAGCAAAGAATTACTTTTGCACCATTTTCTATTAAGTATTTTATAGTTGGTAATGATGATACAATTCTTCTTGTATCCGTAATATTTCCATTTTCATCTTGTGGTACGTTAAAATCGCAACGAACCAATACTTTCTTTCCTTTTACATCGATATCTTTTACTGTTTTTTTATTCATCTTAAAAAACCTCCATCTAGAGCAATTTCATACTCTAATAATATTTTTATCCATAATGCATTATATCCTATTTTGTTTTGTGCGATACCATTGTATACTAAAAAAGAATACTTTTCAAGTATTCTTTTCTAGTTTATTAAATTATCCGTTACTAGATAATAGTATTTTTTTTTAAAATCTTCGAAGACATTGATATAATGCATTTGTAGGGGCGAGCATTGCTCGTCCATCTTCGAAGAAATTACTTGATGAATAGTACAACCGTTAAAAGGAAAAATAATAAGAGAATATATTATAAATTGAGATACAAATAAATATTTTTATAGAAATTTCTATGTAGCGGACGAGCAATGCTCGCCCCTACAACGTTTGTATTCAATTTTTATCTAAAACCATTAACTAGTAACAAATTATCCTAATTCTGCGAAATATTTTATTGTTCTTACCATTTGGCTTGTATATGAATTTTCATTATCATACCAAGAAACTACTTGAACTTGGTATAATCCTTCATCTATTTTTGTTACCATTGTTTGTGTTGCATCAAATAATGAACCATATTCCATTCCTATAACATCTGAAGATACTAAGTATTCTTCTGTGTATCCGTAAGAAGCACTTGATACAGATTTCATTTTTTGGTTAATGCCTTCTTCTGTAATATCGTTTCCTTTTACTACAGCTACAAGTATTGTTGTTGAACCTGTTGCAACTGGTACTCTTTGTGCAGATCCTATTAATTTTCCATTTAATTCTGGAATAACAAGTCCTATAGCTTTTGCAGCTCCTGTTGTATTTGGAACAATATTTACAGCTGCTGCTCTTGCTCTTCTTAAATCACCTTTTCTATGTGGTCCATCTAATACCATTTGGTCTCCAGTATAAGCATGAACTGTTGTCATTATTCCTGACCTAATTGGTGCAAAATCATTTAATGCTTTTGCCATTGGTGCTAAGCAGTTTGTTGTACAAGATGCTGCTGAAATTATTTTATCTTCTTTTGTTAAAATATTTTCATTTACACCAAATACTACTGTTGGTAAGTCTTTTCCAGCTGGTGCTGAAATAACTACTTTTTTAGCTCCTGCATCAATGTGTGCCTGTGCTTTTTCTTTAGATGTATAGAAACCTGTACATTCTAGTACAACATCTACTCCTATTTCTCCCCATGGTAAATCTTTTGCATCTTTTTCAGAATATATTTTAATTGTTTTTCCTTCTACTGTAATTGAATCTTCTCCTGCAACTACACTATCTGCTTTTTCGTATTTTCTTTGTGCTGAATCATATTTTAATAGATGTGCAAGCATATCTGGGCTTGTTAAGTCGTTTATTGCAACTATTTCATACCCTTCTGCTCCAAACATTTGTCTAAATGCTAGACGTCCTATACGTCCAAAACCATTAATGGCTACTCTAACTGACATTTTAATTCCTCCAATTCTGATACTTATAATGTATCTTTTAAATTTATTCTTTCCAGAACATTAACATTTTATACCAAAACAGAACACTTTGCAAGTGTTCTGTTTAACTTTTTTTATCTTTAATTAAATTTTATTATTGGCTTTGCCAACTTAAAATTGGATATCCATTATTTATACTTTCTTCTTTATAATCTGCTTTAAAATTATCCCCAAAATTTGCTAATACTGTGTTTGTTAGCGTTGATTTATTTAATATTCCTTGCTGTGTGCCATTTTTCAAATTATCTCCGTCCTCCAAATATCGGTTTATTATCTGTTTCTTTTTCTAATGTGTATATATAATCTGCATCTATATATTTATAGAACCCAGCGATACTTCCTATATTTTGATTACTTCCACTACCAGTTCCAGTAATATTTCCTGTATTATAGCAATATTTTAAATCACACTCAAATGTATTATTATTAAATGGAGCTATATATCCTATAATTCCTCCGACAAGCCCAATATCCTTCTATATTTCCTACATTATAGCAATATTTTAAATCAGTTTGATATGACATTCCTGCTATTCCTCCTGTGCTTCCAAACCCTATAACATCACCTGTATTATAGCAATTATTTATTTTTATATTATAATATCCACTTCCTAATATTCCTCCTGTTCCATATCCTGTTTTATTACTATTTATTCTTCCAATATTATAACATTTAGTAATTTCACCATTTCTTAAGCTTCCTACTATTCCTCCTAAATCATTACAGTCTGCTTGCTTTATTACAGTTTCAGCATTATAACAACTTGTTACTTTAGTTTTTACTCCATATCCTACAATACCACCAGTTCCACAAGAATTATATGTTGTACCCATTCCTTGTTGTGTGCTATATCTTGTACTTGTTATAACGCCAAAATTACTACTATTTTGTACTTCAAAATGGCTTGATAAAGATTTAGAAGTACTATATCCTACAATTCCTGAAACACATGCTAATCCAGTTACACTTCCTTCATTTCTGCAATCTAATACATTTCCTCCTGTACATATTCCAGATATTCCTCCTACACTTACATAACTTTTTGTATCTATTATCCCTTTATTAGTACATTCTCGAATCTTAATATTACCATCAGTATATCCTACTATTCCTCCTGTCCCTATGGCATCTTTTATAGTTCCCATATTAATGCATTTTAATATTTCTACATTTTCACCTTTATCATAACCCATTATTCCTCCTATTGCACATCCAAATACAGATGATTTTATATTAGCTCTATTAATGCAATTTTGTATATTGGCATTTTCTCCTTTTCCACAAATTCCACCTGTTGAAAAAAATGTACTACTACCACCTGCTACCATTGTTGTACCAAAATCATTATCAACATAGTTCCCAACACTTTCTGTATAAGTACTGTTGGCTGTAACATTTGTTCCAATATTTTCTAAATTGTTTAAATTAGAGTTTTTAGCATATCCTACTATACCACCTATTTTATTTCCTGCATTTATTGTTCCTATACCTAAAGTAATATTTAATAATGTTGCATTTTCTATATATCCAAATAAGCCTGCATTTTCTAAACTTGCATCATTTATCATTATATTGCTTATGCTTTTGTCTTGTCCATTATATGTTCCTTTAAATGGATTTGATATAGTACCAATTATTGTATGTGCATTTGTTAACCCTATATCTTTTGTTTGTATTAATGTTTTCCCTTCAAACGTTTCTCCTCCATTTACTAAATCAGCTAATTTTTTTAAGTCTTTTTCTGATGTAATTGCATTTTCATTTTTTGCATTCACTGTATTAGTTTCTAAATTACTATTTTGCCCTACTATTTTCGCATAATAGGTTTTACTTTCCATAAAATCTATATATATTTCTTGTTCTTTTTGTATTTTCTTTATTCCTGTTGGTATACTTAAGGTTTCTATTTTTGTATTTGTTTCATCATATATTTCTATCCCCTGTATTGTATCATTTGGTAATGCTACTTCTACTTTTAATAATATTTGTCCATTTGATGTATTTTCTACTGTTAAATTTGCTTTTTGCTCTGTTATTATTTCATCTGCTTTTCCTAATGATGATACTATTTTAGGTACACTTCTGTCTATTTCAAATTGCCATACTCCTACATTTACTATATCACCATTTACTTCCATCTTGTTTTGTCTAATTCTTTTATCTATATAGTCATTTTCATTATATGTTGTATCTATTACCTTATCTGCTTGCAGCCCCAATAACACTAGTTCTAATTTTTCTCTTGCTCCTGCTTCATCATAGTTTTCTCCTGCCTGCATAGCCTTTTTTATTATTCCATTTTCTCCTATTGTTAGATTTAGTACTACTCCTGCTAAAATTAATAAAATAATAATCGTTATTACTAGGGCTATTAGAGTTATACCATGGGTGTTTTTGTTTTTATCGGGCACATTGATGCCTGTCTCACGGGTATTCTTAAACAACGGTGCCCCTACATGTACAAGATCAGTCTTTGTAGTGTTTTTATTTTCCATTTTTTTCTCCTTTTCGTTTGTATTTTTTATTTTAGTATTTCTCTTTTATTAATATGTATACATTTTATATTTACTTGTATTATCTTGTCAATAGGTTTTGTATTAATTTTCGGTTTTTGCATTTTATTCTTCATTTTGTTATATGCAAAATGTTTTAACCTATATCAAAACAGAACACTCATAATGTGTTCTGCTTAACTTTTATAATATTTTTATCTGTCTAAATTCAAAATTTGTTTTGCAAAGTCTGTTATGTCTTTTAAATGATTTTCTATGACATCTGCAAGTATTTCTTCTTCAATTTGTTTATAATCATGAATTGCAATATTTCTAAATCCTGTCATTTTTTGCATATTTATACTTATGTCTTTTGAAATAAGGTTGTTTTCTTCTAATTTTATAAATGCTTCTTTTTTTGTTTGTGGCACCCCTAATTTTCTATTACTAATAATATACATGGCGATATCTATTGCTATTTCGCATGCTCTTTGAAGGTTTAGCACAATTGGATCTAATCTTCTATAATCATATAAATTTTCTATGTTTCCTTCATATTCTTCTTCTATTCTTTTTATACATTTTTGTATGCTTTCATATTTATTAATGATTACAGCTTCATTTTCCATTTTTCATCATTCCTCTACTTTTTTCATTTCATCAATAATTGCTTTTCTCGATTCATTTAAATCTAAATATTCTCTATATGCATCTAATTTATATAAATCAAATTTATAACTATCTTTACAATAAATTACTTCGCCATTAATTAATATTTCATATTTGAAACCATCATTTTCTATTGTATCAAGATTTACTAAATCAATATCTCTTTTTAATTGTTCTTCCAATTTGTTACTAATATCATATAATTCTTTCTTTGTAATATCTCTATTTACCTTAACCCCAATATCTACATCACTTTCTTCATTTTGTGTTCCTCTTGCAAAACTACCAAAAATAACAATTGCTTCACAATCTAAACTATTATTCAGTAATTCAATAATCTTATCTTTTATCTCTTCCATAACTTAATTTCCTTACTCCTAAACTAATTTCATTCTATACTAAAACAGAACACTTTGCAAGTGTTCTGTTTAAATTCTATCCAAATATTCCTCTTTTCTTTACAGGTGGTTGTTCATTCATTGTTTTTGCAAGTTCTACTAATAAATCTCTTTGCTCTTTTGATAAGCGTTTTGGTGTTTGTACTTCTACTGTAAATATTAAATCTCCTTCATAGTTTCTGTTTACTGCTTTAAATCCTTTTCCCTTTACTCTAAACCTTGTTCCAGTTTGTGTTCCTTCTGGTATTTTATATTTTTCCTTTGAACCATCTACTAATGGAATTTCTAACTCTGCTCCTAATGTTGCTTGTGTAAATGTTATTGGAACTGTGCAAAGTACGTTATAGTCTTGACGTGTATATATATTGTGACGTTTAATATGTACTGTTATGTATAAATCTCCTTTTGGTCCACCTTTTACGCCTGGTGCTCCTTCTCCTCTTAATACAACAGTTTGATTTTCGTCTATTCCTGCTGGAATTTTTACTTTTATTCTCGCCTGTTTTCTAATTGTTCCTTTTCCACGACAAGCTTCACATGGTTCATGTACTACTTTTCCTTCTCCATGACAAGTTGGACATGTTCTAGTAGTTTGCATTTGTCCTAATATAGTTGTTTGAACTTGTTTAATTTGCCCTGTTCCATGACACATTGTACATGTATCTACTTTGCTTCCCGGTTTGGCACCACTTCCATTACATATATCACATGTATCATCACGACTTATGCTAATTTCTTTTTCTACTCCTAAGAAAGACTCTTCAAATGTGATTTCTATATTGTATCGTAAATCTGCACCTTTTTGTGGACCACTCGTTGTTCTACTAGAGCTTCTTCCTCCAAAGCCTCCTCCAAAGAAAGATGAAAAGATGTCACCTAAATCTCCCATATCAAAGCCATCAAAACCAGATGTAGAATAAGAATAATAACCTCCACCTGGTCCTCCTCCACCAAATCCCTGTGGCCCATCTGGTCCAAATTGGTCATACATTTTTCTTTTCTGAGAATCTGATAAAGTTTCATATGCTTCATTTACTTCTTTAAATTTTGCTTCTGCTTCTTTTTTGTTATCTGGGTTAGCATCTGGGTGATATTTTTTTGCAAGTTTACGATATGCTCTTTTTAATTCATCATCACTTGCATTTTTATCTACACCTAATACCTCATAATAATCTCTTTTTGTAGCCATTCTAGCCTCCGTTCGAATTTTAGAAACTAGAATTTAGAAGTTAGAATATTGCCTCTAACTTCTAATTCCTAATTATCTAACTCACTAATTATTTATTTTCTCCATCTTCTTCAACCTTGTAATCTGCATCATATACATTTCCATCATTTGTACCTTGTGCTTCATCTGCTCCTGCTGCATTTGGGTCTACACCTTCTGCTCCTGCACCTGGGTTTGCTTGTTTGTATAATTTTTCAGATATTTCATAAAAAGCACTTGTTAATTTTTCTGTTGCTTCTTTAATCTTGTCAACATCTGTTCCTTCTAATGCTTTTTTAACATTATCTATTTCTGCTTCTACTTTTGCTTTTTCCTCTCCAGAAACTTTATCTCCTAAATCTTTTAATGTTTTTTCACTATTATATACTAAGCTTTCTGCATTATTTCTAGCTTCAATTTCTTCTTTCTTTTTCTTATCTTCACTAGCATGTGCTTCTGCATCTTTTACAGCTTT
>CANOGC010000052.1 GCA_947565445.1 uncultured Clostridium sp. | reverse complement strand
TAAAAGTTTTACATGTACCCGTAGTTTAGCTGGATAGAATGGCAGGCTACGAACTAAACACCCAACATTATTAACTAATTGATATTAAAGGGGTTTGGGAAAGGGTAAGAGATTTCCCCAAAGTTTTCCCCATTTAATATATATATTTATTGAAAATGTCGTAAATATCCTTTATAATATTTTCATATATGCGACTGTAGCTTAGCTGGATAGAGCACTTGGCTACGAACCAAGAGGTCGGGGATTCGAATTCCTCCAGTCGCACCATGTAAAGTACCTTTATAGGTGCTTTTTTATTGTGCAATTAACATTGGTTCTTCAAGAACACTAATCTTTTCCAAATATTCCTTATTTCTTTCCATCAAGTCATTTAGTTCATCTTCACTATATTGTTTGTTATATAGTTTTAACATTTCTTGTTGCTTTCTAGCTTCTGATATATGTATATAATATCTTCTAGTTGTATCAAAATCTGAATGTCCCATTAAAATATGTAATACTTCAGGTGGCATACCTAAACTTGAACATAGAGTGGCATAGGAATGACGAAGTCCATAAACTGTCATGTGTTCAAGTTTATATTTTCTAATGAATGTTGGCATTTTATTTGTAAGTCTTTCTGGTACAAAAGGTTCTCCATTTTCATTAAGAAATATAAAATCATCTTCATTTAATATCTTACCACATTGCTTATATTCTAAAATTCTATTTTCCTTAATTTTTAATAAAAGTCTTTTTAATCTAGGATGGAGAGGAACATCACGTAAACTTTGAGGTGTTTTCAAATCTCCTAAAACTTTCTTAGTAGCTATCTGTTTTAAATTATTATCATAAACTGTAATTTCTTTATATGCTTTTCTAATATGTATGATATTTTTTTCCATGTCAATATTTTTCCACATATAGGCACAGCATTCTTCCGGGCGTCCGTCCACTTAACAGGATAGCCTCTAGCAGATATGCCCATTGTCTGCCATCTTGTTCAAATAAATCTAACCATACATCTTGTCTATCTTTATCTAAATGTTCAATTTCTACACCTCTATCATATTTTCTATTTCCTACATATATTTTTGTTGCTGGGTTATCTTGTATTACACCTAAGTTTATAGCTGTTTGAAATGTTAGTCCTAATATAAGTTTTATATCTTTTAAGTATTTTTCTGAATAATCTAGTGTATCAAAATGTTTTTGTAATTGTTCTGTTGTAATTTTTCTTATATCTAAATCACCCCAAACAGGTATAACTTGTCTATTAGCTGTTCCTAAATATGATTTAACTGTTTCAGGACTTATTTTACGCCTTCTACTATATAAGTTAATTTCAGACTGTAATTTCTTTTCTTGTAACATTTTATTAGTAAAAGTCTTTAAAGTAAAATCTGTTCCAACATCTTTAACTTCATTTTCTAACGTTTCATATTCTATTTTGTTTCTATATTTCTTTGCTTTAACATCTTCGGCTGCATTTATTAATTCTTCTTGTTCTTTCACTTTTAACAATGCAATAGCTTCTTCTTCTGTTAGTGCTGTTTTTGAAATTCTTTTAGTAACATCAAAACCATAAATCTTTGATAAATCTATTGTTTTTCTAGCTTCATAACTATTTCCTTTCTTTCTAATTTTGATTTTCTTGTCTTTTAGCTGTTTATTCATATTTAATTCAATCATAATTCATCTTCCTTCCTAATATTTTTGTTTAATATGATTAAAACAGCAAATAGATTTAGACTTTCTAATATCTACCTGCTATTTTATATCTTTTCTATTGTTTTGACAATACATCAAAACTTGTTTGTTAAGCTATTAAGCCATTCTATAAACTGCTGTTTATTTATTGAAATCTTTTTTTTCTTGAACCTTATTGCAGGACAACCGTCCATTTTCACTAAATCTAGCATTGTATTTCTTCCAAGTCCTGTAATTTCACAAGCTTCATCAATTCCTATAAAAATTGTATTTTCCTTATTCATAATTCCTTCTTTCTAAAAAATTAGGAACAAGGAGTATTTCTATTCTGTAAGCTAATTTTTTCTATATTAATTTTTAAAATATTTATCTTCTTTTAAGAATGCTGTTATCTTCATTGTTATTTTTATATTTTTTTGAAGATTCTTCTCCTTCAATGTCAAGATATGAACATAAAAGTAAATCATTATATGCACATCTTTTTTTATCATTTCTATCATTTTCTAATTTAGATATGCAATATTTAAAAATTTTTTCTATAGCTTCTTTTTGCCTTTTAAAATCTTCATCTATTCTATTGTAATCTTTATTTAATAATTCCTTAATTTCTTCTGTTAAATATTTTTCTTCATCTGGAAACATTATTTTTTCCTCCTATATTTTTATTTTTGGGATAGTAGTTAAATCTAACTACTATCCCAATTTATCATTAAAAAGTACCATCTTCTGGTAATCTTCTACGAAAATAATCATATCCGTCATATAATTTGTTTTCAAATAATTTTGTTTCTTTAACTTCTGCAAGAAAGTTGTTTCTACCTTTAGCTTTATATAGATTTTCTTGACACCAAACTTTATATTGTGTAAATAATTCAGTTGTAGCAATTCGTTGCTCATTTTTGAACATATCCTTTACTTTATCTGAATTCAAGAAAGATAAGACTGAATTGTTGTCTTTTCTGTATGTGTCTAATACCTTCTGACTTTCTTCTTCATTAGCGAAATTTCTTGTATTAGAGTCAAGTAATTCTAAATAGGCTTTAACACTAATACTTGCTAAATAATCTAATGCTTCAGGAGTTATTAACTTTCTTTTATTAAAGTTCTTCTTTTGTTCATCAGTAAACTTAGCTTCAAATAATACAATTTGTAGTCTTCTGTAAAAACCTTCGGTTGTATCATTTACTCGTGGAAGCTCATTTGCTGTAAATATGCTTTTGGCATAAGGTTTAATTTTAACTCTATCCTTGTATTTTTGCTCTACTGACATTGCATCTCCAGTTGTAATTGACTTAAATACTTCTACTGATTTCAAGTGATTTCTTGGTAGTTCTGCGACTACATTTAATAATTTATTTGTTAATTCTGAAGCATAAAACCTACCTTGTAACTCATGTATAGACACATGGCAAGTATTTTCTTCGCCTATCAAGACTTCTATTATATAAACCAATGTTGATTTCCCATTTTCAGCTGATTTTCCATAAAATATGAAACTTTTTTGAAGTTCAACACTTGTTGTCATTGAATAACCTATTATTTCTAATATGGTTTTCTTTCTAGCCTTATTACCAGATGTTACATCATCTAAAAATTTATCTACATC
This sequence comes from uncultured Clostridium sp., assembly GCA_947565445.1. GTDB lineage: Bacteria > Bacillota > Clostridia > TANB77 > CAG-508 > RGIG8482. The sequence goes on along the minus strand of CANOGC010000052.1, from coordinate 8,355 downwards.
AGCATTGTATGGAGCATTTTCAATATATTTAGCATTTACCTGATTTAATAGGAATAAATCAGGAGAATGGTCCAACAAAGTTTTAGATTTTACATCAAAAATTCCATTCTTGAAATTAATGTAATTGTTTAATTCTTTAGTCTTTCTTACTCTACTAATAAGCTTGATGTACTCTAAAATTTCTTTTCTTTGACTTTTTTTTAACTCTCTATTTAATTTGTAGATGAGTTCTTCTATAAGTCCATCATCTTCTCTATACACTCCATTGTCATATATATAGAAATTTTCTTTATAAAATTTGACATTGTAAGTATCTACTATATTTTCTGCAACTTCATATAACTGTTGTTTGTCTGATTTTGATGTAGCATTTCCTTCTTGTAATTCTTCTTCCGATACTTCTACTAATTCTTGTGTTGACAATAATCTATCAAGACTAAATGCACCTAGCAAATGCAAATCAGATGGGTCTTTTGCACCTAACCCTAATTCACTAGCAGTTATTTTATATACTTCTTTTGGATAGAGAATTTTTGCAACAGATTTAACAAAGTCATTACCTGTTTTATCTCCATCACAATGAACATATATTTTTTTGAATTTGTCAAAAATGGTTTTGTCTTTGCAAGAAGATTTAAAACCCTCGCCACCAGGAACACCAACAGCTGATATATTATAATACCACAATGTTTGAGTATCAGACTCTCCTTCTGCCATTATCAAATAGTCATCGGAGAAGTCTTTTAATTTCCACAAACCATAGATATTTGTTTCATTTCCTTTATTCCAGGAAAATCTCTGATTATCTTTAGGGTGATGTCTGTATCTAGTTGCAATATGGTTTTTATTATCATCATAATACTTAATAGCTACTTTATCGCCAGAATAGTACAAACCAATATCTTTTAGAAAGTCTATTGGAAGTTCCTTTTCAGCAGAATATTCATCTAAAGCAGTTTCGCCACCATTAGTTAGTTTCTTATATGCTTCTTTAGTAGTTATTCCTTCCATTTTTGCTATGAAGCTATAAATGTTACCAAACTCTTGACAACTGTGGCACATATACAAACCAGTTTCCATATTAATATTAAAGCTTGGGTGTTTGTCCTGATGTGTGCCAAACGGACAACTACATCTTAGTTCTTCTCCCTGTTCAGTATATTTGTCTGTTAGGAGATTTTTTATTATTTCTTCGTACTGGTACATAACCAATACCTCCTTTTTTAAAATTTATAGAGGCTTGGGCTTGTATATATCAACAATTTAGTATATAATACTAATAAAGATACATTAGCAACAAGCACTCTATCTTTTGCTTTGAAACCCTCTAGCTACCAACTTGCTGGGTTTCTTTTTTATTTACTTGTCAATGTGCATTAGTAAAACTTTAACCATTATAAAGTTTTACTTTTACTACCAGTTCTTTTAATTTCATTTTTCATCACTTCCTTCTATTACTTGTTTTTTTTAGTATTTATGCTATAATCAATAATGCTACAAAGCTATGTTTAATTTACTGTATATTCAGTCTAGCATGAGTGAGCAAAAACCTCAAGAGCATTGGGAATATTGAGTTACAGTAAGAAACAGTTTTCAAAAAATTAAAGGAGTGTTGCATTATGAGAAACAGTATTGATAAAAAAGTTATAAGTGAAAGAATTGATAAGATAATGACAGAAAAGAATTTAAGTGAGCCACAAGTTGCACTTATGGTATTTGGAAATTCTAATAGGCGAGGAGATATAAATAAATGGAGAAATGGAAAGTCTGTTCCAAGTTCAAAATATATACCTAAACTTGCAAAAGTATTACGGAGTATCAGAAGCTTATTTATTAGGTGGAATAGATACTAAATATATTGAGAATAAAGATATTTGTAATAGAATAGCAATATTAGACAATGCAATACATGGACTAGAAAAATTAAAAAAACAACAAGAAGAATATCTAAAATGTGATGATGATAGATTAAAAAGTCTTTATGGAATATATCAGCATGGCTTTTCTTATATGGATATAGTTAGTTATATTATTGCAGATACAGAACTTTGGGAAACAATATTATATGAAGCAGAAAGTGTAATGGCTTGGCATACTTCTGATAATTATAGATATAAATTTGAGGAATTATTAAATGAAGATGGAGAAGGAAACAGATTACCAAATCAAATAGAGCCTAAAGACATTTCAAATCAAATTATTGCTAAAGCTATTTCAAAATCTTTTAATAGTTATATTTCTACAAAATTGAATGAACTACATATAAAAGAACTATCTGCCGAAGAACATGAGAGAGAAGAATTTAAACAGTTAAAAAATAATTTTTCAAATTAAAACTCCACTTTTCCACTTTTAGTGTCAAAAGTATTAGAAAAATAGGATAATATGAACAGTAATTTAATGCCTCTCAAAATATTGACAGAAATAGTCTTTTATGGTACTATAATAGAGTAAAATAATTGAATAAAGGTACTTTTATTAAGAGTAAGCTAGAGATTTGGCTCGTAACTTACACCAACCTATTAAATTAGGTGGTCCAACCAAAAATGATAAAGGGAATATATATTTATGTACGATAAAATATTCCTATCGTGCATTTTTTATTTCCCTCAAAAAGAGAGGAGAAATTGAGATGAAGAAAGATTCAAATATGGAATATGTAATGAAAAATTTAGGACATAATGGTAATGTGGTTGACTGGTTATATAGTATTAAAAGTTTTTTTGGAGATGAACAAGTAGAAAATTTTTGTGAGTATTTTATACATAGTCATCAAATATTAAGAACTAATGATATTAGAAATCTAATACAACATCATTCAATGTCAGTCTATAAAATGAAGGATACAGAACAATTAGCATTTATAAGCATTTATAAACCAATAAATAAAAATAGTAAGCTAATTCAGAATATGAGTTTTGAAAAGGCACAGAAATTTTATAGAAAAAAGAGTATAGAATTATCTAAAAGAATAAAACAGCTTGGATATTCTTATTCCACTACTTTAGGGAACTGGAAAGACAAAGAAACTAAAGATACATACCAACGAGAATATGTTTTTGTAATATATAGTGAACAGGAAAACAGCGACCAGTTTAGGAACAATATTTTTAATTTATTAAAAGATTATAAAATAAATACAGCTTTAATAACAGATGCAATAGTAAATGATGAACCACAGCTACAAATAAAATCTAAATTATTTGATACTGGAACAGGAATTGTTTTACAAGAATATGCAGATACAACAACAGAAGTAGTTGAAGATTATTTGTCAAGTATATCAGATACAAAAGTGTTATTTAAAATTCCATACGAAAAAAATAAAAATATATTATGGGAAGAACATAGGAATATAGCTGATTATTACAGCAAGATTAAACAAGAGGAAATACGAAAAGTAATGCCAAGTAGTTTTAATATGGGAATGTTAAAACAAAGCTTAATACATTCGTTTGAGAAAGAAAATTATAATAGTTAAAGGAGTAAAAAGATGGATATATATAATTTAATAAATTCAAAAGCAATTCAAGAGCATTGTAGGAATATACAGCATAAATTTAATACGGAAGAATTGGCAGTACTAATTTATAGAAATAAAAGAATGAGCATAGATGAGAAAATATCTGCATATCAAGAACTAATTAATGATTATGAAGATATGGAAGTAATTGAAAGAATAAATTGTAAACATTATGATAGTGTAAAAGATATGATAAAAGAAGAAATACAAAGAATAAAAGATTTAAGAAAAGAAATACAAACGGAATCTGAAAATATGATGTATACATACGAAACTTGTTATAGAAATTCATATTTACAGAGATTTGAGGAAAGTAATAATCTGTACAAAACTTATGATGATGTATGTATGGCATTGTATCAAGAATTAAAAGAAGATACAGATAATGAAATATTAAATATAAAACTAATAAAAAGGACTTTAGATAGAAATGGCAGAAGAATTATAGAAAAATATAATATAGAAAATAAACAGCTAAAACTAATAAATATATATAGTACAGATGAATACTTGGATTTAGATGGTATTTGTTTAAATATTCCTACACCATTTAAAAAAGGAGATTTACTAACAGCACCATCAAGAACAATATTTAATGCCGAAGCAGATGTTGAAGATGAAAGAACTGTATTTGTTTTAGAATGGTTATGTAATTGGAATGAGAAATTCCAAAAAATATTAGATAAAGGAAATCATGACAGCTCTGATATGAACGGTTGTGGATATTATATCAATAATTATGGAGATGTATATTATGACCATATTTTTGATTATGATAGATTTGAATATTTTGAAGGAGAATTAAAAGGAAATGCAAGAATACTAAAAGCTATGAGTAGTTTAATGCAAAATAAAATAAGTTTTAATTTGTTCTTTGATTCTTGTAAATATATATTTGCAGATAAAGCCTGTAAGGAAGCATTTGATTATGGATATACAGATGAAGGACTAAAACTTGCTGGGTTAAGTGATGAAGATATTAAAAAAGAAAAGGGAAAATAAAGGGAGTAGCTATGAATTTTCAAAGTATCATAATAGGAAAAACAAATAAAAAATCTCTAATAACAGTATGTGTAAACTGTGAAGGATATAGTCATATTCCACATTTTAACTATATTTCAAAGAAACAAAATTTTACAATTAGTTTAATTTCAGCTAAATTAGTAGATGATATGAAAAATATAGAACTTGCAGATAGAACAGATATAGAAGAATTTTTGAATAAAATAGTTGATATAAAGGATATAGAAAAAACAAAGAAAACAGCTAAAAAGTGGAATAAACAGTTTGCTAGAGAAAATAGAAAAACAACAGATAGTAAAGATAGATATGTTGTAGTATATAATGCAGATATTGAAAAAGATATGACTTATTGGGAACTAATTATAAAACTATGGAACAAGAATAATAAGAATAAAACACCAAAGAATTTATGCAAGCCATATTATAGAAATTTTATAGAGTACATAGATACAGCATGTTTTGGAATTGAAAAACATTTAGAAGGTGGAAGATGCTATACAATTCAAGACCAAGAGAGAACACCACATTTTATCTATGAATTAAACACAGGAGAAAAGTTTGGAATCTTATTTGAAAAGGCAGAATATTTGTATCCTAATCCTAGGAAATTAACACAAGATGAATTAGATGTATTAGTAAATTTTTTAATTACACCAGTAGATGAAGAATATAAGAGAAAAGATGTATCTAATGGTTGGGAAGATGGTGTATGGTTATGGAATAAGCAAAATTATGATTATAACAAACATTCCCCTAGTTGGTTTCCAAAATACAAAAGGATAGATGAAAATACTCCTATGCCTGATTATTCAAAATTAAATGATTAATAATAAAAAATTTTAGAACTTAAAAAAACACTATTCCACTTTTGAACATTTTGTATCAAGTGGAATAGTGTTTTTTTTAATATATAATGATTTTTTCTAACAGTAAAGTAAAATATTAATAGAATAATAAAAATATAATAGGAGATGTTGCAAGTGAAGGTCTATGAAATCAAGAAAGACATTAGAGAGGGCAATTATGATATTATAAGAGATTCGTGTAACCTAGAAAAAATAATTGAAAACATCAATTTTAATGTGCAATGTATTACTGAAATTAATCATCTTGACTTTGATTATGTTGTAACGGCTATGAGCAAAGCTGTTACATTACTTGCAAATGTAAATTATATTTTAGAAAATCATATAAATAATGATAAAAATTACACATTGCAAGAAAGAATAGAACTTTTAAATGAAAAATTAAAAATAAAATAGAAGAAAAATTTAATTCCATATAACTTTAAAAGAGGGACTTGACTGTCAGTAAATTAATGTGTTAAGCTGCTTCACTATCAGGAAAAAGAAAGTTTAACACATCATAAGTTTTAAGAAATGTCAAGCCTTTTTCTTTTCCAAAATCTAAAAAAGACTGGGGTGAGTTATGTGGAATTATTAAATAAATATTTGAAATTAGAAGAAATAGGACTAATCTCGGATAAGAGATTATTATACCTATTTCTTTTTGTTCCATAAAATAAATATGTGATATTTAAACAGGAATTATGGACATTCAAAAGAAAAACTTGAAATAATGTAATTTATACAGTTAGAAACTAATACACCTTAAAATTAAAAATAAAAAGGAAGGAATAAAAATTATGAATAAATATGAAAGTGTAATTATTATTAGACCAAATTTAGATGAAGAAGAAATTGACAATATAATTCAGAAGGTAAAAGATATTATTGAAGAAAATGGATCAGTTACTAAAATTGATAATATGGGAATGAAGAAACTAGCTTATGAAATTAGGAAAAACAAAGAAGGATATTATATAGTAATTTATTTTGAAGCTGACCCTAGCATAATCTTAGAATTAGAAAGATATTATAGAATAACAGAAAACATTATAAAATTTTTAACTGTTAGAAAAGATGATGAGTAAGGAGATGATGAATAATGCAGATGATGACACAGCAACAAGTACAAGAAATAAATAATAAATGTAAAAACGAATGGAAATTTAATACTACTTATTATATATATCATCAGGAGAAAACATTAACAAAAAGAATAATAACAGATGATGAAAGTTATTTAGAATTTCAACTTGGATATAATTCTCAAAATCAAATACAGCTACGCATTAGTAAATATTATACTCAAAAGCATATAGGAACTGCAACATCTGAAGGTATGGGAAAAAGTAAAGTTTTAGAAGAAACCAGTTATAAAAGAAAAGGCATAAATAATTTGATTATTAAAACTCAAAGCCTTACAGATGAGGAACTCCTAAAGATAAATAATGAAACAAAAGTTATAGATAATGGAATATTTGTACCAAGTCCAGTATTTTAAAGTACAAGTTATAAGCAGTTAAAACATGCAAAGTAGTAGGATAAGGAGATGTAATAAAAGTTGAATAAGATTAGAATATTAGTAATAGAACCTTACAAAGAGCCATACCAATTAAAAGTAGAACATACTTTAAAAAATCTCCAAGCTGTAGTTGGTGGTTTAATAGAGTATATAGAATTGGAACATAATGTAGATTTAATTTGTAATGAAGAAGGAAAAATACTAGGTTTACCATTAAATAGAAAAGTAGGATATGATGTTATTTGTGGTACTTTCTTTATTGCAGGTCAACACGAAGGAGAAACTATTTCACTAAGTAGAAAACAAATAAAGAAATACAAGAAAATATTTAAACTAAATAATAATAAAAATATGGAACAATTTATATATAATATCTTATTAAAAAATGGTGGTATGAATGAACAATAATATTAGAGAAATAAGAGAACAACAAGGAATAAAACAATATGCACTAGCAAAGATGACTGGTTTATCAGAAGGATATATATGTCATTTAGAAAGAGGTACAAGAGATAACCCTACATATAATGTTATGGAAAGAATTGCAAAAGTATTACATAAGGAAGTAAAAGATGTATTTAATATATAGAATCTTCAAACGAGGTTTACGGACAATTAAAAGCTAATTTGGAAAGTAACAAACTGTAATATTAAGATAAAAAATAGTTTTAAATTGATTTTAGGAAAGGAGCAAATACATGGGAATGGAAAATAAATTAACCTATGTTAAACAATTTAATAAAGAGTTTGAAAGTGAACTAAAAGGAAATAAAGAAATAACACCAACATTATTAAGAATGTATCACGATTACATAGAGCAAACATTTAAAAGTAATAATTTATATGATAAAGTTTTAAGTAAAATAGTAGAAACGGAAGAAAAACTAGGTCAAACATTAACAGATGAACAAAAAGATTTATTTGACAAATGGGAAACATATCGAGATGAAATGGAAAATCTTACAGCAGAGCAAAGTTTTATATATGGATATTGTTTAGATAAAGAATTGTTACTAGAAAAACAAAGGGTAAAAAGCAAACTAAAAGATGAACAAAATTCAAATGATAATTTCTTTTATAATTATATAGACAGTATAATGCAGTTTATAGAGGACAATAGGTTTAATATATGGAGTAAAAGAAAAGATTATAAGGAAATAACAGAAAAAATGAGTGCAATTAAAGATAAATATCCTAACGTTAGAACATTCGTAGAAGACGGAGAAGTAGTAAATTTAACTATGGAAGAATTAAAAGCTGTACTTGAATATATTAGTTTAGATGATGATATAGAAAAATTAGAGAAAATAGAAACTTTTAAATTAGGAATAAAAGAAGGCATATCATTTTAATAACATTAAAAAAGAGAAATAATTGATACTATACTAAAAATCAGTTATTCCTCTTTTTTATTTTTCCATTCAGTAGCTTCAGCAGTTTTA
>CANOGC010000051.1 GCA_947565445.1 uncultured Clostridium sp. | reverse complement strand
CTCTGTTTTAAGCAAAATTACTAATCTAGTAAAAAAGTAAAATATTAGTCCAAAGAATTAGAGAGTAACCTTAATTAGCTACTCTCTAAACTTTAACAATAAATTAATTCTTGAAATATAATTTCTTCAACTGAATGCTTATAATTATTCATAAGTCCAGTCCATTTCAAAGGGTCAGCATTTTTCAAGTTTTCATCAATAGGATTTTTCTTTAGCATTTGTGCCATAAGCATTTCAAATCTTTGTTTAGCTTGTTTGTCAGTTTCCACAATATGTTTTCTTAAAGTTTTATTCATAAACATTATTATATATTCTGCTTTCTTATGATTTTTCAAATACTCTAATCTTAAATGACCATACTTTCCAATAATATAATCATTTTCATAATTTTCTTTTTCCAAATATAAGTCAGGAACAAAATAATCTCCTTCTTTGTGATAAGTTATTTCTATCATAGTTAAAACCTCCATAAATTGATTTTCACTACAAATTTGACTAAATAATTTATATCTTCTTTCGACTATCTAATACAACAAAATTATTGAAGAAATCCATAAGAAAAATTTTGTCCTTATTGGAATTCTCCCAATGGGGAAACTGCAAAAGATATAGCAAATAGAAAGGGAATATCAGAAAAAGAAGATATATTAGATTATATGAGTAGCACAGAACTTGCAGCAAACTTATTTAGAATAACACAAACAGATGAAGTATTAAAAAATAAGAATATTAATAATGAAGACAATGCGTGTATAACACATCATAAAGTAGGACAAGCAGTTAGGCAGACTATAAAAAGAATAGGTGGTACTATGCCAGAAGATTTACCAACACCAAGTAAAAGTACAAAACAAATAGAAAAAGAAAAAAGCAAAAGATTAAGCTTTAAAGATAATAAAAGATTAAAGTAAACTTAAAATCAGCGAAAATATGAGGTATAATATGAAATTTTCAATATCAGCAGTTCCAACAGGTGAACTTAATATAAATAATGAGATCAAATTAATAAAATCTATATTACTATATGCAGATGATATAACAATTAATGGTTTAGCAGTTAAAATGCTTAATGTAATTAACAATATAGATATAAAAAAACGTTCTATATTAGAAATGATTAATGTAATGAAAAAGTAAATCCATTTATAAAAATGTCTGATCAAAAGACTATGAAATTTATGTGAATTATGATATAAAATAGAAGAGATAATATTGAGGAGGAAGAAAATGAAAGTAATAGTAGTTGGAATCATAGAGGAAAATGGAAAATACTTATTAGTACAGGAAGCACAGAAAAAATGTTATAAAAAGTGGAATTTTCCAGCAGGACATTTAGATTTTAATGAGAGTTTAGAAGAAGGAGCTATTAGAGAAATTAAAGAAGAAACTGGATGTGATGTTGAATTAGATGGAATTTGTTATATAGCTAATAGAATTTTAGAAAATGATTTGTTTGTAATGATAGTCTTCAATGCTAAATTAATTAAAGAAACTATTAAATTTGATAAGGAAGAAATTTTAAATGTTAAATGGTTTGATTATGACGAAATAGTAAGCAAAATGGATAGTCAGTTAAGAGGAGATTATGTTAGAACAGCAGTAATCAATCAAAAGAAAAATTTAATTGCTTCTATGGATATTGTTAATATTTTAAAAGATTAGTATTGAGGAGAAAAAATATGGAGAAGATTATAGTTTTAGGAACAGGTGCTGGAATAACTATTAGTTGTTATAGCTTAAGTGCAGTACTTGAAAATAGCAAAGGAGAATATCTACTAATAGATACAGGAAGTGGTAATCAAATATTGAATCAACTAAAAGCAAAAAAATTAGATATAAGTAAAATACATGATATTTTCATATCACATAGACATTTAGATCATTTATGGGGAATTATTCCACTTTTAAGATACATTATGCAACAATATAAAAAGGGTGAGTATGAAGGAATTTTAAATATATACTGTGAGGAAGAAATAAAAAGGATAGTGGATATATTTATTAAAGAGATTTTCCATAAAAATCATGAAGATTTCTATAAAGAAATTGTAAAATATCATTTTTGTGAAGATGGTAAAAAATTTAATATTATAGGTTATGAAATAGAAGCGGTTAATACAGAATCTATTGAATGTACTCAATATGGTTTCAAAACAACTTTAAATTCTGGAAAAACATTAGCATTTTTAGGAGATGTTCCATGTAGTAAAAATGTGTATTCAAGAATTGAAGATTTAGATTGGGTATTACATGAGGCAATGTGCTTAGAAGAACAAAAAGATAGAATACAACCACATGAAAAAAATCATTCTACAGTAAAAGATGTTGCTGTGGTAATGAATAAATTAAATATAAAGAATTTATTATTATGGCATTGTATCGATAATAATATAGAAATGAGGAAAGAGTTGTTTACAAAAGAAGCAAAGGAATATTTTTCTGGAAATGTATATGTACCAAATGATTTAGATGAAATAGAATTGTAAAGAACAGGGGGATATATGAAAATATATTTAGTAAGGCATGGGCAAACTAACTCAAATTTAAAGAAAGTATATGATAATGTTAAATTAGATGAAGATATTAATGAAAACGGAATAATAGTAATTGCAGGATGTAGTCATAGTGGAATATGTAATATAGTTGAGCAAGCAAAAAAGGTTAGCAATAATAGTAAGGTATTAGCTGTGATAGGCGGATTTCATTTAATAGAAGTAGATGAAAATACAAATGAAGTTATTGATTACATGAAAAATAATGTAAAGGAACTTATACTAGCACACTGTACAGCAGATAGTGTATGTAATAAATTTGTGAATGATTTGAAAGGGAAAATAAAGGTATCTGCTACAGAAGTTGGAAAAATATATAATTTTTAACGATATACAATTATAAAAAAGCAAATTCAACTTACAAGTAGTTCTTGTTAGTTCAAAATGGAGGAAATAGATATGATAAAGAACATAAATTTGATTTGTCTGAAGTAATTATTTCTGGATATCATGGGGTAGAACATATAATAGAACAAAATACCAATATATCATCAGAAGAATTTTTGAAAAGAAAAAAAGAAACTATCAATGTATTTTTAGATACAATGAGAGGAAAATATTCAGAAGATGAATATTTAGAAACATTAATAGAAAATACTAATTGGAATGAGAATAAAGAAATTATTAAAAGATCTATTAGACAAAATTTAGATACAAAAGTAGATGAAACAATAAAAATAGTAGAAAAGCTAAAGGAAAAGTATAATCTTATTTTATTATCAGACCATATAAAAGAGTGGGTAGAATATATATTAAGTACAAATAAAGATTTAGAAGTATTTAAACATAAATATTTTTCATATGAATATGGAACGTTAAAAGAAGATGAGGGAACTTTTAAATATATTTTAGAAAAAGAGAAAATTTTAGCATCAGAAACAATATTTATAGATGATAACAAGGATAATGTAAAAATGTCAAATAGAGAAGGAATCCAAGGAATAATATTTGAAAATGCTAAGCAATTAGAAAATGAATTGAAAAATATGCATATTTTATGAAATGATAAAAGATTAATTAATAAAAAAAGCACACACCTCATATAATATATGGGGTGTTTTTTATGGGGCAAAAGGGGTTAGATTTTAAACATAAAGAAGTAGTTAATATTACAGATGAACGTAGACTTCGGATATGTACAAGATGTAACAGCAGATTTAGAAACTGGTATGATTACGTCTATTATGGTTGCAAGAAAGAGAATAGATATAATGGTTTGAATTTGTGAGAGTGCGTAGTAAAAATGACTATGTTACAAAAAAGAAACAGAAAAGGACAGGCTATGAGGTAAGAGAAAAATATGGTTATGATGTGATTTGTAAAGTGGAATTATAGGTTTAAAGAAAGCATATGAAAATATGCTTTTCTCTAAACAATAAAAAAGAACAAGATTTCGTAAAAATATTGAAAAAACAAAAGATATATGATATAAATAGAATAAAGTTTAGAGAATAGCAATATTTAAATGAAATTCAGTTGTTCGGAATTTCCGAACAACTGAATCCAGAAAGGATAGTTATGGAAAAATACGGACAGTTAATTGTATATAAAAATATAGAAGGAAAAAATGATATAGAAGTCAAACTATATGAAGAAAACGTATGGTTAAATCAAAAACAATTAGTAGATTTATTTGATTCAAGCAAATCTAATATAAGTGAACATATAAAGCATATATTTGAAGAAAAAGAATTAGAGGAAGATAATGTTACAAAGATATTTCCTATAATAGCAGAAGATGGAAAGAAATATAATGTTAAATATTATAATTTGGATATGATATTAGCGATTGGATATAGAGTAAAATCAGATATTGGTACAAACTTTAGACAATGGGCAACAGAAACTTTGAAGGAATATGTTGTAAAAGGCTTCACGTTAAATGATAATCTATTAAAAAATGCAGGTGGAGGAAGATATTTTAAGCAGTTACTTGCTAGAATTAGAGATATTCGTACAGCTGAAAAAGTATTTTGGAGACAGATATTAGATATTTATGCGACAAGTGTTGATTATAATCCGAAATCTGAAATATCTATAGAATTTTTTAAAGAAGTACAAAATAAAATGCATTGGGCATCGCATGGACATACTGCAGCAGAAATTATAATGGAGAGAGCAGATAGTGAAAAAGACTTTATGGGACTTACAAATTTTGAAGGAAATCAGCCAACATTACAAGAAGCAATAATAGCTAAAAATTATTTAACAGAAAAAGAATTAGATGTTTTAAATAGAATAGTAACAATGTATTTAGATTATGCAGAATTGCAAGCATTAAATGAAAATCCTATGACTATGAGAGATTGGGTAAATGAATTAGACTATTTTATAAAGATGAATAGGAAAGATGTATTGCAAACAAAAGGAACAGTATCACATAAAGATGCTCTAGAAAAAGCAAGAGATGAATACAAAAAATATAAAGAAAGAATTTCATTAAATCCAACAGAAGTTGAGTTACATTATTTAGAGGCAACAAATGAATTAAAAAAAATAGCAGATAGAAAGTAATAGTAATAAAAGAAAGGGAGGACAAAACAATGTCAATTAGTTCTATACAAAATGAAATAATAAATCTATCAAATCAAATTTCTAAATTAAATAAGGGATTAGCAGATGAACAGAAAAATGAGGCTAAAAAGATGACAGAAATTTTTAGGATACAAAGGTCAATTACAAAAAATACGTCATTATTAATGCTAAACACAAAAACTAGACAAATAGAAATATTGAATAATGATATTATAAAGTCAAAATCTAAACAAGCAGATATAAATAAGAAATGGGGAGATACACAGAAAAAATTAACTAACAAGCAAGTCGAATTAACTAGAGAGCAAGAAAGAGTTCAACGCATGGTGCAGAGGCAAAGAGATATAGAACAGCAACAAATAGTAAATTTGCAACAATATAAATCAGTAACTAATAATGAGGAAACAGAAAAAGAATTAAATGGACTTTTTTCAAAATATTCTGAAGGAAATTGTAAAATATTACCAATATAGCATAATATATCTAAAGAAGAAGTTTCTAAAAACAGTCCGATATTATCAGATATACTAGGCTTGAAAACAGCAGATTATAATATAGAAGAAATTGCTAAGGAATTATATGAAGTAGTGAAGTAAAGGAGAAATAGAAATAGAAGAACAAATAAAAGAATTAACATTGCTATTATTGTATTTGAATTTATGGATAGAAAGAGAGCCATATGGAGAATTTTATAGAGCGTGGAAAGGATATGATTTTAATATTTTAAATGCATTAGAAGATGAAAATTTAATAGGAGGAAGTACACACAAAGCAAAATCTACATATTTAACCGAAGATGGCGTGAAGAAAGCAAAAGAACTAATGAAAAAATATAATGTTAAAGAAAATTAAAATATGAAATTAAGAAGGATATAGAAAATCTGTACCTTCTATTTTTATACCCCAAAATTAATTTAAAGAAAGTGAGAGTGATTATTTATGAAAGAAGAAATCATAGAATCAATTAAGAAAATTGGAGAAATAAGTAATGAAGAAAGTTATTAGAAGATAATGGAAAAATATCACATAAAGAAGCGGTAGAAAAGGCAGAAAGAGAATTTGAAATATATAGGGAAAGAGAAATGAAACAATTAGAAAGCGATTTTGGTAAAATGATAAAAATGTTAAATAAAAATAATAAGTAGAGTAAGATTGTAGTAAAAAATTTAATAGGTTAACATCGTATAATTAAATGACATTATAATAAAGTATGCCTCATATAATATATGGGGTGTTTTTTATGGGGCAAAAGGGGTTAGATTTTAAACATAAAGAAGTAGTTAATATTACAGATGGACGTAGACTTCGGATATGTACAAGATGTAACAGCAGATTTAGAAACAGGAATGATTACATCTATCATTGTTCCACGGAAGCAATAAATTACTTAGCATATTTGCAGGAAACAATGATATAGTTATTCCATGGAAACAAATACGTTGCATAGGAGAAGACCTAATTTTAGTAGAAATCTAAAAAAATAGTATATTTTTTTAGATTTCTTTGATATAATACAAGTGTTAAATTAAAAAGTTAGGAGATAGTTTGAATTGGACAAGCAAATGAAAACAAAATTTAATCTAATTGCAATTGTATGTATTATAATTTTCTGTTTTGCAATTACACCAATTACATTGCAAAATGACACATTTTATACAATAAAAATTGGAGAACATATTTTAAATAATGGAATTAATATGGAACAAGACCCATTCTCAATGCATGAAATACCATATACATATCCACATTGGTTATATGATGTAGGAATATATCTAATATATAGCGTAGGAGGAATGGCAGGTATATACATATCAACAGTAATACTATCATGTATTTTAGGAATTGTAGTATATATAACAAACAAAAGAATTACAAAAAATGAACTAGTATCATTTTTATTAACATTAGGAGTAATGTATATATTAACAGGATTTATTGCAGCAAGAGCACAACTTGTTACATTTATATTATTTGCACTAAGTGTATATTTTATAGAAAAATTTTTAGAAACTAAAAAGAAACGATATGCCATAGCATTAATAATAATACCAACTATAATTGCAAATATACATTTAGCAGTATGGCCATTTTACTTTATAATATTTATGCCATATATTGCAGAATATCTAATTTGTTTGTTTGTAGATTTACATATATTCCATAGAATACAAAACAAATTTTATAACATGCAAATAAAGAAAATGCAAACAAAACAAGCATCAGAAGAAAAAATAAACAAGTTGCAAGAAAAGATAGATATATCAAATAAGAAATTTGAAGAGAGCTTGAAAAAACAAGAGCGTAGAAGAAAAGAACCATATAAAATTAAAATGGAAAAAAGAGATAATACAAAATGGCTTATTGTAATCCTGCTAATATGTGTATTAACAGGATTACTTACACCATTAGGAGATACACCATACACATATCTTGTAAAAACAATGCAAGGAAATACTACAAAAAGCATAAATGAGCACTTGCCAATGGTATTAGTCCAGTCAGAACCAACAATCGCAATACTTATAATTGTAGTTGGAATTTTAATGTTAACAGATACAAAAATACGATTAAAAGACTTCTTTATGTTAGGTGGATTAATAATACTTACACTTATGTCTAGAAGGCAGTTATCGATGCTAACAGTAATTGGAGTATATTCAATAAATAGAATGATTTGTGATTTATTTGATAAATATGATCCAGAAGGAACAAAAAAATTCATGACGAAAATAACAAGTGGTTTTGGGGCAATTATTACAATATTACTTGTAATTCTAATGAGTGTTGTAGAATATAAGCCAAAAGCAGGAAATAGCTATATTAATGAAGCGAGCTATCCAGTACAAGCAGTAGAATGGCTAAAAGAAAATGTAAACATAGGTGAAATGCGTTTATACAATGAATACAACTATGGAAGTTATATATTGTTTCAAGATGTAAAAGTATTTATAGATTCGAGAGCAGACTTATATACACCAGAATTTAATGGAGATTCTGAAAAAGATATATTTTCAGATGCAGTTCAAGTAGCAAGTATTAGTAAGTATTATGAAGATGTGTTCGACAAATATGAAATTACGCATTTATTGATACCTAATAATACAAAAATGAATATGTTTATTAGTAGAGATGAAAACTATGAAGAATTGTACAAAGATAATAACTTTGTTATATATGAAAGATTAAACAAATAATAGTTTACAGTTTAGACTATTCTAAAATCCGCTCCATATTGCTGGCGGTTAGGCATTTTCTTTTCTCGACTAAAGCACGAAAAGAAAAGCGTAACCGCCACGTGGAGCTACTTTCTACTATATATTAAAATAAAGGAGATTAAATTGAAGGAACAAAGAAAAAGTAATATATTAAAAATGGGTCTAATTATATTTGTTATTTTATTAGTAATAGACCAACTTAGTAAAATAATAGCAATTAATACTAATGTAAATATAACTATAATAGATAATATTTTAAATTTCAAATTAATATTTAATAAAGGAATTGCATTTGGAATAGGACAAGGCAAAAACATAGGTACATTTGTTGTTACAAATATAATTGTATTAGGCATTATAATACGATTTATTTGGCTACAAAAAGAAAGAATAGATACATTAACAATGTGTTCATTATTTATTATATTATCAGGTGGAGCAGGAAACTTTATAGATAGGCTATTTCGAGGACAAGTAGTTGATTTTATAGAAGTATTTCCAAATATACATTTTCCAATATTTAATATTGCTGATATATGCATTGTTATACGGTTGGATAATGATTGCTTTTACCTTTGCAAGGTACACATATAAGGAGGTATTACTTAAAAAAGATGAGAGAAATAATAACAATATTGGGGGTTCCAATTGATAATATTACAAAAGAAGAATCTGGCACTATTACTGAAGAACTAATAAAAAGTAGCAATAAATCTTGCAAAATGATATTTGCACCAAATGTAGAATTTATTATGATGGCAAATAAGGATAAAGAATTTTTTGATATATTAAAAGAATCTAGCCTTTCTACGCCAGATAGCATAGGGGTAATGATAGGAGCAAAACTACAACATAAGAAATTTAAAGAAAGAATACCAGGGCAAAGCTATTTTAGGCAGATTATATCATTATCTAACGAAAAAGGATATTCAATATATCTATTAGGTGGAAAAGAAGGTATTGCAAAAGAGACTAAAACAAATTTAGAAAAGATATTCCCAAATGTGAATATTGTAGGAACACACCATGGATATTTTGATGAAAATGAGGAAAAAGAAGTTATTGAAGAAATAAACAGGTTGCAGCCAAATGTACTATTCGTTGCACTTCGGAGCACCATATCAAGAAAAATGGATAGCAAAACATAGAGAAGAACTAAAAGTAGATGTAGCGACCCGGACAAGGTGGAACATTTGATTATGAAGCAGGAAGAATAAAAAGAGCACCAGTATTTATTCAAAAAATAGGAATGGAATGGTTTTGGAGGCTTATAAGAGAGCCTAAAAGAATAAAAAGACAATTAGTATTACCAGTGTATTTATTTAAGGTAATATTTGCAAAAGATAAAACAAAAGGCAAATTTGAATAATAATATATTAAATTAGCTATTCTTAGAAAATAGTATATAAATATCAACGAAGAATCTCGGAGCCATAAGTGGGCGACCAATAGAAACCGTCAAAATGTGTTTACACATTTTGTACAGTTTCTTTTGGGAATGGCGACGGTTCGTGGATATTTATATACTATTTCCTAAGAATTAAAAACATTATAATTTTTAAGGAGAAAGAATATTGAGAAAAATAGATGTAGAAGAAAATGGTATAAGGCTAGATAAATTTATTGCTATAAAATGTGAAGACTTATCTAGAACAATGATACAAAAACTAATTGAAGACGAAAAAATACATGTTAATGGAAAACTACGGAAAATCTTCTTTAAAAGTAAAACAAGGTGATATTGTAGAAATACAAGATATAGAAGTAAAAGAAACAAAGCTACAACCACAAGAAATACCATTAGATATAGTATATGAAGATACAGATATTATTGTAGTAAATAAACCAAAAGGTTTAGTTGTTCACCCAGCCAATGGAAACCCTGATGGCACTTTAGTAAATGCTATAATGAACATTTGCAAAGATTCTTTATCAGGAATTGGGGGAGAACTAAGACCTGGAATAGTTCATAGGCTAGATAAAGATACTTCTCGGGTTAATTATAATAGCAAAAAATGATAAAGCACACTTAAATTTAAGTGAACAAATAAAAAAACATGAAATAGAAAAAACATATATTGCACTAGTAAGAGGAGTATTAAAAGAAAATGAAGCAACTATTAATATGCCAATAGCAAGAAGTACAAAAGACAGAAAGAAAATGGCAGTAGATAAAAATGGTAAAAATGCAATTACTCATTTTAAAGTATTACAAAGATTTGATGGTTATAGCCTACTTGAAATAAAAATCGAAACAGGAAGAACTCACCAAATACGTGTACATATGTCGCATATAGGTTATCCAGTTGTAGGAGATATGGTATATTCAAATGGAAAAAATCCTTTTGGAGTAGAAGGACAAATGCTACATGCATTTAGACTAGTTTTTAAACATCCTATTTCTAAAAAAGAATTAAAATTAGAAGCACCATTACCTAAATATTTTGAAGAGGTATTAGAAAAACTAAAATAATAAAATGCTCCACTACATTAAAAACGTAAAGGAGCATTAAAATCTATATAAACTTTATACTTTAGAAGTATAAAGAAGATTAAAAACGAATTTTTATACAATATAAAAGCGAAAGCTTGTATATTGTATTATATGTAAAAAAATAAAAAATGTGATAGGAGAAATATGGAAGAAGTTAGATTACAAAAATATATGGCAGATTGTGGTATTGCATCAAGAAGAAAATGTGAGGAATATATTTTAGAAGAAAAAGTAAAAGTAAATGGACAAGTTATTAACAAATTAGGAATAAAAGTGAATCCAAACAAAGACAAAGTTGAATTTTGTGGAAAAAAGATAAAACAACAAGAAGAAAAAGTATATATTTTATTAAATAAACCAATAGATTATGTAACAACAGTAAAAGACCAATTTGGAAGAAACAATGTATTAGAACTTGTAAAAGGAATAAATAAGAGAGTAGTTCCAGTAGGAAGGCTAGACATGTATACATCTCGGAGCACTTATTTTAACAAATGATGGAGATTTTGTATATAAACTTACACATCCAAAACATGAAATAAATAAAACATATGTTGCAACAGTAAGAGGAAAATTTAAAGATGAACACAAAAAGGAATTAGAAAAAGGAATACAAGTTGAAGATTACATTACAAGACCTGCAAAAGTTAAAATACTAAAAATTGATGAAGAAAAAAATATTTCAAGAGTAGAAATTACAATACATGAAGGGAAAAATAGACAAGTGCGAAAAATGTGTGAAACATTAGGATATTCAGTTTTAGCATTACATAGAAGTAAAATTGGAGAAATTACGGTAAAAGATTTAAAAATTGGTGAATGGAGATATTTGAGTAACAAAGAAATTAAATTTGTAAAATAATAATAAAGGAAATTGCAAAATTATGAAAGGTTAGAAAATAAATAGATACAAAAAT
>CANOGC010000050.1 GCA_947565445.1 uncultured Clostridium sp. | reverse complement strand
GATCCAAATGGACCAGTGCCAGATCCAAATGGACCAGTATCAGATCCAAATGGACTAGTACCAGATCCAAATGGACCAGTGCCAGATCCAGATATAGATGTTGATGTTCCAAGCCCAGAGGAATACGATAATCCGTTTAATTACCAAGGACCATTAGAGCCAGATAATTTCTTTGATGTAGTAAGAAACGACGTAGGTAACTTTGGAAGTAGACAATTAGGAAGATTAAAAAATGCAAGAGATGGTTTAGCTAGTCTTAGAACAGTTGAAGGAAAAAGAAACCTAAAAAATAAAATTACAGGAGGACTTAATAATGTAGCAATAGGTGCATGGAAAGCAATGCCTGCTGTAGCATATAAAGCAGCAAGAGGAACAGCAAGAGTTGCGGCAGGAGCAGCAATGGGAGGACTAGGTCTTGCAATAGGAGCAACAACAGGAAGTGGAGAACAAGCATTATCTATGGCATTAGGTGCAGGTACAGTTGGACTTACTACAGGAGACAATATATTTGATACAGCTGCTAAAACAGTAGGAATACGTAATCCAGGAGGCGTTATAGATGCATATCGTGATGCATATGGAGCAAGTAAATATGGAAATGCTGTTGATGCAAGAAATGCAAGAGCAGATAAAGAATATGTAAAAAGTGATAAATTTGATAAATTCTATGAAAAAGAAATTAAAGGTAAATTTGCTCACATTCATAATAAAGAAGAATTTAAGAAAATTGCAACAAGTTATAGAAAATCAGGAATTATAGCTGAAAATGATATAAAGAAAGCAATAAAATTAGAAAATTATTATCACCAAAATAATACAAACAATCTAGATGACAAAGATATTAGAGCACAAGTACAAAATATAGTTTCAGGATACAAATCACTAGATAATGCACAAATTAAAGCATTCTCAGGAGATAAAAAAGCAGAAGAAGCACTAAGAAAGGAACTTTTAGTAATGCTTGGAGGAGATAATGAAGCAAATAGAGCATATGCTAATACAATTTACCAAGGATATAAAGATTATAGAACACAAACTTAAAAGGGCATAGGAGGATAATACAATGATTATTAAAAATAGTAACCTAAGAAGAATGTTAGTAGAAAATAGGTATGTAATATTAGTAATAATTGTTGGCATTATCCTTTTTTTCTCCATAATAAATGTTATAAATAATTTTATAAAAGAAGGAACAAAACCACAATTAGAAAATACAACTAATACAAACAGTATAGTGAATAATAATCAAGCAAATAATAGTAAACCAATTATAGGAAGTACAGAAAATAAAAATAATAGTACAACAAATAATAACTTAAGTAGCGAAAAGCTAATTAGAGATTTTCTAAAATATTGTAATTCACATGAAATACAAAATGCATACAACTTATTATCAGATGAATGTAAAGAAGCAGTATTTTTTGGAAATATTGAGTATTTTAGAAGAAACTATGTAGAAAGTATATTTACTAGTAATAAAGTACCTAGTATACAAATATGGCTAGAAAGCTATGTTACCACATATAGAGTACGTTTATCAGAAGATATATTATCAACTGGAAATATAAAAGACCAAACTAATGCAATAGAAGACTATTATACAATTGTTCAAACAGAAGATGGGAAACAAAAATTAAATATAAATGGATATATTGCAAGAGCATATATAAAATTAAAACAAGGACAAGCAGATGGTATTATTATATCTATTTTAAAAAAAGATATATTTAAAGAATATGAACAATATGAAATAAAAGTAGAAAATAAAACTAATAATACTATTATGTTAGATAGTAAAGAAAATGTAGATTCAATTTATTTACTTGGTTCTAATAATAGTAAATATAGTGGCTTTACATATGAATTAGATGAAATTAAAACAGTTATACCAAAAAATACAAGTAAAAATATGACAATAAGGTTTAATAAAATATATTCAAATGAAACTATAATGAGGAAAATGATATTTGAAGATATTATATTAAATTATGATGATTATACAGCAAGTATAAATAAAAAAGACTATAAAGATAGAGTAGCAATTACTATAGAAATGTAATAACGTGTAATATTAAAGGACGTAGAAAAGAGGTGGAACATGAACGAAGAACAAAATAATGGACAAGAAGAGGTACAAGATAGCAAATTAAAACAAGCAGCAAGTAGAGCAGGAAAACAAGTAGTAAATGAAGCAAAAAGAGAAGCAGGAAGACAAGTAAAAAAGGCACTAGCAGAAGTTGCTAGCAAAGTTATACAAGCAATAGTAGCATGGATTTCGGCACATATAGGAATAATACTTGCTGTTTTAGCAGTGATAATTATATTGTGTGCAATTGATGACTTCTTAGATGGAGAAGTAGCTAGAGAAACAGAAGAAGTTACAAGCCAAGCTATGGATGAATATTGTACAATAGATGAATATGGAGTACACTTTGATAAAGAAAAGTTTGTGTCAACATTTCCAAATAAGTTAAAGGATGAAATAGGAATAGATTTTAACGATTTAGGACTTGGAACAGTAATGACAGATCAGACTGGAAATTCCTTTTTAAATCCAGATTCACAAGCAGCTAAGTATCTATATAAATATATGGCAGCAGCACTATCTAGTGAACTTCCATATATAGAAGGAAGCGATGAAGAAACAAAAGGTATTATAAAAATAAAAAGGACATTAAATAGTACAGAGTATTCTGACAGTACTTTACAACCACCTGCAGAACCTACAGATACACCAGTTACTAAAACTATAAATACATCTAAGTTTGGACTAACACCTGAAAACGTAAAAATAACTATGGATAACATTAAAAATGAATATAAAATAGCTTGGGTTTCAGATTTACACATGATGCATCCAGATCAACCTACTATAAATACGAAATGGTACAATGACCATGGAACCACATTTGAACAAAGAAATAGTATGTTTAATAATTCGTACTTAATTTTAGATAAGATTATTAACTGTTTAAAAGAAAATGACTTTGATGCTATAGTATTTGGTGGAGATATTATGGATAACTATAGTGACAAAAATCTAGAATATTTAAAAAGGAAAATAAGTACAATTTCAGACAAACAAATAATGTTTTTAGTTGCAGACCATGATTATTTAACAGAAATGACAACAAATTCAGGAGAAAATACCTCTGCTTCAAGTATTGGAGAAAGTGGAGATATTAAAAAAATAACAATTGGAAAAGATGGAGATAGTATTAATTTAGTAGGACAAAACTATTCAAATAAACAGATTAGTGATAGTAATGTTAGTACAATTGATAGTTATATAAATGAAACCTCTAATTCATTATTCTTTACACATGTTCCAGTTGAATCAAAAACACAAGCAGCTGTAATGCAAGCATGGTCTAAAAGTGCTCACAATGGACAAGTTTATTATTGGAGTAAAGAAGCTTCTAGTGATGGATATAAAAATCCTTCAGAAAGCTATTTAAATACTTTATATAGTTCTAGTTCACTAAAAGGAGTATTTGCGGGACATGTTCACTCTTCAGGTGATTTTGAATTAAATACAGGAATAAAAGAGCATATATTTAGAGCAAGTTTTAATAATAGTATAGGAGTAATTACACTTACTCCATCAGGAGGAGGACAAACTACACCAGTAGAAATAATAGAAGATAGCAATAATACACAAGAAATAGAATTAGAATACATAGGATATAGCCAATTGCAAGACATGATTAATAGTGATGATGTAAATGTAAAAAAAGCATCATTAAGATATTTTTCTTTAGATTCATCTTGGAATTTGTGTGTAACAAAATGGAGGTCAACTAGTGAAAATGGAGTAGAAACATCATTTGAAGTTTATGAAGTAAAAATACCATATAGAAGAATGGTATCACAATATACAATACCATTTACATTTTTAATGGATTTACAACTTATATCTTTAAATGCAAATTATGTAGAAGCAGTATCAAAATTAATGACAGATAGAAGTTTTATAGATTTTACAATATTTGATTCAGTTACAACAGATGAAACAACATATACATATGAGGCAACAGTAAATACAAGGAAAAAACATGTAGAATTTAATCCTACTACAATGCAAAGTTATGAAACAGGTGATTATGATGAAACAACGAGCCAAGAAGGACCAAATGTGACAGTAACTAAAGTAGAAACAGACTCTATAAAAGCAAGTGTTACAAAAGCAAAAACATGGATTATAGACCAAACAATAACATATAATTTACAAGAAAGTAGAGAATATCCATATGGAGAAGCACCAGGAAAAGTAGAAGAAAGCAGTGAACCTGATCCAGGTGGAGAAGGAAGCTGGCGTGACCCAATAAAAGAAACATGGTTTGAAGAAATTATAAAACGAGAATGGGTAAAAGGTGCAGTAGAAACCGAATTTTTGCCAGACGAATTCTTAGGGTTATGGAGCAATAAAACAGGAACATATGTAGAAGGAGCATCATATTTACCAGCAACACCAGCAAGTCGGAGGAAAATTAGTAGAATATGATGTATTAGACGGAAACGTTAAAGAAAGACCAGTTATGAACATACTTATAAGTGATGAACAACTATATGATATATTAGCAGAAAACCAAACAACACAAATACATGGCGAAATAATGAAAGAAATAATAAACTTTTATAATACTGGAGAAGAATTAACAGGTGGATTACAATCAGATATTATTAGTTTATTTAATCCAAGTGAATTTATAGATTCTATGTTTGGCAATATGGGTGATTATACATATGGAAGTAATTTAAAAGAATTCATACATTCTTTTGAAGGAACACCAAAAGAATCAAATGGACAGTATGTTGTATTTGATGATGGATTTGGAAATGCTACAGTTGGATGGGGAATTTGTATAAAAAGCCATTATGCAAGGTTTTCAGCAAGAGGAGTAGACGCAACTAAACTTAAAGTAGGAGATTTAGTAGACAAATCAATTGTAGACAGTATAGAAGATGAAATAATAGCTGAATTTAGAGCAAAAGTAGCAGGAATAGTTAATCGGATTAGGACTAACAGAATATCAAATAGACGCACTTACAAGTAGAATGTATAACGTTGGTAATATAAATGGTTTTGTAGATGCATATAAAAAATATGGAAATACAGATGCGTTATATGATAATTACTTATGCAAGCCAACAACAAGTAATGGAAAGTACGCAGCAGGATTAGCTAAAAGAAGAAAAGCTGAATGGGACTTATTCTGCAATGGATATGGAGGAAATGGAACATCACAAGGTGGAACTGGAAATGGAACATCACAAGGTGGACAATATGCAAGTATAATATTACAAAAGGCAAAAGAATGCCATGATTATGTAAAAAATAATGGATATATATATGAGCAAGTAGGACTTAATATACCAATAACAAACAATTCAGTTAAAAAAATTGATTGTAGTTCATATGTATCATGGGTATTATATGAAGCTGGATTTACACAGTTTAAAGGACATCAACATAGATCAGCAAGTTTTGCTAAAAATCCATATAATTGGGAGAAAATATCTAGAGAAAATCTTCAAGCAGGAGATATTATGGTATATAGTGGGCATGTACAAATTTATGCAGGAAATAGAAAATATTATAGTTGTGGAAGTAATGATTCAATCAAAATTGATGGTTGGGGAACAAGTATAGATAATAGTAATTTTCTATTTGGACTAAGACCATAGAGTAAATAAATATAAGAAAGGATTAGTATTGTGGAAAATATAAAAAAAATGATAATAATAGTAATAGCTATAATTGTTATATTAATTATTTCATTATTTATTGTAAAATATTTAGACAAAAAATATAAAGAAGAAAATTTTGAAAATACAGTAACATTAGAAGTTATTAATACTATTGATTATGTTAAAAATAGAAATGAATTTTTTGCTGTTAAAGCTTGTATTACAAAATATTTATCTTATGTAGCACGGCGAAGAAAATAATATGGTTTATTCTTTGTTAGATAAAAACTACGTGGAAAAATATAATATAACACAAGAAACTGCACTATCTAATGTAGAAAAATATAAAGAACCAACATTTTTTGTAGACAAAATGTATGTTATACAAAATACTACAGAAGTATATACATATTTTGTATATGGTAAAGTGATAGATAAAGATAATGCTAAAACTTCAGAATTTAATATTGCTGTTAGGTTAGATAAGGAGAAGGACTTATTTTCTGTAATACCTTATAAATTTGTAGAAGATAATAATTATAATATTAGTGTTGGAAACAAAATTGAATTAAAATATAATGAGATTTCGAATAATATATATAATGAGTTTGCATTTAAAAATATAACAGATGAACAAATGATTAATTATTATATAAGTGAAATGAAAGATAGAATGATATATGATGTAGAAGCAATATATGATAAGCTAGATAAAACATACAGAGAAAATAAATTCAGAAGTAAGGAAGAGTATAGAAATTATATTACGAAGAATATAAAGCAAATATATCAGCTAAATTTAAAAAAATATCAAATAGAAAACTATAATTCATACAAACAATATATATGTGTAGACCAAAATAATAATTATTATGTAATAAATGAGAAAAATCCTGGTCAATATGAACTAATATTAGATATATATACAATAGACATACCTATATATATAGAAGAATATAACAAAGCTACAGATGCACAAAAGGGAACTCTTTGTATAGATAGATTTATTAAAAATATAAATTCTGAAAATTATACATTAGCATACAAGATGCTATCAGAAGGATTTAAAAATAATTATTTTAAAAATGAGGCAAGCTTTGTAGACTATGCAATAACACATTTTTTAGGAAAAAATATATCATTTAAAGAAAGTCAAACTCAAGAAGGATTATATATTTATAAAATAATATTATCACAAGAAAATTTGGGAGAAACCAAAAAGAATTTTATAGTAAAACTAAAGGAAGGAACAGATTTTGAGCTATCATTTGAAATGTAGAGACATAGGAGGTTATATGGAATTATTAAAAGAATTAGAAAGATTAGAGAATACATTAGAAGAAGAGGCAAATGAAAAGAATGAGGAGTGTAAAATAATTGATATTAAGTATTACAAACATATAACTTTTGATAAAGTAAAAGGAGAAGAAGAGCCACTATATTTAATAGAAAAAGAAGTACATGGTAAAATAGTAAAACTGCTACAAGCAGGAGATAGAGTAATTGCAGATGTTTTAGAAGATAATACCATTACATTAAGAGAAGACGTAAAAGATAAATCTACAATGATTTTAATGCATCTAAATAACATTACACCAATTTCTTTAAGGGAGCTACAAGAAAGAGAAGAACTACGTAAACTAGAGCAAAAACAAGAACAAAAAACACAGAACAAAAAAGAAAATAAAGAAAATAGTAAAAAGCAAGAAGAACAAAAAGAAAATAACTACCAAAACCCATATTCAATTGCAGAAATAGATTTAGATAAGCCAATAGTAGGAAAAAAGAGCTTTCGAGACTTAGTACCAGAAGTAAAGGAAAAAGAAGTAGAAAAAGTAAAAGTAAGAAGAACAGGATTAGGTACAGATAATGGGTTTGAATTTTATGGAATTGGAAAAAATGGAGAATATATAAAACTAGAAACCCTAAAACGTACAGAAGCAACAAATCAAAGTAAAGAAGTAAATGAAATACAAAACAATGGCAAAGTAGAAAAAAATGGAGTATCTGCAATGTTTAGGCTTACAAATGGAACAAATGAAGGACATGGAAATGAAGGCTTTACAATAGATTTAAGTGATGGAACAGGAACACCAGAAGTTTCATATTACAGAAGAGCAAAAAACTATGATGAAAACATGAAGGATGCTACAAGATATGAAAGTATACCAGTAAGTATGAAAGACACAAACCAAAAAAGAACAAGTTTAGAAGCAAGGCAACATATGGAAAAAAGAAGAAACACAGATATTTCAGATAATGTACAAATGTCAAATGAGATATTAGAAGAACAAGATGAAACAACATTAGATAATATAGATGATAGCCCATATAATGACAATATAGAAACAATGGAAGAATATGTAGATTCATTAATTGAAGAAGCAGCAAAAGAATGTAAAATATCAGTAAAAGGCTTTAAAGCTGTAATGGAAAACGTAAAATCATCAAATGATACAATAAAAGAGCAAATTGAAAAAGCAAAAGATGAAATATATGAGCAAATGCCAGGAAGAAGAATATTAGGATAATAAAGTTATAAAATCACCATTTTCAAAATATAATGAAAGTGGTGATTTTATTATGAAAAAAATAATAGCAGTAATGCTTATAACCCTATTTTTAACCATACCAGTAACAACATTTGCAGATGATTTAGATGATGAAGAAATAATAAAAGAAGAAGTTTTAAATGTATCCACAAATGTGAATAGCATACCTAACATAAATTCTAGAGCATGCGTAATCTATGATGTAGACTCAGAAAGAGTGCTTTTTGAAAAAAATGGATACACAAAACGACCTATGGCTTCAACAACAAAAATAATGACAGCAGTAATTGTGTTAGAAAATGCAAATTTACAAGACACAATACAAGTATCTAAAAAATCAGCAGGAACAGGAGGGTCAAGGTTAGGACTAAAAACAAATGACAAAATTACAGTGAATGACTTACTATATGGATTAATGCTTCGTTCACGGAAATGATGCAGCAATTGCACTTGCAGAACATGTAGGAGGAAGTGTAGAAGGATTTGCAAATTTAATGAATAAAAAAGCAGAAGAATTAGGACTATCTAATACACACTTCATTACACCACATGGTTTAGATGAGACAGAACATTACACTTCAGCATATGAATTAGCAGTAATTACAAATTATGCTTTAAAAAACAAGAAATTTGCAAGCATTGTAAATACAAAAACATGTGACATACATATAAATGGAGAGGTAAGAACATTATCTAATACAAACGAATTATTAGGAAACTTAAATGGAGTAGATGGTGTAAAAACAGGCTTTACAAATGGTGCAGGAAGATGTCTTGTAACATCTACTACAAGAAATGGACATAGAATAATATGTGTAGTACTAGGAGCAGATACAAAGAAAATAAGAACAACAGATTCTGTAAGGTTAATCGAATATGCTTTTGCAAATTATGAATATATTAATGCGAAAGAAAAGATAGATAAAAAATTTAATGAATGGATATCACAAGATGCACCAAATATACAATATAATAAGACAAAAAATACGAGTATGGAATATTGTTTAGAAGAGAACGAAATCAAGTGGATTCCAGTATTAAAAGAACAAGTAAAGGATGTAGAAGTAAAAGTTACCTATCAAACGCAAATGGAAGCACCAGTAGAAAAAGGGCATATTGTAGGTAAAATAGAAATAATGCTAAAAGAAGAGGTATTATTAAGCCTAAATATTATGTTAAAACAAGACATAGAAAAAAAGCACATAACAGACTATATAACAGATTTTTGTAGCAATTATTGTGGATATCTAATATCAAATATGGAAAAATTGTAGATATAGAACTTATTTTAAAATGCTAATTTATAATAGTAGAGAAAATGTAGGGGCGATTATTAATCGCCCGCGGTCGGCAGAAAATTGCTTTAACGATATAATTATTTCTTTAATAAATTTATAATATTTTTAGCAAATCTTTTCAAGAACGGGCGACTACTAGTCGCCACTACGCATGCTTTATATAAATATCTTCGAAGATTTTTTCTTAAGAACTATTATCCATTACCAATCGATTTAAAATAATAACCATAGTTATTTACAAATCTAAAATAATATGCAATAATAATAGCAGAAATTAAAGAGGAGTGATAACTTTGAGAATACTAGATTTTAAAGTACCAAATTTCAAATTTCCAAAACTAAAAATGGAAGGAATATCTGAAATTGATGAAGAATCTATGAAAGAAGAGCCAAAGAAAAAAGACATAAAATATGAAGCAAAAAATTATAAAACAATAAAAGAAATATTTAATAAAGTAACAGGGGAATTTAAAGACCGCCCATTTATGCTAGAAAAATTTGATCACAAAGAGCCATTTACAGAGATTTCATATGAAAAATATAGAAGAGATGTAATAGGCTTAGGAACAGGTCTAATAAAACTATTAAACCTAAAAGATAAAAGAGTAGTAATAATTGGAGAAAACACATATGGATGGTATGTATCGTATATGGCAATGCTATGTGGTGTAGGAATAGCAGTACCAGTAGATAAAGAACTACCAGCAAACGAAATAGAAAATGTAGTAAAACGTTCAAAAGCAAGTGCAGTTATATACTCTGCAAAGAAAAAAGAAGTAATAAAAAAGATAAAAGATAATCTACCAGAAGTAGAATATTTTATAGGAATGTATTCAGATGATGCAATTAATGAAAAAGAAGTTGGTCTAAACTATATAATAGAACAAGGAAATCGCATTGTAGAATCTGGAGATAACAGCTTTATGGATATAGAAATAGATGAAGAAGAATTTAAAGTTTTAATATTCACATCTGGAACAACATCAAAAGCAAAAGGAGTTATGATAAACAACAAAAATTTGGCACAAAACGTAAATGTAGTTTCAGCATATGTATATCTAGATGAGAATGATAGATTTTTTTCTGTTTTACCACTACACCATACATATGAATCAAGTATAGGCTTTTTATTACCAATGTCAGTAGGAGCATCTATTGCAATATGTGAAGGGCTAAAACACATAGTTCCAAACCTACAAGAAACAAAACCAACAGTAATGCTTGCAGTGCCATTATTAGTAGAAAACTTATATAAGAAGATAAATGCAAATATAGTAAAAAGCAAAAAGGACAAACTAGTAAAATCTATGATATACCTAACAAATGCCCTAAAAGGTGTTAATATTAATGTAAAAAGAAAAGTCTTTAAAGAAATTTACGATAACTTAGGTGGAAACATTAGAATTATAGTATCAGCAGCAGCACCAATAGATGCAAAAGTTGGGAAATGGGTACAAGATATAGGAATATCATTCTTACAAGGTTATGGGCTAACAGAAACAGCACCAATAGCAGCACTTACACCAGAATTCGACCCAAGAGTAGGTTCAGCTGGAAAAGCTGTAACATGTGCAGAACTTAAAATAAATAACCCAAATGAAAGTGGAGAAGGGGAAGTATTTATAAGTAGTGATACATTAATGATTGGGTATTATGAAGATGAAAATGCAACAAATGAAGTAGTACATGTTATAGATGGAAAAAGGTGGTTTAATTCTGGAGATGTTGGGTATTTAGATGAAGATGGGTTTTTATTTATTACAGGAAGAAGCAAAAACGTAATAGTTACACAAAATGGTAAGAATATATATCCAGAAGAAATTGAGCTATTATTAGGAAATGTAGAAGAAATAAAAGAATGTATGGTATATGGAAAAGAAGAGGAAGGTTCAAAAGAACTTCTACTTTCTGTAAAGGTTATACCAGATTATGAGAAAATAGACGAAAAACATGGTAAAGATTTAAAAGAAGAAGATATACACAAAATCATTTGGGAAGAAATCAAAAAAGTAAACAAAAAGCTAACATCATATAAAGCTATTAAAAATTTAGAAATTAAAAAAGATGAATTTGAAAAAACAACAACTATGAAAATTAAACGTTTTGCAGAAATTGCAAAAGATAAGAAATAATTGTTATAAAGAAGAAGTAGTAATATAAAATTAAAAATTCCGTTCTCCAAGACGTTTAAGCATAATTGGTTTTAGTAACACTTGAAACACACTATACTTTGAGAAAAGGAAATATGACGCCTTTGGCTAACAGGTCGAACTCGTTTTTAATTTTATATTACTACTTCTTCTATTTGATATTTAAATAGAGAAATAATAAAAAAAATAACTAGATAATGTTATTGGATAAAAAAGATGAAAGTTATAAAAATGAAAAAATTACCAAGAAAAATGTATTGACATAATATATAAAAAATGATAATATAGATAATACAGACACGATTTACTTAAAAAACATATTTTTAAGATTAAATTAGTAAAAGAAAAAACATAAAAAAATGAAGCAACTACTAATTTTTTATTTTACTCTAAAAATATTTAGAGAAATTTTAAAAAATGTGTTGACAAGTGAAAAGTGATGTAGTATAATACAAAACGTTCCATTAAGA
>CANOGC010000049.1 GCA_947565445.1 uncultured Clostridium sp. | reverse complement strand
TATGCTCTTTTTCCATTATTTTGGTTTTATTTTGTTAAATTTTTCTTTCAAACTATAACCCGTGGAGTTGTTACTTCAAAATAAGTTTTTTCACCTGCTATAATCCAGTCTTGATTTTCATTTAATTTATAACTTAGAGTTCCTCTTGCTACATTGCTATGATATGTAATATTTTTTAATACAATTTGCCATGACCCAACTAATTTATTTACTTCTACATCAAATGTTGGTGCCTCTGTATTTTTATTTACATATTCTATCTTTTGTCCTGAATAATTTGGTATATCTAATAACTTATAATAAGTATTTCCATCAATTTCAATTCCCGTAACACTTACAACATCTCTTGTAGTAAAATTAATAATTACATCTTGTGAAATATTATCTAAATCTAGTTTTTTTAAATCCTCTTTTGAAAAATACAAATATCCCATTGAAGATTGTCCTTTTAATATTTCTTTAAGTTTTGAAGCATCCACTCTAGAAACAACCTGTCCTAGTGAATTGTAATATGTTATATCTTCTTCATTTAACTTTCTTTTTTCGTAAATTGTATTTACTTTTTCATGTATCATTTCCATTTCTGTTATAAATGCTGTTCTTTTCGCACTTTTTATAGAATCAGTACTTGCTGAAATTGCAACTCCTGTTATAAGCATTAAAATAACTATGGTAATAACTAAACTAACTAATGTTATTCCTTTTTCACTTGTTCTCAAATTTTAACCACCATCTTTCGTATTAATTATAGCATAACATTATCAAAAACAAATTGCTCTTGCATTCTTTTTAATGATTGTTTAATTGTTCTTGCTCTTACTTCACCAATTCCATCTACTTCGTCTAACTCTGGTATATCTGCTGATATTATATGTTGTAAAGATTTAAATTTTTTGATTAAGTTTTCTACTATGTTTACAGGCATTCTTGGAATTTTGTTTAAAATCCTATACCCTTTTGTATAAACACCTACTTCTTCATAATTATCAAATATTTCATATCCTAAAATTTTGGCTATTAATTGTGAATTCATTAAATCTTCATAATCTAAGTTAATAATTTTGTCTAATAATTTTTCTGGATTTCCTTTTCTTCCCTGTACCATATAATCTTTTATAATTAATGTTTCTTCTTTTTCTAAATCTCCTACTAGTTCATCTAATTGCATTTGCACTAGACGCCCCTCTTCTCCTAATTCGTATATATTTCTTTGTACTTCTTCTACCATTTTCATAACCATTTCGGCTCTTTGTATAGCAGTTATTACATTATCTAATGTTACAATATCATTAAATTCATATTCGTTTAATATATTTAGCTTTCCATCAAATACTTTTTTATATTTTTCTACTGTTTGTAATGCTTGGTTTGCTTTTGCAAGTATTTTTGCTGTATCTTCTATAACATAACGAAACTCTCCTTTAAATACAGTAATTATATTTCTTCTTTGTGAAATACTAATTACTAATTCTTTGGTTTGTTTTGCCGTACGTTCTGCTGTTCTATGCCTTGTACCAGTTTCTCTTGTTGCAATATTAGCATTGGGAATTAGTTGTGCATTTGCAAAAAGAATTCGTTTTAAATCTTTACTTAGTACAATTGCTCCATCCATTTTTGCAAGTTCATATAGTCTTGATGATGTATAGTCTTCATTAATTGAGAACCCACCGTCTACAATATCTAATACTTCTTTTGAATCTCCTATTACAATTAATGCTCCTGTTTTTGCCTTTAGTATACTCTCTAATCCTTCTCTTATTGGTGTTCCTGGTGCAATTAACTTTAAGATGTCAGTTACAAAAGTATCACGGTTAAGCCTCAATTATTTCACATCTCCTTTTTATTTCAGTCCTATTTTTTTCATGACATCTAAAATATCACTTATGCCTATTATATCTAATTTGTAATTTTCTTTCAATAGTTTTTTGTTATTTTCTGGAATAATACATGTTTTAAATCCTAATTTTTCTGCTTCTTTTATTCTTTTTTCTATTAAATTAACACTTCTTATTTCGCCTGTTAGCCCAACTTCTCCTATTGCAACTGTTCCTTTTGGTATAGGCATATTTTTATAACTTGAAGCTGCTGCAAGTATTACCCCTAAGTCTATTGCTGGTTCATTTAATTTTATTCCTCCAACTACATTAATATAAACATCTTGGTTTCCTAAGTTTAGCCCTGCCTTTTTTTCTAATACTGCTATTAGTAATGTTAAACGGTTATAATCCATTCCATTTGCAGTTCTTCTTGGAAGCCCAAATACACTTGTAGATGTTAAACTTTGTATTTCTACCATTAATGGTCTTGTTCCTTCCATTGTTGCTACAATAATAGAACCTGGTGGCGTTTCTTCTCTTTCAGATATTAAAATAGAGGATGGATTTAAAATTTCGCACATTCCTTTATCTTGCATTTCAAACATTCCTATTTCATTCGTAGAGCCAAACCTATTTTTTACTCCTCGTAAAATTCTATATGAAAAGTATCTTTCTCCTTCTAAGTATAAGACTGTATCTACCATATGTTCTAATACTCTTGGACCTGCAATGTTTCCGGTCTTTTGTAACATGTCCTATAATGATTGTTGTAATTGCATTTTCTTTACATACTCTCATTACTTTTGATGTGATTTCTCTTACTTGGCTAACACTTCCTGGTGCTGAGGTAATTTCATCTGAATACATTGTTTGAATAGAGTCTATTATAACTAATTTTGGTTTTACCTTTAATATAGCTTCTTCTACAACTGATATATCTGTTTCTCCTAAAAATAGAATATCATTATTTTTAATTCCTAATCTATCTGCTCTTAATTTTATTTGTTCTGCTGATTCTTCTCCAGACACATAAAGAACTTTTCCTTCTCCTTTTATTTTGTCACAAATTTGAAGAATTAAAGTAGATTTTCCTATTCCTGGCTCACCTCCTAAGAGTACTAAAGAACCATTAACAAGTCCTCCTCCTAGTACTCTATCTAGTTCAGAAAAACCTGTTAAATTTCTACTAACTTCTCTTCCCTCTAGTTCATTTAATACCATAGGATTAGCTTCTTTTTTCTTTTCATATTTTGAACCAGATTGTTTAGTTAATTTTTCTTCAAAAAATGTATTCCACTGGTTACATGCAGGACATTTTCCCATCCATTTTGGTGATTCATAACCACATTCATTACATACAAATACTGTTTTTTCCTTAGCCATCAAATTTCTCCTTTTATCTTACTTTCAAAGGAAATTATAACTATATTATTACAAAATGTCAATGATTTTTTCATAAATATTCGAACATTTGTTGTTTTATATTCTATAGTAGAAAGTAGCTCCACGTGGCGGTTACGCTTTTCTTTTCGTGCTTTAGTCGAGAAAAGAAAAGGCCTAACCGCCAGCAAGATGGAGCGGATTTTTAATGAATAATTTGAAATATCGCAAAAAAGAACGATTTCTCGTTCTTTATCTATTCATTAATTTTTCTAATACAATCATAAACATTGCATGGCTCCAGCCTAGCCCTATTACCCAATTTGCTTCCATTGTATTATTATCTACTTGTTCTGCTAAGAAGCCATGTTTAGTACTAGATGCTACTACAAAGTTTAAGCACTCTTTTGCTTTTTTATAGTCTTTTACCTCAATATAATATAATGCTCTCCATAGTGTTGCAATTGGCCAAGGGTTGCCATTTCTATAATGGTCTTCTTCAAAACGCTTATATCCTCCTGTATATGTACGTAATGTTAAATCTATCTTTTCTACTGTATTTACAATTTTCTTTTCTTTGGGTGAAAACATTGCAAATGGTGTTACTGCTCCTAATAAACTAATATCCATTTTTTCATCTTGATTATTTCTTTTAAAGCACTTTTTATTTTCATCATAAAATGCTGTAATACAATATTCTTTTATTCTTACTGTTTCTTTTGTTAGAACTTCTTGTTGTTTTAATATGTTTTCTTGTTTTAAGCGATTTGTCTCTAATTCTTTATCTTTTAGCATTATTTCATAAATTTTAAGCATTGAATTAAATGCTGCAAATATGCTTGCCATAGAGTATAAATGCACTCCTTCATGCATTTCCCATAAATCGTAACTTATATGCATTTCATTTTTTTCGTCTATAATATCTTCTACATATTTTTGTAAAAATTTACTTGCCTTTTCTAGCATTTTTAAATTTTCTTTTAAAAATTTTATATTATTTGTTCTTTCATAATGCTCATATACTCCATAGATTACACTTGCTGTTTCATCAATTTGATACCCCCAACATGGTGCAAGGCGTCCATCTGTATAAAAACGTTGCTCCCACATACCAGATTCACTTTGTGTGTTTTTACAAAATGATTTGTAAAACTTTTCTGTTTCTTTTTCCATTTTTAATATATCAAGTGCTCTGGTAATAAATACTGCATCTCGTGGCCAACAATAACTATATCTTCCACACTGGGTTCTTTTTTCATCAACTTCAATGCTTGCAGATATGCCTCCTGTTTCTTCATTAGTTAATAATGGATATAGTAAAATTGTACGATGGTATATATTCTTTATTTTTTTATCATATTCTGTATTATCTTTAAGTTCTAAACTTTCATGTTCTTTTATATACTTCCTCCAATATTTTGAAGTATTGGTTAACTCTTTTGCAAAATCAATTTTTCTTATTTCTTCATTCCTTTTTTCTATATCGTCTATCTTACTTTTTTCTTTATTCTCATTTACCCACATACATAATATAAGTTCTTTTTTCTCATTTGGTTTTAATATGCCTATATTATAACAAATACTAGAATCTGAACTCATTCCAATATAGTCTTTATCTCTAATTTCTCCTGTATGAATATTAGAAATTGTATCATTAATTTGATAACTTGAAAGTATCGTATTTTTTGATACAATTGATAATGCATAATCATGTGAATATTGTGTCATTCCTCCATTAATGATTTTACAAGATACTTGATTGTTTTCATCTGTAAGTAGTTTAGAATGTAGCAAAAATTTAACATCTAAATCTATTCCACCTTCATTTACAAATTCATACTTTTTTATTAATACATCTTCTCTGATAGGTACAAAATCTACTTGATTTAATTTTAGCCTAAAATATGTATTGTAAATTTCTGTATTTAGTATGTTTGTATCTTCTGTGTAATATTGATTATATTCGTTATTAATATCATCATATAAATTAACAAGCCCTGAATCATTAATTTTAAGCCCTGCATAGCAATAGTCTATAAATTGTTTGTTATCTGGTGCTGGATAATATAACCTTAATAATTCCCCTTTTTTACTATAACTTGCTACTAATTTTTTGTTTCCAATAATTGCATCATTTAAATATTTATCTTTCATTTTATATTTTCTCCTTTGTTTATGTTGACTTTGCATAAGATTTATGTTATAATAATTTCATGAATGATGTTTATTCATAGGACTGCAAGCATTATAGGCTCCTATAGCTATAATGTAAATACGACAAAACGTCGTTTCCTTGTGCAAACAAAAAGATAGAAAGTTTACAACTAAATATGGAACTGTTAACCAATTAAAAAATAACTATATTCTATTAGTACAAAATCTTACGTTTTAAAATTTCCTTTACACCGCTTTCTATCTTTTACCTAGCCTTTTAAAAGGCTAGGTTTTCTTTTTTCTTATTCTCCTATAATTTCAACAATTTGTTTTTCCAGTTCTTTTATTTTTTCGTTAATTGATGCAACTTCTACATCTTTTGCTTTTTCTAATATTATTTCATCTCTTAATATTTGTGTCATATCATTTACTTCATCTTTTAATTTTTGCATACGTTCTAGTACTTCTAGCCTTAATGGTTTGTATCTTGTTGTAAGTTCTATTTTATTTGTTATTTCTACCATATCATCTTTTAATTCATAAGTTTCTCCAAAATCTGGTATTGTAACTGGTATTCCCACTGTTTCTAGTATTTTTTCTTTTAATACTTTCTGTGCATCTTCTTCTCCATGTACTAAAAAGATTTGCTTTGGTTTAGTAATAAATGAATATATAAAGTTTAATAACCATTCTTGGTCAGCATGACCAGAATATCCTTCAATATATTCTATCCTTGCATTTACTACAATTTCTTCTCCAAATATTTTTACCTTTTTTTCTCCATTTACAAGTTTACTTCCTAATGTTCCCGGTGCTTGGTAACCAACAAAAAGGATTGTACTTTTAGGGTTCCACAAATTATGTTTTAAATGATGCTTTATACGACCTACTTCACACATTCCACTTGCAGATATTACTATTGAAGATTCATTACTTTCATTTAAAGCTTTTGATTCTTCTGAAGTTCTTGCAAATTGTAACCCTGGAAATTCTAATGGATTATCTCCTTTTTCCATTTCTTCTTTTACATCATCATCAAATAAATCCATGTTTTCTCTAAATACTTCTGTTGCAGATATAGCAAGTGGGCTATCTACAAAAACTGGCACTTTCATTAGTTTTTCATATTTTTTTAAGAATTCTTCATCATCACGTTTTTCTTTTAATTTGTTTAATTCATATACTATTTCTTGTGTTCTTCCTACTGCAAATGATGGTATTACTACTGTTCCACCATTGTCTATAGTTTCTGAGACAATGTTTAAAAACATTTCTGCTTTATCATCATTTCTCATATGTAATCTACTACCATATGTTGATTCCATTATTAGGTAATCTGCAGATTCTATCATTGTTGGTGATGCTAATAGTGGTATGTCATTGTTTCCTATATCTCCTGTAAATACTGCTTTTTCGGTTTTTCCGATTTTCTGTTACCCATACTTCTATTATGCTAGATCCTAGCATATGTCCTGCATCATTAAATCTAACTTTTATGTTTTCATCAATGTCTATTATTTCATCATAACTAACTGGTTTAAATAATTCTACTGATTTTGCGGCTTGTTCTGCTGTATATAGTGGTGGTAGTTCCTGTTTTCCCTCTCTTTTACGTTTTCTATTTTTCCATTCTATTTCCATTTCTTGAATATGTCCACTGTCTGGAAGCATAATCTTACATAAATCACAAGTTGCTTTTGTTGCATATACCTTATTTCTATATCCTTCGTTATATAATTTTGGTATTCTTCCTGAATGGTCTATATGTGCATGTGTTAATAGCACAAAATTTATATCTTGCACATTAAATAAAAATGGATCATCATTGTCTTTTTCTTCTGTTGCTTTTCCTTGGTACATTCCACAATCTACTAAAAATTTTTTTCCTGATGCTTCTACTAAAAAGTTTGAACCTGTTACAGTTTTTGCTGCACCTAAAAATGTTATTTTCATAAACGACCTCCTTATTAATATATATTGGGGACTCAGTGGTGTCATATCTTTTGGGTATTTCCGCAAACGATGTCCCTACAAACAATTATCCAATTAATTTGATTTTCTTATTTAGTTTTATATTTAAATCTTTTTTACCTAATTGTAATTCTATTTTCTTTTCAAAGATGTCTGTTTCATATATTAATGCTTCTATGTTTATGTTGTTTTGTAATTCTACTTCTATGTTTTCTAAATTAATTATCCTTGTTGTAAATAGAATATTAAAAATCTCAAAGTTTCTTCCTTCTTTTACTATTTTATTTAATACTTTTAAATCTTCTGCCTTTTTTATTAGTAATATCTTTATTTCTTCTGTTTTTTCTTTTAACTCTTCTACTATACCTATATATCTATTTTTGTCTAAATATAGATAGCAATAATATCTGAATGAATATATCTCCTCTATTAATGCTTCCTTTTTAGCTGATTTTTCTAGTTTTTCTATATTATTAATTCTTATTTTTAAACAATCCATTACTCTTTTTTCTAGTTGTATACTATAGTGTATTATCTTTTCTTCTATTTGACTCTGTTCTAATTCTAAGTCTGATAATAGTTCTATTTTCTCTTCTAATTTTGCTTTTATTTCTAAATAATATACTGGCTCAAGCATTCTATTTTCTTCTTCTATTTTTGCCATTATTTTTTTTCTTTGCCTTGTTAATATTTCTGTTAAATGTGATAAACTAAATATTTTATGATATTCTGGAAGTTCTTCATTTCTTTTTATATATTCTTTTTCTAATAATTCTTTATCACTTAAAATTGTATCAATTTCTTTAATTTGAAAGAGTGCTTCTTTTTTGTTTTTAGATATTTCTTCTAATAACACTGCTTTATTTTGTAGTTTTTCTAGTTCTTCTTCTGCTTCTTGCTTTTCTTGTAATAAATATTCTCTTTCTTTTGAATTTGTACTAATACATGTAATTAATGCTAATTTACTAATCCATTTAAATAGTGCTTCCTCATTTTGTATTCCATACTCACTTATTATTTTATCTTTTGCTAGTGCTAAATAGTCTTTTATTTTTTCAGTATGAATCCACTTTTCCATAAATTCTATTCCTAGTAAGTCTATAAGGTTTTGATATACTAAATTATAGGTAATGTTTTGTATTTCATTTGGGTCTGTGTTCCAATTCCAACCAT
Source organism: uncultured Clostridium sp. (assembly GCA_947565445.1). Taxonomy (GTDB): domain Bacteria; phylum Bacillota; class Clostridia; order TANB77; family CAG-508; genus RGIG8482. The sequence goes on along the minus strand of CANOGC010000049.1, from coordinate 4,460 downwards.
TGAAGTCTCTTAGTACTTCTAGCCTATTCATATTTTCACCTTTATTTAATAATTCCGATAAAGATGTTCTAATTAAACTATATTTTTCATCTACATAGATTTGGTTATCATCTAGTTCATATATAGCATATAATAGCATTTTTTCATTTGGATGCCACATGCTAATACTTCCTTCTAATCTGTCAAGTTCGTATCTAGGTTTTCCTTCATCTTCAAGTTCAGATGTCTCTTCTTTTTTTATTTCAATAGATTTACATTTATCTCTTATAATTGCTAAAATTTCTTCTAAATACTCTTTTTGGTTTAATGCTTGTTTTTTTATAATTTCATAGTCGTTATATCCTGCTTCTATTTTATATATACAAGAAAGAAGAAGATTTTTAACATCTTCTGAAAAATCTTTATCTTCTAGTATTATTTCTAATTCATTATGATAATCTTTTGGTGTTATTTTAGATAAAATTTTTTCTTTGTCCACTCTTTTCTTCCCTTTCTTTTGTGTTATAGGTTTTCCCACATTTCCTATTTTATTCTGCCTGTTCTTCTGATTTGGCAGATGCCCCTTCCTCTACTGGTTTTGCCATATTTAATTCTTGCCATCTTTCTTTTGTCATTAATACTGTACGTGGCTTACTTCCTTCATACCCTGAAATAATGCCTCTTGCTTCCATTTGATCTATTATTCTTCCTGCTCTTGCATATCCCACTTTGAACCTTCTTTGTATAAATGATGTTGATGCCTGTCCTGTTTCTATTACTGTTTCTATTGCATCTGTTAAGAATGGGTCTGTATCATCTTCTTCTGCTTGTTCATCTATTTCTTTATCTGTACTATTTGATTTTTCAATTGAATCTAGTATATCTTCATTATATGTTACTTCTCCATTTGATTTTAAGAAATCTACAATTTTTTCTACTTCTTTATCTGATACAAATGCTCCTTGTAATCTTGTTGGTTTTGGTGCACCAGATGGATAAAATAACATATCTCCTTTTCCTAATAGTTTTTCTGCTCCTACCATATCTAATATAGTTCTTGAGTCTACTTGTGATGAAACTGCAAATGCAATTCTTGATGGGATATTTGCTTTAATTATACCTGTTATAACGTCAACAGATGGTCTTTGTGTTGCAATTACTAAGTGCATTCCTGCTGCTCTTGCCATTTGTGCTAAACGACATATTGCATCTTCTACATCTTTTGCAGCTACCATCATAAGGTCTGCTAACTCATCAATAATAATAACTATATGTGGTAACTTTTCTTGTGAACCTTCTTTTTCAATTGCTGCATTATATCCTTTCATATCTCTTACACCTTTTGCTGCAAATAAGCCATATCTATTTACCATTTCTTGTACCGCCCAAGCAAGTGCTCCTGCTGCTTTTTTAGGGTCTGTTACTACTGGAATTAAAAGGTGTGGTATTCCATTATATACAGAAAGTTCTACTACTTTTGGGTCTACCATAACTAGTTTTACTTCACTTGGTTTTGCTTTATATATTATACTTGTAATTAAAGTGTTAATACATACACTCTTTCCTGAACCTGTGCTTCCTGCAATTAGTACGTGTGGCATTTTTGCAATATCTGTTACTACTTCGTTTCCTGCAACATCTTTACCCAATGCAAATGCAAGTTTTGATTCATAATCTACAAATTTATTACTTTCTAAAATATCTCTTAAATGTACCATTTCTGTTTCTTTATTTGGAACCTCTATTCCAACTGCTTGTTTTCCTGGAATTGGTGCTTCAATACGTATAGATTCTGCTGCTAAATTAAGTGCTATATCATCTGCCAAATTTGCAATTTTATTAACTCTAACACCCTCTGCTGGTTTTAGCTCATATCTTGTTATTGTAGGCCCTATTGATACATTTTCAACTTTAGCAGATACACCAAAACTAAATAATGTTTTTTGAAGTCTCGTTGCATTATCTGCAATTGCTTTTTTGCCACCTTTCATTGCATTTGGTGTTCCTTCACTTAGTAATTCAATTGGTGGAAATTCGTACTTTTCATCTTCTTGAGTTAAAGTGTGTTCTAATACTAATACTTCTTTTGTTTTTTCTTCTTTTACTTCTTGTTCTGTTTTAAATATGTTTTCTAGTTCGTTTGGATTTTGTGATGATTGTTGTTTTTGTTCTTGTTTAACTGCATTTTCTAACTCGTTTGCTGATAATTGCTCTTTTTCGTCTTCAAAAATGCTTTCTAATTCATTTAATCTCTTTTTGCTTGGTTTAGTATTTTTCATTCCAATTATCGTTAAATCATCTTCTGAATGGTCATATTTTTGTGGTTCATTTATAGGAATATCATCATCTAATGGAATATCTATTGAACTTTTCTTTGTCTTCTTAGGTTTTGGAGGTCTAACCGGTTTTATAATAATTTCTTCTTCCTCTTCTTCGTATTCCTCCTCTTCTTCTAACCTACGTTCTCTACGTAATTCTTTTCTTTCTTCCATATTTTCTACGGCAGTTGTAATCATTTTAGCAGGATGTATGCTAAACATAAATATAAGTACTATTATTCCTATTCCAACTGCTAAAATAACTGCTCCTGTTTCTCCAAGCATATTTACTGCTGGAACAGTTGCAATCATTCCGTATTGCTCCTCCTCCTATATTTTTTTGTCCTAAATCATATGCTTGTTGCAATATATCTCCAAATTCTCTTTCCATATTTATAGTACCTTTTGATATTTGAAAAGTACACATGATAGATGCAATACATACTAAAAAAATAGCATATTGCATTAGTTTTGGTGTTAATGTTTCCTTTTTTTCACATGCTAAATTAATTGCAATTGCGAATGTTCCAATTGGCAATATGTATTTCATCCATCCCATTAAACCACCTAGAAGTGGACTTAGTGTTTTTCCCATATATCCTGAACTTGTATAAATAAGTACTGTTAATAAAATACTAATAACAATCATTGATACGACTGCTAAATCTATATCTATTTTATTTTGTTTTTTTCTTGATCTTGAACTTGTTTTTGAACTTGTATTAGTTTTTCTTCTTTTTCCTTTTGCCATTTTTACATCCTTTCTCTATCTACAAAAGACCACGAAAATTCGTGGTCTTTTATTTATATCCTTTAATTTAATTCTTTTCTATTGTTTCGAATTGTCTTTAAGGCATCTTCTAAAACCACTTCAATTTTTTCTAATAGATTGTCTGCATAATCTTTTGTTCCTTTTGATATTTCTCTAGACATTTCATTTGCTGTTTCTATAATTTGTGCCTTTTGTTCATATGCCTTTCTTGTAATTTCATGTTCATCTATCATAGAAATAATTCTATTTTCTGCTTCTTTTACAATATCATCTGCTTCTTTTTGAGCTTCTACTAATATACGCTGTCTTTCTTCTTTTACCCATTTTGCTTGTTTTAGTTCATCTGGTAGTTTTAATCTTATTTCTTTAATGATATCTAAAATTTCTTCCTTTTCTACAATAGCTTTACCAGAAAAAGGTACTGTTTTACTGTTTTCTAGCATTTCCTCTAAAGTTTCTAGTAATGTAAATAATTCCATGTTTTATCCATTCCTTTCCTAGGACAGTCATTTTTTGTCTTCTATTCTAAATTTAGGAAAATAATTTTTGCTCTACCATATTTTCTTAAATCAACAATATTAACGTTCAAATTTTCAATCTCTTTTAATATTCTTTCGTCATCATCTGTTTCAATTATGATTACTCCACTTTTTTTTAATAAATCTAATTGTATAATTTTTTCTACTGATTCTTTTACAAATTCTTCTTTATATGGTGGATCTAAAAATATTAAATCAAACTGATATTTATCTTTCAAAAAGTTTAATGCTTTGTTATAGTCTTCTTGTAAAACAATTGCATTTTCTTTTAAGTGCGTTTTTTCTAAATTTAATTTTATAATATTAATTGCACTTTTAGATTTATCACATAAAACTGCCTTTTTAGCACCTCTACTTAAAGCTTCAATTCCTAAAGCTCCACTACCAGAAAATAAGTCTAACACAACACTATCTTGTATATCCATTTGAATAATATTAAATATTGCTTCTTTAACTCTATCTAATGTTGGTCTTGTATTATTTCCTTCTAGTGTATACAAAATTGTTCCTTTTGCTACTCCACTAATCACTCGCATTTAAAATCCCTCTTTGTTATATTACTATTTTATTTATGTTTTTAGTATAAGTCAATACTTAAAGCTGAATTGTAACATACATTTAATAATTCTGTAATAAAAAATAAGACATAAACATTTTCTAGTCACTTTAGAAAATTTTATGTCTTATTTTGACTATTTTATATTGCAAATCCTGGAGCAATGTAACCAACAATATTCTCATAATTGCCAATGTTATGCGTACAAGCACCATTCTGGAAAATGATACACCATGCAGTATGGATTGTCAATACTTTTTTGGACAATTTTTATAAGGACACTTTTTTATATTCAA
>CANOGC010000048.1 GCA_947565445.1 uncultured Clostridium sp. | reverse complement strand
GAAGGAATTAGTGGTAGGTCTGATGACAGACCACAATTCCAACAAATGATAGCTGATAGTGCTAATAAGACATTTGAGTTTGTTCTTGTTTATTCCCTAGATAGATTTAGTAGGAGCAAGGTAAATAGCGTCAAATATAAGGCTATATTGATGACGAATGGAGTCAGAGTAATTTCAGCAAAAGAAAATATCACAGATGACCCCGCACGGAGTATTGATAGAAAGTGTCTTTGAAGGTATTGGGGAATATTACTCAAAAGAATTGGGAGTCAAAATTGCTAGAAATGGACGCCTTAATGCAGAACGTGGGCAATTCAACGGTGGAAAACCACCACTTGGCTATAAATTAGAAGTTCAAGACTTTGGTAACTACAAGAAGAAAGTATTAGTCATAGATGAAAATACAGCACCGATTGTTAAAAAGATATTTGAAATGAGGGCAAACGATGTACCAGTCAAAGAAATTATAGAGTTTCTAAACAAGAACGGCTATAAAAATAGCAGAAACAGAGAGTTCAACAAAAACTCTCTGCAACACCTATTCAAAAATAAGAAATACATAGGAATTAACACTTATGGAAAAGAAGAGTTTCCTAATGCAGTCCCAAAACTGATAGATGATAAGTTGTACAAAGCAGTACAAACCGTTATAGAGAAGTATAAACACTCTCCGGGAATTAAAAAAGCAAGTGAACCCTATCTATTAACAGGTAAGATATTCTGTGGTCACTGTAAAAGCCCAATGATAGGTGTGTCTGGGAACTCAAAATGTTCAACAACTTATAGATATTATCGTTGCAATAAGTCAAATGACAGAGGTTGCAAGAAGAAAGCAATACCTAAAGAGTACATAGAAAACATTGTTGTTAGAAAATGCAAAGCACTTTTGACTGACAAGAACATTGATAAGGTCGCAAAGAAGATATATGAGGTCTGTCAGCAAGAAAACAACTCCAATATTGTTGTTAAGAATTTAGAAAAAAGAAAAAGACAAATCAAAAATAATATTGAAAATTTAATGGTAGCATTAGAAAGTGGAAAAATACAAAATATAGATATGATTAACAACAGAATTACACAAAATGAAGATGAACTTAAAGAAATACAAAATCAATATCTTGTAGAAATGGCTAAAATCTTCCGACTTTCTGAAAAAGAAATCAAATTTTTCTTGACAAGACTAAAAAATGGTGATATACTAGACAACAGTTATAGAAAAGTACTAGTTGATACGTTTGTTAACTCAATATATGTATATGACAATGAACTGATTTTAATCTATAACGTTGGAGACAAGTCAATCACAATAAACATTGACCTGTTGTCAGATATAGAAAGTAATTTAGTAACTGACCCGTTTACGTTTGTTAAACGGTTCGGTTCACCACAATGCCACTTTAGCTCAGCTGGCCAGAGCACCGCACTTGTAATGCGGGGGTCCCCAGTTCGAATCTGGGAAGTGGCTCCATTAAAGGTTAGTAGTCTTGCAAATGGCTTGGTTACTGGCTTTTTTTATATCTAAAAACTAAAATATAACTATTTTATTGTAAAATTTTTGTATAAGAAAATTTGGATTTCTCCAAAATTCCCCAATTATTCCCCAGATATTCCCCACAAATTATGTGAAGTTAATATAGAGAATGTACTTGACCTTTTATGCAACAGTTTTATTTTTTTCATTAACTGTCAACATAAAATTTCTTAATATGCTTAAAGTGTCATCATTTAACTGTAAATATTGTTGCATATCTTCATCTTGAACTTGATGTAAATTTGAAATATTTTTATTGTATTTGGTTACATTGTTTTGTAAATGTGTCAAATCTTTGTTTTCATTGCTTAAATAAATTTGTAAATCTTGATTTTGAACCTTTTGTAATTGATCTTTCTTCTGTTTTGATGAAATATGTATGTAATATTTTTGAGTGGTTTCATATTCAGTATGTCCCATTAGCTGTATTTCTTAAATGAAAAATGGACCAGTTTGAACCAGTATTATAATTGAAATTTGGACCAGTTAGTTACATAACCATGTATTAAATTATATTAAAATTTATTAACGTGTCAATACTAAAATGCATTGATAAATCAAGTATTGACACTTATACTAAATTTTAATTTTAATCAATTAAGAGGTTATATATTAATTTTATGTTATTTAAAAATCTTAATTATAAGGTGGTCCATTTTTCACTCGTTAAATACACCAATTTGGAAAAAGATGTAATCTTACAGAAAGGTACATAGGACAAATAGAGAGAGGAGATTTTTTAATTAGTCTGTCAGCATTAGATAATATTGCAGTGGCAACAGGCGTGAGTTTAGATAATATTATATATGGAAATGGTGAAAATGATAGATTGAAAATAAAACATGCACTTAACACAATCATTAATAGAAGTAATAAGGAAGAACTAAAAATGTATTATAAGTGCATTACAACAATAAAAGGTTATGTGACAAGCATAGAAAATATAAAATAGTAATTGATTTTTAAAAATTTTAATTGTTTGTATCCAATTGTTTTTTGGAAAAATAAAAATTTTGGCATACAAAGAATTGCTATAAATACTAAAAAATCAAGCAAAAAAATTTTAAACTTGCGTTTATTGAAAATGTATAAGAAACCATATACAATATTATTGTGTATTAAGATTATGTTATAGAGTAATCTATAACTACCCATAAAGTATAACTTTATGGCATAACTACTAAATTTTAGTTAGTAGTAGCACGTCTACATTTAATATGTAGCATATTTTTAGGGTAGTAATTACAATAAATATATAGATTATTTGTTGTATTTAAAATAATTAGAAAGTAGATGTTAGTACACCCCTCAAACTGACATATACTTTCTATTTTTATGCCCTACAGAAAAGAAAGGAGGATTAACAAAGAAATCTTTTACACAAAATTAATGGAAGGAGATTTTAAAGTATGGAAAATGGTTTTGATTTTGAAATGTATGAAACAGTATTTAAAAATTGCTTTATTGAATGTTCATCTTATAATAATGGTAATTTACAGTTAAGTCTATATGGACTTGATCCAAAAGTTAAACAAGTCTCACATTTTGCAGACATTACATTAAATCAAAAAAAAGAGCAATTAAAAGATGATGAAATAGTAGTAAATAACCATTTTAGACCTAACTTTGTATCACAATTAGAAAAACTTGGTGTGTTAAGGCAAAAAATTCGCATGTGCATTGTTGATAATGTGTTTTATCCCATTTATGCTATTGATTTTAGAAAGCTCAAAGAAAATTGTTACTATTTACAAGATTTTTCAGTAGCTTAATTAAAGAAGAAAGGAAGAAAAGAAATGGAACAAGTAAGAAAAATAAAATTGCCTATTGCTGGAAGAATCCAACATGGAGAGCAATTATTTGAAAATGGAAAAAAGAAAGTTTTAGAATATGGACATTTTATATCAAAAGTGAAAAATAGTAATCTAACTTTTTTAGAAAATCGTTTTAATGAGAAATATCCTAAAGTTAAGGAAATTACTATTAGAATTGTTAGTGAAAATCCATTTTTTACGAGAATGGCTAGATACAATCAAGGTGGATGTGTATGCTATCATAAAATAGGAGAAAATCAAGGAAAACAAAAAGTATCAGGTAGATGGCAAAATGGTGAATGCAAAGCAGATTGTTCTTATAGAATAGCAAAAGAAAGAGAACAAAAACCAGCTTGTAATAGAGAAGGACATTTATATTTTATGCTTCCTGAAATCTGTTCTGATAGACTATGGAACATGATAATTACAGGACAAGAGTCAATTGATAACTTGAAAGGATATTTTGAATGGCAAAAGACAATTGGGAATAGTATAATTGGGGATTATAAAGTATGTCTAGCACAAAAAGAACAAACCACTAAAGATGGTAAAAAATTTAATAATTATATTCTTGATATTATAAAAAAAGAAGATGCTAATGTTAGCAATTTAATTCCAGAAGTTCAATCTAATACAGAACAGTTATCCACAAATACCACACAAAATGTTAATAATAGTGCGACAAAAACTACCAATAATGTGAACAACATAGAAGAAAAAGAAAAGGTTGAAAGAGAGACAGACAATGTTATAAAAGAAAACAAAACTACAGAGAAGAAGAGTACTAAAAAAGCTACAAAATCAAAAAAAGCTGAAACCATAAAAGAAGAAACTAAACCAGTTAATAAAAGCAATGAAGAAGAAAAATACTATGCTTTACTTGAAACTAGTACCAAAATGATAATGAAAGATGGAAAACCAACAGAATACTTAATTGGTAGCTTTGTAGATAATGAAGAGAACCCTATTAGTGTAGTTATACCACCTAAATTTATAGATGAATTAGTACAATGTGATTTAGGTACAATGGTAAAAATGGATTTACAAACTGCTGGAGATAACACATTTACAAATAACATAGAGTACCTTCAAAAGATGTTAAAAAAAGTAGCAGCATAAAAATAGTAAAATATGCTAAAAATGAGTTATTAACAATAATATTATACTTTTCTATAATATGAAAAGTCAATGTTGAAAGGAAAATATGAATAATTCATTTAAGGATAAAGAAAGTGTTATTGTAAATGGTTTTGGAAAAAACAACAATTATTCTTACAAAAACAAATTGGCAATTATAATATGTAGAGATCCATATTTTAAGGATTATAATGTTAAGTTTGAAAATGGAATTACCAGAAGAGTAGATAATTTAGGAAGAATTGTAATTCCAAAAGAATTTAGGGATTTACTTGGTTGGAATGAAAAAGATAAAATATTAATAGTTATATACAAAGATGTAATGTTGTTAAGAAAAGCAAATGATAATTGTCAAATGTGTCAAGGAGATAAAAAGCTCTTTGAAATATCAGGAAAATGGATTTGTAAAAAGTGTGCAAAACAAATTACAAGAATATCTATAAAAGAAGTATTTTCAAAAAAAGAATTAGAAGAGCTTATTAATAGTAAAGTTATTGATATATAGTAAATAATATTTTAAAATAAGTAGGACACTTATAATTTTAGTGTTATACTTATTTTTTGTTAAATGAAACTATTTAGATAAAAAATATAATCTTATATATAGATACTAATGTTTACATAGGAGGGGAAATATGGATGAACTAGTAGAAAAAGCAAAGAAAGGAGATGCTGAAGCATATACACAATTAATGCTAAGTATACGAAATGATTTATATAAAATTTGCAAAACAAGAATAATATCTGATGATGAAATTGAAGATATTATTCAAGAAACTATGATTAAAACATTTAAGCAATTGAAGAAATTACGAGATGTATCAAAATTCAAATCATGGATAATTTCTATATTAATAAATAACTGTAATATGCAGTATAGAACAAAACAAAAAGTGAGGTTATATGAGAGTAATTGTAATTATGAGACATATATTGAAAACAGACAAGCATCAGATAATATAGATATGATAGATTCTGATATTGATTTTTATTTATTAATAAGTAAATTAAATTATGAAGAAAGAATAATAGTAATATTACATTATGCAGAAAACTTTACATTTAAAGAAATTTCAAAAATTTTGCGTATAAATGAGAATACAGTAAAAACGCGACTATATAGAGCTAAAGAAAAGTTAAAATATATTTGTAAAGGAGAGATTGAAATTGGATGAATTAGATAAGAAAATACTGGGTATAGTTAGTAAAAAAATACATGAACCTATTAGTTATGAAAATGCTATAAGAAAAGCGTTATACAAAAAAAATAATAATGTTCCAATAAGTGTAGCCAAAAAAGTTGCTATATTTATATTATGCATTATAACAATTAGTGGGGCAGTATTTGCTAATCAAATATTTAATATAATAAATAAATTTGAAAATGAAAAATTAAGTAATTCATTAAGAAACAATGAATATATCCAAAAACTAGATATGGATTATAAGACTATAAATGATCTCTCTATAAAGATAGATTTTATAGCAATAGATGATTTTGAAATACAAATAGGTATTGATTATTTATATAAGGAAAAGATAACATCAGCCGAATCTAATATTATAATAAAGGATGAAAATAATAATTTGATATTAAAAATAGATGATATTGAACAAATAGATAAATGGGGAACTGATAATAAAAGACATAAATATGGTGAATATATAGTCAATGAGGAAGAAACATTAATAGATAAAGATGAAATACAAAAGCAACTAGCAAACAAATATAAATCCTCATATGAAAACATAGAAGATAATAATATAAAAAGAGTAATAAATTTATATACTGATATTGATTTGCAGAAATTTCCCAAAAGTAAAAAAATGTATATAGAGCTAGAAAATATTACATTGAAGAATGGAACAAATATAGTAAAAAGAATAAGAGATAAATTGCAGTTTGAGATAGATTTAGATAAAAAATTTTTAAGCAGAGCAGTAAAGAGTTATATTCAAGAAGATATTGCTAGTAAACAAGAATTTACTGTATTAGTAGCAAAATTGAGCAATATGCAATTGAAAGTAAAAATGGAATATTGTGGTGAAAAAGATTTAAATAAAATATTAAATACAAATGAATTAGATGATATACAGATTTTTGATGAAGCTAATAATAAATATTTTAGTGCAGAAAGTATATATATTTTAGACAATAAAATTCTAAATATAAGTTATGATAGCAATGGAAACAAATTATCAAATAGATTGCTAATAATTATCAATAATACTGTAAAAATACCTATTATAGAAATAGAGAGTTCAAGATGAACTCTCTATTTCATTACGGATTAAGTCAGATATTAACAATTAGTAAGTTATTTTATAAGTAAAGGTATACTGACAATCAGCTCTGGTGTAGAACTGTATATAGTATGAGCCACCAGCGGATGCAGTAAAAGTATAAGTATGGCTACCCGCACCATAAAAGTGTATAGTCTGTTCAGTAACATGATTAGGATACTGTCTTATTAGAGATACACCCAATCCCATTTCAGGGTATTTCCCACTAACATTGGTAACAGTAACTTCTACCTTTGCAGTATTGCCGGCCCGTACACTAAAGAGATCGGAAGAATGTGAATGTCCATTAAGAGTAATGTAGCCATCTCCATAATGCCAAGGAGTGATTACTCCATATGTACTAGCAGAACCATTGTTAGGAGCTGCAGCAAGTACAGGTGTAGAATTTGCAATGCACAGCACTATGAGAGCCATAGCAATTGCAGTAATTTTTCTGGTTACGTTTTTACGTTTTTGCATAAAATTTCCTCCTTCTGCAATAACAACTACTGACATAATCCGTTTTACAGCAATAAGAATAAATCTTATTGAATTAATGATAACCTAATATAGGAGAAAAGTTTGAAAAGGTAAAAAAAGGTAAAAAAAGGTAAAAAAATGAAACTTTATTTACATATTTTGTAATCTAATAATAGGAGGATAATTATGGTTAATATACTAATAGCAGATGATAATTTAGATTTTTCCAAAAATTTAATTAATGAAATTTCTGAAAGTGTTAATATAAAAATATGCAAAATTTGTACTAATGGACAAGAAGTGCTAAAAGTTGTGAAAAATAGCAATATAGATATAATTGTTTTAGATGTTATGATGCCAATTATGAATGGAATAGAAGTGTTAAATGAATTGATGAAAGAGACAGGAGAACGATATAAGGATTCTATAATTATGATTTCAGGAGATAATTGCTTTATTTCACAAGTAATTAATAATCCATTAGTTTATGACTTTATTATAAAAGGAACAAGACAAGAGAAAATTATATATTGTATTAAAAAATTAGTAGAAATCAAGGATATAAAATACATAAAAACATCAATTATTAAAGAATTAGAAAGTATAGACTATGATTTAAGATATAAAGGAACTACATATCTAGCTGAAGTAATACTACAAGAATATATAAATAGAGAAGAAATGCTAGATAATCTCCAAAAAGATATATATCCTATAATTTCTAAGATATATCGTAAATCAATTAATAATATAAAGTGTAATATAAACAATGCGACAGAGTTAATGTATTGTAAATGTAGTATAAATAAGATGCAAGAATACTTTGGGTTTCATGAAGATGTAAAACCTACAATTAAAATTGTAGTAAATACAGTTTTAAATAAAATTTATAATAAAAAATAAGTTTCATATTTTATCTTTTTTTACTTTTTACAAATATCGACTTATTTTTTTGCTATTATAAACATATAAAACATTCTCGAGATGTTTGAAAATAAAAAAGGAGGAGATGAATATGACCAAAAGATTAAAAGTATCAATAGTATTGACAATTTTATTAGCTATTAGTATGATAGCTACAGTATCTCTTGTATATGCAGAATCTACAACATATAGTAGTTATATTAATTGTGGGGATAATTCATCAGTAACAGGTAGTGAAAGACAATATAATCAAAGAAACCATAAAATTACTTTATATCCTACAGAATTAAACTATGGGGATGGTGGATCAATTAGAATGCATATTGATTTATGTAAAAAAGGATGGTTCGGTACATCAAGTACAGTAACTACAATTGATGCCAATATTGATAGTACATATAGAACATATTCATATGGTATGGGAAATCATGATACTGGCAAATATTATTATTATTTTTCAACTTTTGGATCAGGATATCATGGACAAATCATTGCAAATCCAGTTAATATGATATGTTATGATTAAAAAGAAATATGTTTATAACCATAAGTATTTTCTTATGGTTATAAACATATAAAATGAAAGGATTGTCAAGAATGCAAAAAACAATAAATTTAAAAAATGGAAATAAAATATTTAATATAGGAAATGAAAAAATACATGCTTTGAACTCAGTTAATATCACGATTGAAAGAGGAAAAATGTATGCAATTATGGGACATTCAGGCTCTGGGAAAAGTACATTAATACAAATATTAGGACTATTAGATAATTTATCGTCAGGAGAATTATGCATAAATGGAAAAGACTTAAAAAAAGTTGATGAAAATGAAAAAGCTGAAATAAGAATGAATGAAATAGGGTTTGTGTTTCAATCATTCTATTTAAATCCTAGATTAAAGGCTATTGAAAATGTAATTCTGCCAATGTATATTAATTCAAAAATAAATAAAAAAGAGAGAAATAATAGAGCAAAAGAACTGTTAGAAAAATTTGGGTTATTAAATAGAATGTATCATTATCCAAAGGAATTATCTGGTGGTGAACAGCAAAGAATAGCTATTGCAAGAGCATTAGCTAATAATCCTAACTATATATTAGCAGATGAACCAACTGGCAACCTAGATAAAGAAAATGAAAAAATGGTATTTGATATTTTAAAAAAATTATCAAAAGAAGATAAAGGGATACTAATTGTTAGTCATAATAACATAGTAAAAGATTATGCAGATGAAGTATTTTATATGGAGAATGGAAATTTGAGGAGGGAAAAATGAGAATTTTAGATAATATTTATTTGGCGTTAATAAATTTGAGGAGAAATAAAAAGTTTTTGTTAATAAATATATCATTAATATCTATTTCTTTGTTAATTCTAATAGTATCTTCGATTGCTTCCGAATCAATAAATAATTTGTTAAATAAATATGTAAAAGATAATATATCATATAGAAGTATTTTTGTAAGACAAGCCAAAGGAACAGATGAAAAAATAGATATTAATAATATAAAAAATATAGAACATATATCTAAAGTTATAGAACAATTTGAATTTTCTACACATGTAAAATTATCTAAGATACAAGACAATGCTATAGATGGTAGTATTAATTTAATGGGGTGTAGCAAAGATATTTCACCTAATATCATTAAAGGGAGAAATATAAATGATAAAGAAGATGGAGTATGTATTGTACCTAAAAAATTATATCCCTATGAATTGGAAGGAAGCATTGATGAAAATAACATAATTGATGGAGAAAATTTATTGAATAAATATATAAGTATACAATATTCAAAATATGACTATTCAAAAACGTATCCAGAAAAAATAGAAACAATTGAAAAGAAATATAAAGTTATAGGTGTATATGACACAAATGATAATATGGGAGAAATAAATGAGTGCTATACTAGTTATGAAGAAGTGTTTAAAATAAATAATGTAGTAACTGAGGGAATGGATAGTGAAGGAGTATATCGACCAATAATAGCAATTGTAGATAACTCAGAAAATGTTGAAAGTGTATTGAAAAATTTAGAAACGAATGGATATACAGGATCATTAAAAGCTACAGTAAATGCTGATTTAATAAATATTATTAACATTATAAGTTTAACAATAACAACAGTAATGTTAGTATTAGTTTTCTTTAATATTATAATAAATGGTTTTAAATCGATAAATGATAGATGCAAAGAAATTGGAATTCTAAAAGCGATTGGATATAAAAGAAAAGATATATTATTACTTTTATCATTTGAAACACTTTTAGTAGGATTAATAAGTTTTATATTGACAGTTATATTTTCAATAATTGTGATAGCAGTCATGGGAACAATATTAGAAAATTCAAATTATGAAATACAGAAATTAAAAATTATTATAACATACAAACCATACTTATATGCTTTTCTAATAGGAAGTATTCTTCCTATTCTAGCTGGAATATTCCCAAGTATTAAGCTAATAAAAAAACCAGCAATAGCTCATTGTAAAGGAAGTTAATGAAATTATGAGATTATTGAAACCATCATTGAATAGTTTTCTTAGAAATAAAAAGAAGTATGTATATATACTTAGTATTGTAGTTATGATTACAATTCTTGCAAATATACTATATATACAATACCAAATAAATAATATATATTATAGTAAGATAGAGAATAATATTAAAAACAGAATTTTAAGTATAAGCAAAAATATAAATCCTAATCAAGAAGTAGATATACCTCAAATTAGTAATATAAATACAATAAAAGAAGTCTATGTACCAGTACAAAATATAGAAGTTATTATGGATGAAAAATATAAAATAAATTTACAAACAATTGTAGAAGAAGAAATGCCTAATGTTTTCAAAGGGAAAAGTATTAGTAATATGCATAAAGATATAATAGAAATAATTATACCTAATAAGCTAGAAACTAATGAATATAAAATAGAACAGTTATTAAATACATATGTTACTCTAAAGTATGAAAGCATGAAAATTAGTGCAAAAATAGTAGGGATATATAATGATTCCACAAATAGAGGAACAGCATATATTTCTAGGGCAGATATAATTCCTTTTTGTGAATATAATAAGAATCTAATTAGAGAAAATTCATATATGGCTATTATAGATAATTATAAAAATGTAAACAATACTATAGATAAGCTAACAGATATGGGATATAGTGCAAATATTTATGACCAATCAGGACAAAATGAAATTAGGTTATATAATATGGTTTCAAATGTATTGAAAATTTTAATTTATTTGATAACAATATTCATATATGTATTAGTGAGTGTTATAATAAACAGTATGATAGTAGAAGAAAAGAATGATATTGCTATTTTTAAAGCAATAGGATATAAAAATATTGATTTACTAAAAATAATAATTGTTAGATTGATTTTTGTATCAATTATTTCTTATTGTATTAGTATACTAATATCTTTGGGAATAAACTGTTTAATTAATTTTATACTTTTTAAGACGTTCCATGAAAAGGTATCTTTTAGCATATTAATTCATTTAAAATATACTATAATGCCATTACTGATAGTTTTATTAATAAATATTTTATCTGCATATGTTAATAGTAAAAAAATAAAAAACATTTCGATTATAAATTTATTAAAAGAGGAATAGTAGTTAAAAAGTGCAAACGTATCAGTATAACTTATTATCACTTATTATAGTTAGTAATAGAAATGAAGATAGACTATTTAACACAAATAGTCTATCTTTTGATTTAGTTAAAAATAAAAATATGAATCCATTTTATTTGATAACAATATATCACTAGAGCATAATAAAATCAATAGTTTTACTTATTTATTCAATATAGAAATTTTATAAATTCTTACTTATTTCCTTATTAGGCTTATTTTTTTCAGCAATGAATCTTACAATTCCAATTATTATACATATTACTCCTATACCAATAATTAGATATGCTCCTGAGGTTAAAAGGTCTTCGTTATGTGTACTTAATGTTGAATCAGAATGTATAAAAATATTAAATAAAAGCCCTCCAATAATAAAAATACTTCCTACAACTATGTCAGCTATTTTATTCTTTACTGTTGCAAATATCATTATTAATAAAATAGGAATTCCTAATGCTATTACAGTCATAGTTTAATCCCCCTTTCTTTATATAAGAATATAACTATTTTTATTATATTTCAATATTTAGAGTATAATTTGAGTATTTAAAAGTTACATAAGATTTATAGCTACTGTGATACAAACTATGAAAAATTATTCTATGTATTGGTCTTATTGTTTACTATCTCTAAACCAGGATAAGTACAGTATAAAAATGGTATTTCACAATTAATGTTTTCTAGATCTTTCTCATCATTAAAGGCTAAAATTAATTTGTCTGCTTTAGGGAGGGAGAGGGGATAGTTATTTATTACTTTTACAATTCCTTTTCTATTTTCTTCATCTGCTACAATAATGTGATACATTAGATTTTCCTTTGTAAGAAATGTTATATATACTGGATTATAGCCTAAATAGAACTTAGTAAG
This sequence comes from uncultured Clostridium sp., assembly GCA_947565445.1. Lineage (GTDB taxonomy): Bacteria > Bacillota > Clostridia > TANB77 > CAG-508 > RGIG8482. The sequence goes on along the minus strand of CANOGC010000048.1, from coordinate 283 downwards.
TCTTTTATTTTTCTTATACTGGCATAATATATTAATTGCAACTAGCATATTATTGTCAATTCTTTTAGTATTATGAACAAATATATCATCTTTTTTACTTACCATAGTACTAGATAGAATACTTTTAAAATTCTCTGTCTTATCATTAAATAGTATTTGCAATTGCTCTAACTTTGCACAACCAAAGTCTTGCAAGAAATTTATGACTTTTATTTTATCTACCATAGTATTGGATAGGTTATACTAAATTAGACAAAAAAGATAAGGACATGTTAAAATAAAA
>CANOGC010000047.1 GCA_947565445.1 uncultured Clostridium sp. | reverse complement strand
AATTTTATTTGTAAAAAGACTACACAAATAAAAAATAATGTGATACAATAAAAAACGAAAATTATAAAAAGCACATTGGAATGTACGAAACGAATGTTTATCAAAAAATAGAAAGAGAATTTGACATAATATTTTTCGGAGCAATTTTGGTGCAATCGTTTCAACATAGAACTACCAGAATCCACTAAAATCAACAAAGTTCAACAAAGTAAAAAAATGAGCAAATCAAGTGATTAGAGGCTCGAAAGCCTTGAAAATAGAGAGAAAAATTTAAAAGGAGGAATTTACATGTCAGGACATAGCAAATGGCATAATATTGCAGCAAAAAAAGGAAAGGCAGATGCTGCAAGAGGGAAAATATTTACAAAATTAGGAAGAGAATTACTAGTTGCAGTAAAACAAGGTGGACCAGATCCAGCACGGTAACTCAAAATTAAAAGATGTTATTGCAAAATGTAAGGCAGCAAATATGCCAAATGATACAATTAACAATGCAATTAAGAAAGCAAGTGGAGCAGGAGAAAGTGCAAATTATGAAGAAGTAACATATGAAGGATATGGACCAAATGGTGTTGCAGTTATTGTAGAAGCAAGTACAGATAATAGAAATAGAACAGCAGCAGATGTTAGACATGCTTTTGATAAATGTGGTGGAAACTTAGGAACAACAGGTTGTGTATCTTATCTATTTGAAAGAAAAGGTGTTATTGTAATAGATAAAACTACAACAGATAAATCAGAAGATGATTTAATGATGATTGCATTAGAAGCAGGAGCAGAAGATGTAAGTAGTGAAGAAGAATGTTATGAAATAACAACAACTCCTGAAGACTTTTCAAATGTGCGTGAAGCACTTGAAAAAGAAGGATTAGAATTTGTAGAAGCAGAAGTGAGCCAAGTTCCAAGTACATATGTAGCATTAGATGAAAAAGGTTCTGAAAGAATGGAAAGACTAGTAGATATGCTAGATGATTTAGATGATGTAATGAATGTATATCATAACTGGGAAGAATAATAATAAAATAGTTCTAAACAAAAGGACTGTAACATATACTATATATAGTATATGTTACAGTTTTTTTTGAATACAAGGAGGAAAATAATGACTAATATGCATGAAATTTTTAGTTACTTTCCAAAAAGAATTAGTAAAGCCTTAGAAGAATCGTTTTCTAAGGGAAACTTGCAAGATGGAATTACACTTTTAGAAGAAATACGAATTCGTTCTGGTAAGCCAATTATTATGAAATATAGCAATTTAGAACAAATTTTAGAAAACATTATTCCTTCACAAGAAGAAATATTAGAAACTTTACAATGCATTTGCAACAATTCTATTTATTCATATCAAAACCAAATTTGTAATGGATTTATTACTCTAAAAGGTGGCCACCGTGTTCGGAATAACTGGAAGTGTTGTTTTAGTAGAAGGAAAAGTTACAAACATAAATTACATATCAAGCCTTAATTTTCGTATTGCAAAACAAATTATAGGAGCAAGCAATCGTATATTAAAATATGTCCTAAACACAGAAGAAAACACAGTATACCATACTCTTATTATTTCTCCTCCAGGAGTACGGAAAAACAACGATGTTACGTGATTTAGTTAGAAAAATTAGTAGTGGAATGGAGCAAATCCATTTTGAGGGTATTACTGTAGGACTAGTAGATGAAAGAGGAGAAATAGCGGCAATGTATAAAGGAATACCACAAAATGAAGTAGGAGTAAGAACAGATGTATTAGATAATATTCCTAAAGCCATTGGAATGCAAATGATGATTCGATCAATGGCACCAAATGTAATTGTAGCAGATGAAATAGGAAGTAGTGAAGATGTAAAAGCAATTAGATATGCAGTATGCTGTGGAATAAAAGGGATTTTTACGGTTCATGGAAAAACAATGGAAGACTTAAAACAAAACCCATACATACACGAACTAATACAATCTCATATTTTCGAAAGACTAATTTTCTTAGATGAAAAACTAAAAGGAGAGCCTAAAAAGGTATATTTTTTAGGAAGCATGAAAGAAGATTATATGTTAGCATAAATTTTAGTTCTAAACTAAGGACAAGTAGCATATACATGTAATAAGGGTGAAAAATATATGATAGTTATAAAGGGGACTTTATTATTTCTTGTTTTTATTTCATGTAGTTATATTGGAAAAATGTTTTCAAATCAATATAAAAAAAGGGTAGAAGAACTACAAGAAATGAAAAAGAGCTTTTTAGTTGTTGAAACAAAAATGAAATATACATATGATTTACTGCCAGAGATATTAAAAGAGGTAGGAGCAGGGCTTGCAACTTTCCCAAACATAGCAAATATTTTTATAAATGCATCAGAGTATATGAAAAACCAAAATGCAAAAGAATCATGGGAACAGGCAGTAGAAGAAAGCAAAACAAGTATGACAAAAGAAGATATATCAGTATTAAAAGATTTCGGAAAGTTAATTCGGAAAAACAGATATGGAGGGACAAGTTAATCAAATTGAATTAACAAATCAATTTGTAGAAACACAAATAAGTAAAGCACAAACTGAACTTGCTAAAAATGAAAAATTATATAAAACATTAGGAACTGTTTTGGGACTTGTTATTGTTATTTTATTAATTTAGGAGGGGGTTGAAAAATAATTACAATTTTGGCGTTGTCAAACTTCATTTGAAATTTAATCAACGTACAATTAGTACGCCTCATAAATTTCAAACTCGTTTTCCTAGCCAAAATTTAATTCTTTTCCAACCAGTTACTACATCTTTTAGAAAGGAATGATGTTAAGTTGGATATAAATTTACTTTTTAAAATAGCAGCAATCGGAATTTTAGTTGCTGTACTACATCAAGTATTAGTAAGAGCAGGAAGAGAAGACCAAGCAATGATGACTACACTTGCAGGGCTTGTAATTGTACTTACAATGGTAATAAAAGAAATTAGCACATTATTTGATACTGTGAGAACTATTTTTAATTTATAAAGGAAAGGTTGAAAAATAATTACAATTCTTTTCCAAGCAGTTTGAGCATTTAGAAAGGAATACTGTTTATGGATATTATAAAAATTATAGGAATTGCATTTTTAGCAGTTATTATCATTTTAATATTAAAACAATATCGACCAGAATTTGCAATGTATGTAAGTATGCTTGCAGGTGCTTTAATCATTTTAATGAGTGTTGGTAAACTAGATGCAATAATACGGATTATTAACCAATATTTCAAATATGACAAGTACAAATGGACAGTTTTTAGGAATTTTACTAAAAATTACAGGAATAGCATTTTTAACTGAATTTGCAGTAAGTGTATGTAAAGATTCAGGAGAAACAGCTATTGCAAGTAAGGTAGATTTAGGAGGAAAAGTAATTATAATAGCAATTTCTATTCCTATTATATCAAGTTTATTAGAAACAGTAGTAAAAGTATTGCCATAGGGGAGGATATACAAAAGATGAAAAAACGATTTATTATTTTAATTTTATTTATAATCTTTCTATCTTTAGGACCTCCATCATATGGAACCACAGAAGATATATTACAAAGTCAATCTGAAACTTTAAATATAAAAGGGTTTGTAGAACAGGCAAATCAGTATACCGAAGAGGTCTTTGAGGGAATAGACGCAGGAAGTTTATTAAAAGATGCAATTGCAGGAAAAATTGATAATCAAACAATTTTTACTAAAATATTAAACTTATTTGGAAGAGAGATAAAAGATACAATAAAAATTATTCGGAAGCATAATTGTGATCATTGTAATTCATAGCATCTTAAAATCGATTAGTGATAGTTTAGAAAACAAAAGCATTTCACAAATTACATACTATGTACAATATATATTAATAGTTACTCTTATTATGAGTAATTTTGCAGATATTATTAATTTAGCAAAAACTGCAATACAAAGTTTAGTAGGATTTAGTTATACTTTACTTCCAATATTATTAACACTTATGATGACTACACGGAAGTATAACCTCAGCAAGTGTAGTTCAGCCAGTACTGCTATTTTTAATTACCTTTATTGGAAATATTATAACAACATTTTTACTACCACTTATTCTTATTGGAACAGCACTAAGCATTATATCGAAAATATCGGACAAGGTTCAAATAGATAAGTTATCAAAATACTTTAAAAGTAGTGTTATATGGGTTTTAGGAATTGTTCTTACAGTTTTTGTAGGGGTTTTATCTTTAGAAGGAAGCCTAACAAGTAGTGTAGATGGAATTACTGCAAAAACTGCAAAAGCAGCGGTATCAAACTTTATTCCAGTAGTAGGAAAAATATTAGGTGATGCGGTAGATACAGTAATTGGTTGTAGTAATATTTTAAAAAATGCAGTAGGAATTGTAGGAGTAATTGTTGTTATTGGAATTTGTTTATTACCAATTATAAAACTGGCAATTTTAACAATTACTTATTACATAACATCAGCAGTTATACAACCAATTGCAGATGACAAAATAGTTTCATTATTATCTGGAATGGGAGATACATTTAAGGTGTTATTAGGTATGTTAATTGCAGTAGCAGTAATGCTTATTATTGGTATTACACTAGTTATTAAAATATCAAATACTGGTCTTATGTATCGATAGGTGATGAAAATGATAGAAAATATAAGTGTTTGGGCAGAACAAATTATTATAGCAGTTGTTATTGCTACTTTAATAGAAATGATTTTGCCAGAGGGAAATAATAGGAAATATATTAAAGCAGTAATAGGTGTATACATTCTATTTACAATAATTTCTCCTATTCTAAAAAATAATGGAAATCTTAATTTTAATAATATAGATTATGAAAGCTATTTTAAGGAGAATGAAACATATAAAACTATGTCTGAAAGTTTAACTTCCAATAATGACAATTCTGTAGAAGAAATTTATATAAATAATCTTAAACAAGATATGAAACAAAAGCTAAAAGAAAAAGGATTTTTAGTAGAAAGCAGTACAGTTAAGATTGAGTTGCAAGAAGGAGACAATTATGGAAGAATCTTAGAAATCAATTTAGCACTTTCAAAACTAAAAGAAGAAGATACTAAAGAACAAAGTAGTAACATTATTGTAAATGATATTAGTAAAATTAGCATTGGAAATACTGTTAAAAATGAGACAACTTCTAGTAATTCTAAAGAAAATAAGTTATCTTCTAGTGAAATAAAAGAAGTAAAAGATTACTTATCTAATGTGTATGAAGTAAGTAACAAAAATATCTACATAAATGAAGATTCTTAAAAATACTAAAGAAAGGAGAAGACTATGTTAAAAGAAAAATTAAAAACTCTAATTATAAAAGAGGAGGGGAAAGACAATAAAAAGAAAATAGAAAATATAGCTGTCCTCATAGTTGTTTTAATAATAACTATTATTGCAATTAATGCAATTTGGAATGGGGATAAAAAGGAAAATACAAAACCAGAAAAACAAACCACAACAACAGGAAAGCAACTAGCAATAGATGAAAATAAACAAGAAGAAGTAGTAGAAAAAGATGATGATATAGCATCACAATTAGAAAATATTTTATCTAAAATAGATGGAGTAGGAAAAGTAAAAGTATTTATTAGCTATTCAGAAAGTAGCCAAGTTGTTGCTATGTATAATGAAAACAGTAAAAATAGTCAAATAGAAGAAAAAGATTCTGGTGGGGGAACACGAACTACTACACAAGAGGATATACAAAAGGATGTAATATATAAAGAAGAAAATGGTAAAAAAGTTCCAATAACACAAAAAGTTGTAAGCCCCAAAATTGAAGGCGCAATTATAACTGCTGAGGGAGCACGGAAGTGCAGATGTAAAAAACAATGTTGTTATAGCAGTAGAAGCAGTTACAGGCTTAAGTAGCCACAAAATACAAGTATTTGAAATGAGAAAGGATTGATGAATATGAAAAACATATTAAAAAAGAATCAATTAGCAATTTTAGTAATTGCGTTAATGTTAGTAACAGCAGGTTATTTAAATTATATTTCAAACCAAGAGGCTTTACAAACAGGAACAAATACAGTAGATGGAGGAGAGCAATATGCTGCAATTGGAGATGCTACTTTAGTAAATAGCGGGGAATTATTAGAAGAAAAGGATAAACAAAATATATTAAACACAATAGAAAATGCACAAGCAAGTACTAACACATCTACTAATACAATAGAAAATACAGTAGAGACATCTTCTATTCAAACAAATACAGAAATAAAAAATAATGATGACTATTTTACCTCTTCAAAATTACAAAGAGAAAAAATGTATTCACAAATGCTAGAGACATATCAAAAGATATTAGAAAACAACAGTATTTCACAAGAACAAAAAGGAATTTCAGAACAAGAAATTGCAAAGATTAATCAAACAAAAAACGCAATAATGATAGCAGAAAACTTAATTTCTACAAAAGGATTTGAAAATAGTGTTATATTTGTAAATGATACAAGTGTAAGTGTAATTGTAAAGGCAGAAAAGCTAGAACAAGAACAAATTGCACAAATACAAAACATAGTATCACGAGAACTTAAAGTAGAATTAGAAAATATACATATAAGCAATAAATAATGGTAGGAGCCACGCTGTATGTGGCTCCCTTTACCGTTCTGGTTTGTAACTTATTAAAGATCATCGAAGATATCTTTGAACATAACATTCATAGTATAATAACCTGTGAGACCACAGAAGTCTAACAGATATCTTGCTGCCTCCAAAGCACCTGTTGCAAATATGGCTGGGTTATGGGCAAAATGTTCAATTTTTATGAAATCATTAGGACCGCCCAGAATAACCGAATGCTCACCTGGAAAACCATCAATACGCTGTGATGCAATCCAGACTTCATTAGGCTCTTTTTTGCCAGATTTTCCGTATTTAGCTACTAAGTCGCTGCCATGAGCTTCATTAATCACATCAAAAAATAGCTTCGCTGTGCCACTTGGGGCATCAGCCTTATTTTCGTGATGAATTTCTGAGATACCATAGCTATAATCTGGAAGAAGCTTTACAGCAATTCTGAATAGCTGAGCTACCGCATTTACGCTATATGCCATGTTAGATGATTTGAAAATAGCAATACAGCTAGATGCATTTCGGATTTTTTCCTCTTCTTCATCAGAGAAGCCAGTAGTGGCAATTAAAGTAGGAATATGATACTTTATTGCAAAGTCAAGAACTGCCATAGTTGCTGCTGGTCTCGAAAAGTCAATAACTGCATCGATATCGTCAGCTACTTCCAATTCTGCCAATTCAGAAATAGAGGTAAAAATTGGAAAATCATATAGTCCTTTCTTATACTCTACATCGTAGCCAGCAACTACAACAAAGTCCTCACTTTCAGCAATAGCTTTGCAAACTAATTGCCCCATCCGTCCATTACAGCCTACTACTAAAACATTTGCTTTCTCCATATACCATAAATTACAAACAAACACAATATGTAAACTAAAACAACCATTGCATTAAAAAGTATTGAGTGCTATAATAATTCAAGAATATTAAAAAGAAGGTAGAGTATGAAAAAAGAGATTATAGAATGGGCTATTTGTATTATTATTGCAATTGTAATTGCGCTATTTATTAAAACACTTATTGGAACACCAACCATTGTAAAACAAATATCAATGTATCCAACATTAATAGAAAATCAAAGGCTAATATTAAATAGAGCATCTATTAAAATTGGAAATAAGATGCCTAAAAGAGGTGAAATTGTAACATTAGAAGCACCTTCTACAAAAAATGCAACTTATGTAGATACAAACCTTAGTAACCCAATTGCAAAATATGATAATAAAAAATCAAATATATTTTCAAAATTTGTTTACTATGTACTAGAAATAACAAAAGAAAGCTATATTAAGAGAGTTATAGCTTTACCAGGAGAGCATATTCAAATTCGTGAAGGAAAAGTATATATTAATGACGAAGAACTACAAGAGCCATATTTACAAAATAACATTATAACAGATTCACATGGTGGAATTTTTACAGATTTAACTGTTCCAGAAAATTGTGTATTTGTAATGGGTGATAACAGAGCAAATAGTATGGATTCTCGTAATTTTGGGTGTGTTCCAATCCAAAAATTAGAAGGCGTAGTATGGATTCGTTTTTGGCCATTTAATGTATTTGGAAAAATATAATCTTGTTAAACTGCTATTTATTTGATATACTTATACAAAAGAAAAAATGGAGAATAAAATGGTAGCAGAAGTTATAATCAATAGTACAGTAAAAAAATTAAATAGAATATTTGATTATGAAGTACCAACAGAACTTGTTGGTACTATTAAGCTTGGAAGTAGAGTACTTGTGCCATTTGGAAATGCAAAATCTTTAGAAGAAGGCTTTGTAGTTGGTTTTAAAGATACATCAGAATACAAAGTAAAAGAAATAAAAGAAATTGAGGAAGGTTTTAATATTAGTGAAGATAATATTAAACTTGCAAATTGGATGGCAAAAAGATATTTTTGTAACATATCAGATGCAATTAAAATGATGCTACCACCAGGTACTTCTACTAAAATAATAGAAAATCGTATAAAAGAAAAAAACTTAAATTTCGTATTCTTAAAAAAAGAAGTAGAAGAAATAGAAAATGCTATTGAAAATAAAATAATAAAATCTGAAAAACATATAAGGGTAATACGTTTTTTAGAACAAAATGATGGAGTATTAACCACAGATTTAGAAGCATTTTGTGATGTATCAAAAGCAATTCTTAATACATTAGAAAAAAATGGTTATATAGAAATTATAGAAAAACAAGTAGAAAGAAATCCATTCTTGCATAAAGTTGTAAAACAAGACAATAACTTAGTATTAACTGAAGAACAACAAAATGCTTATCAGAAAATAGCAAATTCGATTAATAAAAGAGAATTTAAAGAATTTTTGATTTATGGGGTAACAGGTTCACGGAAAAACAGAAATATATTTACAACTTATAGAAAATGTAATAAAACAAGAAAAATCTGCTATTATGCTAGTGCCAGAAATTTCGTTAACACCACAAATGGTAGACCGTTTTATTGCAAGATTCGGACAAGAACAAATAGCGGTATTACATAGCAAACTATCAGTTGGAGAACGCTATGACCAATGGCAAAGAATAAAAAGAAATGAAGCTAAAATAGTAATAGGTGCTCGTTCTGCCATATTTGCACCAATAGAAGGATTAGGGCTAATTATAATAGATGAAGAACATGATGATTCATATAAATCTGAAATGACACCAAGATATAATGCAAAAGAAGTAGCAAGAAAAATAGCAATAAATAAACAAATCCCACTTGTATTAGGAAGTGCTACACCAGATGTAAACACTTTTTATAAAGCAAAACAAGGACAAATAGAGTTATTAACTCTAACAAAACGTGCAAATAGGTCTCAGCTACCAGAAGTACAGATTATTGATTTAAGAGAAGAACTAGCAAATGGTAATAAAACAATGTTAAGTAGGGCATTATATGATAAAATACAAGAAAATTTAAAAAATAAGCATCAAACAATTTTATTTTTAAACAGAAGGGGATTTTCTACATTTGTTATGTGCCGTGATTGTGGACATACTATAAAATGCAAAAATTGTAACATAACATTAACATATCATATGAAAGAAAATAAGCTAAAATGCCACTATTGTGGCTATGAACAAGAAAATGTAACTATTTGTCCAGAATGTGGAAGTAGTAAGATTAAGTACTTTGGAACAGGTACACAAAAACTAGAAGCACAAATACAGAAATTTTTTCCAAATGCTACAACTATTCGTATGGATGTAGATACAGTTTCAAAAAAGAATTCACATGAGGAGATTTTAAACCGTTTTCGAAATGAAAACATAAATATCTTAATTGGAACACAAATGGTTGTAAAAGGGCATCATTTTCCAAATGTAACATTAGTTGGAGTTATTGCAGCAGATGGAAGTTTAAACATAGACGATTATAGAGCAAGTGAAAGAACATTTCAAATATTAACACAAGTAGCAGGAAGAGCAGGACGAGAAAATTTGCAAGGAAATGTAATTATACAAACATATAATCCAGACCACTTTAGTATAGAATGTGCAAAAGAACAAAACTATGATAAATTTTATCTGATAGAAGAAAACTTAAGAAAGCAATTGAAATATCCACCATTTTGCGATATAATAGTAGTCGGAATAAGTGGAGAGAAAGAAGATGAAGTAAAAAAACAAGCAGAGTTTTTATATAAGCAGCTTTATGCAAAAATTAAGAAGTATAATATAAATTTAGCACTATATAGTCCACGACCAGCACCAATAGATAAAATAAAAAACAAATATCGATGGCGAATCATTTTAAAGGGGGATTTTGATGAGCCTGTAAATGATATGATGGGGGAAGTATTAAAAGAAGTATATGCAAAAGGAAATAAATCAAGAATAGTAGTAGATGTAAATCCAAGTAGCATGATGTAATAATGGGGGTATAAAAATGGCAATTCGAACAATACGAGAAGAAGGAGACGAAATTTTAAAAAAGGTTTCAAGAGAAGTAGAAGTAATAGATGAAAAAATACAAACTTTAATTGATGATATGCTTGAAACAATGCACAAATTTAATGGAGTAGGGCTTGCAGCAGTGCAAGTAGGAATATTAAAACGTGTTGTGGTAATCCATATAGATTATGAAAAAGAGGAACCACTTATATTAATTAATCCAGAAATAATTAAGCAAAAAGGAGCACAAACAGTAGAAGAAGGATGTTTAAGCTTTCCAAATAAGTTTGCAAAAATAGTAAGACCAGAAGAAGTAACTATCGAAGCATTAGATAGAAATGGCGAAAAAATAAAATTAACAGGAAAAGGATTATTAGCACAAGCAATATCACATGAAATAGACCATTTAAATGGAGAAGTTTTTATAGATAAGATACTACCAGGAACACTTGAATATTCTACACCAGAAAAATAGAATTGTATGAAAGAAGGTTAATATATGCTTAAAGTTTTATTCATGGGAACACCAGATTTTGCAAAAAATTCTTTGGAAGCAATATACAATGCAAACTATCCTATTTTAGGAGTTGTTACAAATCCAGACAAGCCTAAAAATAGAGGAATGAAAATGATAGCATCGCCTGTAAAGGATTTTGCTTTAGAACATAATTTACCAGTTTTTCAGCCAGAGAAAGTAAAAGACAACATAAAATTTATAGAACAAATAAAAAACTTGAAACCAGATGTTATTTGTGTAGTAGCATATGGCAAAATTCTTCCAAAAGAAATTTTGGATATTCCATCATATGGTTGTATCAATGTACATGGATCACTTCTTCCTAAATATAGAGGAGCAGCACCAATACAATGGGCTGTTTTAAATGGTGATAAAACAACAGGTGTAACTACTATGTATATGGATATAGGAATGGATACAGGGGCTATAATCTTAAAAGAAGAAGTAGAAATTGATGAAGAAGAAACAACAGGAGAACTATGGGATACATTATCTGAAAAAGGTGGCAAATTACTAGTAGAAACGCTAAAGCAAATAGAACAAAAAATAGCCCCAAGAATACCACAAGGGGAAAACTATACTATGGCACCAATGCTATCAAAAGAAATGGCAAAGATAGATTGGAATAGTAAAACTTCTAAAGAAATTAAAAACTTAGTAAGAGGCTTAAATCCAATTATGGGAGCATATGCACTATATAATGATAAAAAAATAAAACTTTGGAAAGTAGAGATAGTAGGTGATGGTTCAGCAAATGAAAATTCTGTACCAGGGCAAATTCTAATTAGTAATGATAAACAAGGTCTATATATAAAAACAATAGATGGCGTTATAAAAGTAGTAGAAATACAAGGCGAAAATGCGAAACGAATGAATATATGTGATTTTTTACGTGGAAATAGATTAGAAGAAGGAACAATATTACAATAGGTGAGGAGAAATCTTCACTTTTTATTTTGTTGTTAAAGAGCAACAAATTTATCTACTAGTAAAATTTTGACTTGTTGGACTTAAAAATGTGATTTTAAGTCATTAAAGAATAAAGCTAATTTGAAGCAAGTTTTTCTTCTTTATAGAATTCTAGAGCATAAATTTTTGTGTCAAGATTATCAAATTTTTCTTCTAGATTATTAATTTTTGAATTGGTATCCTTATGCTTTTTATCTTGGTCAACAAAGTAGTCAAAAAGAACTTGTATTTTATCGCCATGTTCTTTTTCCATACGAGTAACAATATTTTCAATTTTAGTCAAACGTTCACCATGGTCTTTTTCAATGCTACATAAGTGTTGTTTAAAATTATCTAAACGTTGCTCAAGGCTTTCAAAACGCTCAGTATAAACTTTATCGAAACTATCTAAGCGTTGTTCAAGATTTTCAAAACGTTCGGTGTGACTTTTTTCAATACTATCTAAACGTTTTTCAATATTTTCGAAGCGTTTATTATAAATTTTTTCAATAGTATCAAGTTTTACATCTAATTGTTTAGTATTTTCTAAAATTTGTAGTAATAATTCGTTATTTTCCATATAATTTCCCTCCTTCTTAAATTTGTCACTTTTTAACAACAAACAGAGTATATCATTTTAATATCCAAAATACAAGATAAAAAATTAAAATTTAAAAATGTGTAGAAATCTTAAAAAAGATATGTTAGAATAAATAAAACATGCAAATAAATTAAATATAAAATACGCTACTGTAGCTCAGTTGGTAGATGCTGAGGCTGTTCGAACGAAAGTGAGTTACAGCATCAGTATGCGTAGCGAAGCGAAGAAGCTTGCGACAGCCAGTAGGAACTAAAACATATAAATAAATTGAATATAAAATACGCTACTGTAGCTCAGTTGGTAGAGCAACAGATTCGTAACCTGTAGGTCGCGAGTTCGATTCTCGCCAGTAGCTCCAATTTATAGCAACTTACGAACTATGAAAGGTTTCGTAAGTTTTTTCATTTTTAGAAAAGATGAATTGAACTTCATAAAAATATCAAAATGTTCTCTTATCGAAGAAAGGAGGGCATTTTTTATGTTTGAGTTTGAAGTAATACAAGAACTAAAGCCAAATGATGAAATACTAGAAATTATTAAAAGCTATGAGTATAAAGTTAAAAATGGCAAAATTAAGTATTTAAAGGCTACTAATTTACAATTTATTAAGCCAACTGAATATTTGATTACATATCCTACTACTCTTACTATACTTGAATATAAAGTAAATGAAATAGCCAATAGAAACTTTTACATTAAAGAACATAAACAAAA
>CANOGC010000046.1 GCA_947565445.1 uncultured Clostridium sp. | reverse complement strand
AATTCTTACTTCCACTTACTATTTTTTTAGAACTTACTCTTGATAAACTATCATAACCATTTTCCCATGTTATGTTGTCATTTAATTTTATGTCTTTTAACCTATTTACATTATCATAATTGTATTTTACTCTGTTTACTTTATTTGATAATGTATATTTTAACCCGTTAGTATTACTATTTATATCATATTCATACTCTTTTGTAAACCCATTTGTGTTATTTTCTTTTACTAACCTATTTGCTAAATCATATGTAAATGTTTGTGTATTACTATTTGCACTATCTACTATTGTTTTTACATTTGATTTTGCATCATATGTATATTCATATTGTCCATTTGTTCCTTCTGCTTTGATTAATCTATTAAACCTATCATAGTTATATGCTACAGATTGATTATTTCCATATGCTATGCTTTCTAAGTTTCCATTGTTTGATTCATAATGATTTGTTGCTAATACTTGGTTTCCTACTTTTGTTTGTTTTACATTTCCAAAGGTATCATATGAAAATGTATATTTAAACCTATTATGAGTAATTGTTTCTATCATGTCATTTTTGTATGTATATTCATTTTTATATTCTTTTCCATTTGCTTGTTTTGTTACTTTTGTTACTCTATCAAAATTATCATATGTATAATTAGTTTCATTATTTTTAGCATCTGTTACTTTAGTGACTGTTCCTGTATTTTGGTTATACTCATATTGTGTAGCATTTCCTGTTTCATCTATTAATTTAGTTTGGTAATTTCCATTACTTGAATATTCTGCTTGTGCTTGATTATATTTGCCACTACCACTATTATATACAAGTTTTATTTGAATAGCATATATTGCTTTACTTTGTGCTACTGTACCAGCTTCTTCTCCATCCTGTACCCAATTTTGCCATCCTATGTCTTGTACATAAGCTCTATATTTTACAGAATATCCAGGTAAGTTTACAAGTCTAATTTTTAAAGTTTCTAATCTTTTACTTTGTCCTCCTGTACCTGCCATTTCTCCATCTCGTACCCAATCTTGCCAACCTATATCTTGTACTTGGGCTTGATATTCTATATGTGAATTTGGTACATTTCCATCTAATTCAATAACAACTGCTTCTATTCTATTGTTTAACCCATCACTACCTGATGTTGCTCCATTAGATACTGTCGTCTTCCAACTCTCTTCTGCTACATGTGTATTATATTTTACATTTACATTTTGTTTAGCACTATTATCTTCTTTTACTTTTGCACTAGTCATATTGCCTTTGTTATCATATTCAAATGTATAGTTATTCCCCAAAGAATTTGTTGCACCTATTAATTTTTTAGGATTTGATTTGTCATATTCATAATCAAACTTTCCTCCCATTGGGTTTATTGCTGAAATTAAATTATTATTATTGGGGTCGTATTTGAATGTTTGCTCACTTTTAGTGTTATCTTTTGTAGATATAACATTACCTTCGCTGTCATATGTGTAACTTTGTCCAAATTCTTCTTTAAATAGTCCTATGTTATCAAAGTATGTCTCATTGGCATTATTTGTACATACTAAATATACAGCCATATATGAATAATCACTATCTGCTATTACTACCTCAGATTTAAACTGCCACCCACTACCATCAACATTAATATTTTTATCTATTACTTGTCTTGTATTATCTGCTCGTACAAAATGTACACTTATTGAGATTTTCCTTACTTTTTCAGCATCATTTTGGACTGCCCTACTATTTACCCATCCTGCTAAATTATATATATCTCCTTTTTTTCCGCTTACAGCTATGGTTTGCCCTATATTTTTATCTACATCACTATTTCCTATAAATCTAAATTTTCCATCTACATATGTATCATTATTATCACAATTGCTTTTATCCCAATATGATAATCCCATACTAAAGTTTCCATTTTTAATTAAATTGTTTTCTTTTTGATTTATACAAAATAGACTTCCATCTAAAGTTAATCTGTTGTTATTACCTTTTCCGCTCTCCATATTGGTACATTTTGCCGTAAGCATTGTCTATATCATTTGCGTTTTCTCCAAAGTCTGATATGCTTATTGTGTTTCCACTATTATTAAAAGTATATGTATTGCTATAACCTTTATTATCTGTAAACTTTGTTACATTATCACCATATGATATATCTAGCGTATTTCCTAATTCTCCATTTGTACTATATTCTTTTATGCTTTTTACACGGTTAGCTTTTTCATTGTAATATTCATAGTTTATATGTGAATTATCTATATTTTTAACTGAGGTTAGTAAATTTAACCAATTGTATGTATATATAGATTTCTGATTATCCCAATAACATATTTCTGATATGTTTGAATTTGAATTATATGTTATTGTTATTGTTCTTCCATTTTTATCTTGTATTGCACATAGTCTTGAGCCATTATACATAAATTGGATACTGTCTCCTGCTGCATCTGTAACTTTGTGTATTCTAAAGTCTGCTTGATTGTCTGTATTTAATTCTATTATTATCTTATTTCCAAATGAATCGTGTGCTTCTTTTAGATGCCACTTTTGACCTATTGTTCCATTTTCTCTTTTTTGAAATATTAAAACATTATGCTCTTTGTCCATTATTCTAAAATCGTTATTACCATCTAATGCTGCAGTTAAACTTAGTCCATCTTCATCCTTATAATTATTTCCTTCTTTTTTTAGATAATGTGCTGTTCCATCTTCATCTACATATTTTGCATATTCTATACCACTTATTGTTTCTAAATTTATTGTTTGTGATAAATTTAATCTAAATCCTTTTCCATAACCTATGTCTATATCTTTATCATTTGTATTATATACATGGTTAACACTAACTGGCATTAAATTTCCCGGCGTTGAAAGATCTTCATGTTTTAATACTAAATTTCCATTATAATCATTTGTATAAATTGTTCCTGCTCGTCCAAGTGATTGTGTATGATATGTTTGATATGTTTCTAACCCTGTTTGATTTCTATATACTATTTGTACCATTGGTCTTAGTTCTTCATATGCCTTATGTATATCTGATGAATAAAAATATGCATCTGAGTGTGGTGCATTATACACTTCTGTATGGTCTTTTAATACTAACCCATAATTGTTTCCTGTTACATACCAATCTTTTACAATAGCAGTTATATCAAAATAATATGGCTTAATTTGTTGGTTATAATCAAACCTATATTTAGTGTAATCTACTATTCTTGAATCATATTTATCTTTTAAGTTATTCCAATTAGCACTCCTACTATCCCAATCTTGTGTCATTTTGTGTACATCAATTTGTATCGTATCTGATGGTGGATTCCATTGATTTGTATCTGGATATGTACATATATCTAACATGGCTGCTATTACTTGGTCTCCTGTATTTAACTGAGGTAAATCAAATTTTAGTAAGCTCCTAGAAGGATTTTTACTGCTTAATTTATTGTTACTACCTACCCTTAATATTTCTGCATTCCATCTATCAGGGTATCCTGTATCTCCATCAAAAATAGACACATCTTCTATACTTTTTACATTTAGTGAAGTTTGTACTGTTGGGTCAATAGTTATAGGATACTCTCTTTCTTCACTCTCTAACCACTCTTTATTAGGTTTTAATATCATAGTGTATTTATTATTTTTATTTGCTACTTCTATATCTATATCACTAGAGGTTTCGCCCTTTGCATCATACATATATGGTACTTCTAAAAAGAATTCTATTTCTTCTTTATTTTTTTCATATAATATTATTCTTCCATCTTCTGTTCTTTCCATTTTCAACTTATCTGTATCATATTCAAATGATATTTCTTGGTTTATTGCTGATTTATCTTTTAAAATAATATTTTCTTTTATTTTGCTAGAAATAACATTATATTCTATATCTATATTATCTAATATGTTTTCATATTTTACTGTTCCTGATGATATATTTTTTAAGTTAAATTTACTTTCTTCTTTTTCACCATCATCATTTAATTTGATAGCATCTACTTTATTACTATTTTGTAATGACCATTTTATATTATGATTATTAATTTTTAGTTTTACTAAGTTGTTTTTGTTTGACTTTTTAGAAAACTTTACTTTAAATGCATTAGTTTTATTTTCAAGTTCTCCGCCAATTTTCTTCTAGCGAATTATTGATATCCTCTAGTTTTCCATTTAATTCATAGTGTACATTCATTGGATAAACTGATGCTACTATACTTCCATCTTTTTGTAGAAAGTGCTTTTCATTAAGTTTTCTCTTTTCTACAAGCTCTTTTGTATCTTGTACTTGAAGACCTGTTCTGTTATTTACTTCTTGTTCTATTTCTATTTGTTCCGTTTTTTCTTCTGTTTCTCCCTGTTTTGTTTCCTCTTGCGTTGTTTCTACTTCTTCTTTCGTTTCTTCTTGTTCTATCTCTTCTTGTAGTTCATTTTTTGTTTCTTCTTCTACTTTTTCTTCTGTAATAATATTTTCTTCTTGCAATTCATTTGATTGCTGAATACCAAAAACTATTGAAGGAAATAGTTGCGATATCATTACACAAACTATTGTTAATGCAATTATCTTCATTAGTAATTGGATTTTTGTTTTTTTCATTTTGTTCATAACATACAGTCCCCCTTTCTTTTTATAACTACTAATATATCACTATTTTCGACATTTTAGTAGTCCCTATTTTTTCCATTTTTTTCAACTTCACAATTCTGCCATCACATTAGGTAGGCATTTACTCACACTCTCTGTTGGCAGTTCTATATTTAAAAAATTATCTACTTTTGTAAAAGTAGGTACAAACAATATTTTTTTGGTCTCATCTATTTTTGTATTTAAAAAATTGATTTCAACGTCTTCCCCATCTCCATAGATACTTTCAATGAATAAACCTGCAATATCTCGTTTCGTTTTTAAATCAAAAAAGTCAAATATCTTAAACGAATTATCTATTATTTTTAATATGTTTTTAGCAGTATGTACTTCTAGTGAACAAGTAGAAGATTTAAAATTACTTTTTATCTGTTCTATTTGTTTTTCTAGTTCCAATTTCTGCTCTTTTAATTTTCTTAAATTGTTATTTACTATATCAATTAAATCAATGTCTATATACTGTAATTTTTCAACTATTTTGTCTATCTCTTCTTGTTTTTTTATATATTCTTTTTCTAAAAGCTCTAGTTCTTCATTCATATTGTTATCATTTTTTGGAATCGACATTTTTTTCAATTCTTCATATACATCTGAATTAGGTACAAATGTTTCTTTCATGATTTCAACAATTTTGTTATCTAATTTTTCACCAGAAACATTCTTACAATTGCATTTTTGTCCTCGTGATTTTTCTTTTAACTGACAATAATATCTATAATTTACTGTTCCATCTTCTCGTCTTTTATCCATATTTCTAGGTCTCATATAAGAGCCACAATGTTTACACTTTATTAAACCTGATGCAATTGTTTGCTTTTGAGGATATCCTACTGCTCTATATCTTTTATCTGCATTTTTTTCTAATAATAGCTGAACTGCAACCCATTCCTTTCCAGAAATTATACCTGGCTGTAAACCAACAGCTACAATCCAATTTTCCATAGGTAAGTCCTTACCCCCACTTGTTTTATTATATGTTAAAAGTCCGTATTTTCCATCAAAATTGCTTCTTTCATCATTTTCACTATATATAGTAACCCCTTTTGATTTAAAATAATCTTTTACATCTTGATCATTTTGTGCATACACAGGATTTGTTAATATCCATCGTAATGAAAAAAGACTATAATTAGCACCTTTTCTTGTTTTTATATTGTTATTTATTAAATAAGTTTCTAATTTAGAAAGTGACTTTAACTCTAATATCTTTGAATATAGAAGTCTTAACGTCACTAGTTCTTTGCTATTGATAATTAGCTTAGATGCTGTTTTATGCTTTTTTACAGTCACATCACCATCAATACTTTTTTCA
The DNA here is from genome assembly GCA_947565445.1 of uncultured Clostridium sp. Classification (GTDB taxonomy): domain Bacteria; phylum Bacillota; class Clostridia; order TANB77; family CAG-508; genus RGIG8482. The sequence continues at coordinate 7,319 of CANOGC010000046.1, read as the reverse complement.
CAAATATCAATTTTTTGAAATCTTTCTGAAGAAAAGCCTAATGGTGGATCTCCTCCTAGCCATGTTCCGAGTTTTAGAAAGTTCCAATAAGTTATCTCTAATTCTTTCTGCTATAACTTCTCTTTCTAATTGTGCGAACACAGATGCTATATACATCATTGCACGCCCCATTGGCGTACGAGTATCAAATTGTTCTTTAATTGAGATGAAATCTACATTATGCTTAGATAATTCGTTAATAAGATTAGAAAAATCAGCTATGTTTCTACTTATTCTATCTAAACGGTAACAAATTAGAACATTAACTTTATTTTCCCTTATTAATGATAGCATTTCTTGAAAACGTGGTCTGTCTGTATTTCCACCAGAAAATCCCTCATCTTCAAAAACAATAATTTTTACATCATAAATATCATCTGGATAATGAACTCTAATATAGTCTTTTCCTAATTCAATTTGATTTCCGACAAGAATCCCCCTTATCTGTATATTTCGATTTCCTAGAATAAATAATAATAGTTATTTGTTTTTTCATAGCAAGTTCTCCTTTTTTTGTGTGATTTTAACTCTTGCTAGACCAATTTTCAAGTGTTTTTTAAATATTCTAAAACTTCATTTTTTAACTGTACTTTTCCTTCATAGCTAATATTTAAATTTTCTATTGTACTTTTAATCAATAAGGCTTTTATATATGCTAAATTACTTATATGACTGTTATCTTTTGGAAAATTTATTTTTATTTCCATGTGAATAACACCTCTAAATAAGCTTATGTAAGAACAAGTTTTATTATTACATATAGATTTTTGTTAAGATTTGATTATTTTTGGTACATCAAATCCTGCTGTGATTTCTTTTCTTAAATAGTATTTTTTTGCTTTAGGATTATATTTATATGCACTGGAATTCCATTCTCTAAAAGCTTTATTACTAATACTTTTTCTACTTGACATTTCAATACTTGATTGTATATGTAGTAATTTCATGACTTCATAATCTATTTGATCATCTTTTCTTTTCCTATAAACTTGCTCTTTTTTTAATTTTTCATGCTTTATCTTGTTTTGTTTCTTTCGTCTTTCTTTTTCTTCAACATACCTATTATCTTTTGAAACTATTCTTGATACTTTGTATTTAGATATTTGTAGATTATCTGCAATTTCTTTTTGCTTCATTTGACGATTAAAATACATATCTAAGATTTCATCTTTCATATTCTAAATAAAACCTTTCTCTTACTATGCAACTTTTTGCCAACACTTTTTTGGCATGAAGGAACTAATAGAGTTTTTTACTCTATTTAATACCTAAATATTTTATATAAAATATCTACTTATTATCCTTCAGCATCAGTTTTGCTAATCTTTTTACTTCACGATTTCCGAATTTTTCATAAAACATTTTAATCTCGTTTCGTATAGATTTTGCGTTTATTTCGGTGCCACTATGTTTTAAAGTATGAAACACTAATTGTGCATATGCAGTTATAAGTTCTATCTCAGATGTGTCTTTATTTTCATTTTTCGTGTCCATATACATTTCCTCCTTTTAGTTATTTACTTATTAAGAACACGAAAAATTTTTCAAATGTTGCATTTTTAATAAAATTTTTTAACTTTTTCTATTTTTACTTAGAATCTTAAATATTAGTAACTTTATTTCTTGTTGTAAATCCTCATCTACCTTTCCATTTATTATTGAATGCTTATGTATTAAATTACTATAATCAGTAATTATTTTTAAAATTTCATCATCTGATAAATTAAAGTTATTAAACATATTATATATCTCCTTTTACTAATTTTTTAGCAATTTTCTTTTGAGCCTTATCTCTTATTCTCCATATTGTTGTTCTATCCATATGCATTATTATACTTATTTCATTTATAGATTTTTGCTTTTTGTAAAGATAAAAAAGCACTTCTTTTTCTTTTAAAGATAGTGTTTTCACAATATTATATAGGTATGAGTTTGAAAGTGTTTTTTCAAACTCAACTGCTGAGGTTACTTCTTCTTGAAATTTTTGTAAGACAGATTCTAAAACGGAGTCTGTACTAGGAAGATTTTCATCAGCCAATATGATATCTACATTATTAATGTATCCTCTATTCCTTTCAATATATTTGTTTTTTGCAGTCATTACAATTCTCTTTAAATATGATTTTTCCTCTTTTGATAATTCTTCTACTAAATAGTCTTTTCTTTCCATTTCACATTCTCCAATCTTTTCAAATTGGACAAATGTCTATAAATCAAAGAAAGCTATTAACTTACTGTTACTTTCTAACACTATTTAGTTTATTTAAATCATATCTTTCCCTCCAATACAAAAGAGTCTATAAAATAAAGTTGTATACTTGTTCACTATTCTTTAGCAATTTTATCTTTTACTTTTCATATGTGACTTAATATACTTTCTTCAATCTTACAGACTCTTGTCCTAGCGAGAATGATACAATGGTTTTAATTGATTGTCATAAAATCAGCATTAATCGGAATATTTTGTCGAAAATTTTATATCTGATAATATTTGTAATATATTGTTATAATTTACAATTTATGGTAATATAATAACGAAATTCATTATAAGGGGGAATTATTATGAGTATTAAAATAATAATTGCCAATAATAATGATATTTTGTATAACAGCTTATCTAATATCACTTTACAATACGACTCAAAAATCGAAATAGTATACGTACCAAATGACCAATTAAGTTCTTTAATTGGTCAAATCAAACCAAAAGAAAATGTAATAATATTAGACTCTATTATTTCAGTATCATTTTATAATAATATACTGAAAAACATTATGAACAGAATGGATAAAGCGAATATCATTATTTTGGTAATCGATTCTCAAACAGCACCTAATATTATTAGTCAAGGAAAAGCTCATATTTTCTTTAGAAAACAGCAATCTAATTTTTCTGTACTAGATGCTATTAACATTGTTGTGAACACTATAAAAGATACTTTAGATATTGAAAAAACGATTGATACTATTCTTTGGAAACTTGGTTTCACTTCTTATTTCAAGGGAACAATATATTTAAAAGAAGCAATTTTATTGGCTTATAATGATACTAAATTATTTCAGGATATGAATATCCTTGTAAAAAAGGTTGCTGAAAAAAATAATATTGTGAATGAAAAAGTAGTACGTTCTGCAATGGATAAATCTCTAAATACTATGTTAGATTATACTGATATTAGTGTGTTCTACGATATTTTTGGAGATGATTACGATGGTAGAAAAATTAGTGTAAAGTATTTCATTGATTTATGTATGCATTACTTAGAAAAACAAAGATATTGCTGTTTTGATGCTAAAAACATTTAGCTTTTTTAGGTATAATTAATAGTGCTAAAACGAATTAATCATTTTAGCACTATTAATTATTTACATTGAGCTAATCATATAAATGGATTATCTGATTTTTTACAATAACATCTAATATACTTTTGGCTGATTCTGATAAATTTTCTTTTGCAGAATCGTAGTTATAAATGTATAGTTCTTTTTTATTTTTATTCTTTATGATATATATAAATGAACATGGTAAATCCTCTGCAATTATTCCTATATTTTCATATTCATTAGAAACATTGTTTATATTGTTTAATATTGTATTTATATCATCTTTATTTAATGAAGATATAATGTTACCTTTATACTTTTCTACTATCCTACTATCAATTTCATTTACATCAATAAGCATTTCTTCATTTTCATTACATGGTATTTTATATTCGTATACATTTCCATATCTATCTATACATTTTCCTTTTATGGTATTTGCTTCTGCTTTTGTTGTATAGCCTCCATAATACCCTGTAAATAATATAATTTCTTCATCAGGATCTACATGTACTATTTCTGTAGAATCTAAATAAGAATAATATTCTTTGACTTGTGATTTTAATTTAGTATCTTCCATATTATACATTAGTACCTTAGATTCTATACTATCTGGAAACATATCTTTTATTGATGATACATAATAAGTACCATCCTTAGGTATTTCATAATCAATAACTTTATCATTTTCAAATGTGAATTTATAAGGCATTGAACTTCCTGAACTTGATCTTAACTTATCATTTTTCACATAATATGCTTCTTCTAATATCCACATATATACATACTTTTTATTGTCTTTTTCTTCTACGCCAAAGCCTTTATAATCTGCAAAAACTTTAAAATCCTTTTTGTTTTTGTCATATCCACTATTCGTATTTTCTATTACTATATATTCTTTGGCTATATCATATAAGTAATCATTATCTGTAATCCAATTTGCATTGCATTTTTCATTAAAAACAGTTATTCCTATTACTATTCCTATAATAACAATTAAAAATAATATCAAAACACCTACTTTTTTATTCATAAGAAATCTCCTTTCAAATTACTATTTTGTTGCCTAAATAATATCATAAAAGCAGACAATTAGCAACTAATCATCTGCTCTACATGTAAGTTATCTCTCTAATAATTTTTGTTTTTTATTATCTCTATATATAATGATGATTTTTATAATCATAACAATAACAAATATATAAAAAACATTCCTACAAATATTAGAATATTTTTTCTCGAGATTTTCCCCATTCTTAATTATATAATCTTTAAAAGTTGTTTCACTTTTTCTAGAAACGGCTTCAGATTGTTTATTATTATCACTATCAATGTAATAAATAGTATAGCGATATCCACTTGGAATAACTCGCACCATTGTTATATTGGTAATATACTTAACTGCTTTTAATTTTATCTCATTTCTTTGTATAAATGACTGTATCTCGCCTTTTGAATCATTGTCGTATTCAATATTATAATAGGAGTTAAATCTTTTAAATCCAAAGAATATAATGATAAAAATTAATAAACAAATTAATATATTAAATATATTTTTTAAACTTCTTTTCATCAATTTCTCCCTACAAATTACTATTTCATTTTTACTTATATTATCATAAAAGCAGACAATTAGCAACCTAATCATCTGCTCCATAAATTTATTGTTATTCTAACTTTTTTGATTTTTATATTTAATCATTATAAATATAGTCATTATAATCGTTGCCATAAATAAAATTATCCATATAATAACTAATGGAAAACAGAAAGATATAAAGAGAGATAATGTACTTTTAAATGCTGATATTCCATAAATCATTTGTGTTCCTTCTAAGGCTATATCTGTTCCACTTTCATAACTATACATACATTTACTAAATATCAATATTGTTGGGATTATTACTAAAATCCACATTATTACTGTAACTATCAAAAATATTATTTTTTTATTCATTTGCTTTTATTCCTATATTTCATTATCATTAATAACTTCTATTGATTTTAATTCTAATTCATCTAATGGTATATTTAAGTTTTTATACTGTACTTTTATCTTGCTTCCCTTTACTATATTTCCAATAATTTTTGTATCATCTGTAATATTCAATTTCAATGCAAATGGCAAATTATATTCTTTATCAGAAACATCATATTTTATATATATTTCTCCAGAAGTATTGTAATAATCTACAACAGTTGCTATTACTGACTTTTCATTATTTATAGTTTCTTTTTTTATTGAATCATAATCTTTTGATTTTAAAACAATAATTGAATTATCTTTTGTATCAAAATCATTATTTCCCATAGTATATTTATACCTTATTAAATCTCCAGTACAAATTATTATGTCTCCTTCTTGAATATAACTTGTATCATATTTATCGGATGTGTAATAATCTATACATTCTTGTTTTTTATCATCGATATTAGCTTCAGTATATTCTTTCATTTCAAGTCCATATTCTCCAAAATGTTGCCCATTAAATATATAAATATATCCATTATGATTTAATTCCACTATACCTTGAATAGTTGTATTTTCAATAGTTTCTTCAATCTCTTTTGATTCAGATATATCATATATCAAATTTTCATATTCATCATATATAACTGAATGTGCAAATTCAGTTTTATCTATCCTATTATCATCTATTTCTTTCACTTTATTAAATAGCATTATTCCAAGTAATACTATTACTAATATCACACAAGTTATAATAATATTATTTTTATTCATACATATACCTCCCAAAGATAAATTACTAAACAACAACATAAAAGCAAGCAATTATAACTAACCGTGCTTTCAAAATAGTCTATCTTTCAATTATTTTATCTAAATTGTTGCATTGTTCTAAAATAAATTTCTCAAAATCTTCTTTTTTTCCTATTGTAAAGTTATCCTCTACAAACATAATTCCATTCTGTTCTGAAAACATCAAAATACTACTTCTCTTTAGTCTGTAATATTTTTTTATTTGCACATATTCTATAGATATCTGTTGATTTCCCTCTTTTAATGTTATTTTATCATCAAATGTAACGACTGTTTCTGGATGCTCTCCATTATGCAATTTAAAATCCAAATTTAATAACTCTTTTAAATAAATTGGTTGTATAAAAATTATAATTCCTAGAGCTAAAATTCCTACAGCTAAAGACATTGTCATTTTAAATGAATCAGCTTTAAAAATGAAAAGTAATATTATTGATATAATAAGAATAATTACACAGCTTACTATAATTTTTCTTGTTGCAACTTTACTTACATATTCCTCATACATTTTTTTATCTACATAGTATCTATTTTCAAATTTCATAATATCCCTCTTTCAAAAATACAACTTACTGCTTATTTTTTTCTTTGTATTCTTTCCATATTTTATCAATCCATTTATACGAATTCCAATCATATCCATTTCCATAATTGAATAATTCCTTATACCTAGAATTCTTTTTTAAAAAACTTCTAATATATGCTGTTCGTAAATCTTTATTAGTAGACTTTTGAAATTCTTCATCATTAAATATGATATGCTTTAAATCTTCTAATTCTAATTCTCGTTGTTCTTCTTTCTCTTCTATATATGCCTCTAACCTTTTTTGGTGCTTTTCAAAAAAGATTTCCATTTGTTGAACTCCTGAAACAATATCCTTTTTATAAATTTCGCCCCATTCATCTTCTATCTTTATTCCTATTAAACCCCCATTATAAATACAATAAACTGTTAGCATAACAGGTGTTTCAAAATTAATCTTATCTACTTTGTTATTATAATCGACTACATCCATTTTCATTATATTTAGTATTTCCTCTTGGTATTTTTCTTCTAATTCTTCTAAATCAATTTTGAAATACTCTTTATTGTAATAATAATACTCAAAGTGGATCTATGTCAAGTTTTTGGACACTTTTTTTGAGAATTTTTTTTATTTATGTTAGTGTCTTG
>CANOGC010000045.1 GCA_947565445.1 uncultured Clostridium sp. | reverse complement strand
TTTACAAAAAAATGTTGAAGCAGTTTAACCCACCCCAACATTTATTATAGAACCATGTTTTTTATATTCAAGTTCGTTTTATTTTCTATTGGTGACCCCTACGGGAATCGAACCCATGATTCAGCCTTGAGAGGGCTGCGTCTTAACCGCTTGACCAAGGGGCCACATTAATACTTACATAGAATAACATGTTTTTTTATTTCTGTCAATTACTTTAAAATATAATTTCAAAAAATACATTCAAATCTCTTGACAAAGTTTAAAAATACGATATAATAAATACGAACAAAAATTTGCCAAGAATTAAGGAGGCAATATGAAAGATAGGATAGATAATATACTAGTAAAATTAGAATATTTCCCTACAAGGCAGAAAGCAAAATATGCTATTGAAAATAACTGTATTTATGTAAAAGATAAGCTAATTACTAAGGCTAGTAAAGTAATAGATGAACAAAGTAAAATAGAAGTAAAAGGTGAAACCCTAAAGTTTGTAAGTCGTGGAGGGTTAAAGCTAGATAAAGCAATAAAGGTATTTACAATAGATTTAAAAGAAAAAGTATGTATAGATATAGGAGCATCAACAGGAGGTTTTACAGACTGCATGTTACAAAATGGAGCAAAAAAAGTATATGCAATAGATGTAGGGCATGACCAATTAGATGAAAGTTTAAAACAAGACAATAGGGTAATTAATTTAGAAGGAACTAACATTAAAGAAATAAGGATAGACGAATTTGAAAAAGTAGATTTTATATCAATAGATGTTTCTTTTATTTCATTAACAGCAGTATTAGATAAAGCATATGAACTATTAAAACAAAATGGAGAAATAGTAGTTCTAATAAAACCACAATTTGAAGCAGGAACAGAGTATATCAATAAAAATGGAGTAGTAAAAGATAAAAAAGTACATTTAAAAGTAATAGAAAAAGTAATGCTATTTGCAAGTAGCTTGCAGTTTGAAATATCAGCTTTAGAATATTCACCAATAAAGGGTCCTGCAGGAAATATAGAATATTTATTATATTTAAAAAAGACTACATCAAATTTAGAGCTTTTTAGTGCGAGAAATACTATAAAACAAACAGTAGAAAAAGCACATAATGAATTAAAAAAGGAGTAGAAGATATGATATCAAATTTACATATTAAAAATATAGGAATTATTGATGATATAAGTATTAACTTAGACCAAGGCTTTAATGTATTAACAGGAGAAACAGGGGCAGGAAAAACTTTAATAATAGATTCTTTATCAATTATTGCAGGAGGAAGATTTTCAAAAGAAATGATAAGAAAAGGACAAGACCAGTCCTTTGTAGAATTATGCCTATATTTACCAAACCACAAAGATTCGATAGATGGAAATATTATTATATCAAGAGAAGTATTTAGTAATGGTAGAAACTTGTGTAAAATTAATGGAAGAATGGTAACAGTAAATGAGCTAAAAGAATTTATGCAAGATATTATAGATATACATGGGCAACAAGATAACCAAACAATATTAGAACCATCATCACATATACAATACTTAGATGGATTTTTACGGAAGAGAAATAGAAAAATTAAAAAATGATTATCAAATACTATATGAACAGTATTGTAATGTGAAGCTTAAGTTAAAAGAAAATTATGGTGATGATAAAGAAAAACAAAGAAAACTAGATTTATTAAAATATCAAGTAAATGAAATAGAAGAGGCAAACTTAAAAATAGGAGAAGAAGAAACACTAGAGGGAACAAGAACTATAATGTTAAATTCAGAAAAGATTTCAGAAGGACTAAATGAAGTAGATGATGAAATAGGAACTAATGCTATAGATTCAATTTCAAAAGCAGTAAGAGCATTAGAAAAAATTGAAAATTTGGATAGTACATATGAAGAAAAATTAAATAATTTAAAAAGCATTTATTACGATTTACAAGAGTTAGAAAGAGATATAAATGGATTAAAAGATGACGTAGATTTTGACGAGGAGGAAAGGGAAAAAATAGAAGAAAGGTTAGATTTAATATTTTCTTTAAAAAGAAAATATGGTAACACCATAGAGGAGATTTTAAAATATAAAGAAGAAACACAAGAAGAAATTAATCAAATAGAAAATTTAGAAGAATATAGAAATAACCTAAAGAAAACTTTAGAAGATTTAGAAACTAATATGTTTTCTTTAGCTAAAAAAATGGATGATGTAAGAAACGAAAAGGCAAAAGTATTATCTAATAAAATTAGTGAACAATTACAAGATTTAGAAATGAAAAATGCAAGTTTTAATGTAGTTGTTACATTTGATGAAGGTGGAGAGTTTAACAAAAATGGATTAGATAAAGTAGAATTTTTCATTAAAACAAACACAGGAGAAGACTTTAAGCCATTAATTAAAATCGCATCTGGTGGAGAAATGTCAAGAATAATGCTAGCAATTAAAAATGTACTTGCAAGCATAGATAAAGTGCCAGTACTTATATTTGATGAAATTGATACTGGAATTAGTGGTGTTGCTGCAAACAAAGTAGCAGAGAAAATAAAACAAATAGCATGTCATCATCAAGTATTATGTGTAACACATTTAGCGCCAATTGCAGCAAAAGGAGACTACAACTACTATATCAGTAAATCAGTAATAAACGAAACAACGAAAACTAGTGTAAATAAATTAAATGAAGAAGAGGTACTTCGTGAAATTGCAAGAATTGCAAGTGGAGAAGTAAATGAAGTAACATTAGAACATGCAAAACAACTACGAAACAAATAGCATAATGCAAAATGTAAACCAATTAGACATTATGTTAATAAAGTGATATAATATATGTAGTCCTAAAGTATACAATAAAAACCCTATTATAGGGGAATTAGAAAAGGAGAAAAACACATGATGACAAAGAAAATTGAGACACAAGAAGTTCTTTATGGGTTCTTAGCATGGTTAACACGGGGATTAATGATTTTTTCTGTAATCATAATTGTGATTATCATTATAGGTGATTGCAAGATTAAGAGAATGGAACGACCGATAGTTATACAGTGGGATACCATTTCTAAAACAGAAGAATCAGTAGAAGATCAGGCAAAAAGATACATCCAGAGTTTACCAATGCCAGACATGAGCGATGTGCCACGTATACAAGAGCAATCTATAGCAATACAGGAAGAGTGTATAACGGAAGCAGTAGTAGAGGAAGATGGATTAAAAGAACTTAATGTTTCGGCATACTGTGCATGCGAACAATGTTGTGAAAAAACGAATGGAATTACTGCATCTAATACAAAAGCACAACAGTGGCATACAGTTGCAGCAGGACCAAGCTACAAATTTGGTACAAAGATATACATTTCTGCTTTAGCAAATACACCATCAGGTGGTTGGTTTGTAGTAGAGGACAGAGGCGGAAAAATCGATGATAACCATTTAGATGTATACTTTGAAGATCATCAAGCTGCATTAGAGTTTGGGAGACATAATTATGAATGCATAATTTATAATTAATGCAAGGGAGAGCAATGTTACCCCTTGCTTCTCCTTTTTATAGTATAAATTTGAAAATACTCTTAATAATGGTTTACATTATGCTAATTCTAAGGTATAATAGAATAATATAAAAGAGAAGAAGGTAGGGAATAAAATGAGCGAAAATGAAAATAATCAAGTAGAGGAAGAGTTAGATATTAACCATCTAATGCAAGTAAGAAGAGAAAAGTTAGAAGAGCTACAGAAAAATGGAAAAAATCCATTTGAAATTACAAAATTTAATAGAACAAATACTGCAGGAGAAATAAAGGAAAACTTTGAAAGTTTTGAAGAAAAAGATGTTACAGTAGCAGGAAGAATTATTGCAAAAAGAATTATGGGAAAAGCATCTTTTTGTACAATTCAAGATTGCGATGAAAAAATACAAAGTTATGTAAGTATTAACGATTTAGGGGAAGAAAGTTATAAAGAGTTTAAAACATATGATATAGGAGATATTATTGGAATTACTGGGTTTGTATTTAAAACAAGAACAGAAGAAATTTCTGTACATGCTAAAAGTGTAACATTACTTTCAAAATCATTAAGACCACTTCCAGAAAAATTTCATGGTCTAAAAGATCCAGATTTGCGTTATCGCCAAAGATATACAGATTTAATAGTAAATCCAGAAGTAAAGAAAACATTCGAACTAAGAAGTAGAATTATAAAAGAAATGAGAGATTTCTTAGATAGTAAAGGGTATATGGAAGTAGAAACACCTATATTGAATACTATTGCAGGTGGAGCAACAGCAAAACCATTTGTAACACATCATAATGCGCTAGATATCGATATGTATTTAAGAATTGCACCAGAATTATATTTAAAAAGACTTATAGTAGGTGGTTTTGATAAAGTATATGAAATAGGTAGATTATTTAGAAATGAAGGAATGGATTTAAAGCATAATCCAGAGTTTACATCTATGGAATTATATGCAGCATATGAAGATTACAATGATATGATGAATATAACAGAAGAAATGGTATCTACTATTGCTAAAAACATATTAGGAACAACAAAAATTACATATCAAGGAGTAGAAATAGACTTAACACCATCATGGAAAAGAATTACAATGATAGATGCAATCCGTGAAGTAACAGGAATAGACTTTAATAAAATTACAACAGATGAAGAAGCTATAAAACTTGCAGAAGAAAGAAAGCTAGAAGTAGATGATATAAAGAAAACAAGAGGAAATATTATTAATATATTCTTTGAGGAATATGTTGAAGAAACATTAATACAACCAACATTTATATGTGATTATCCAGTAGAAGTATCACCATTAACAAAAAGAAAACCATCTGATCCACGTTTAACAGAAAGATTTGAACTATTTATAGGTGGAAGAGAATATGGAAATGCATATTCAGAATTAAATGACCCAATTGACCAATATGAAAGATTTAAAAAGCAAGTAGAAGCAAGAGAAGCAGGAGACGAAGAAGCAAACATGATGGATGAAGACTTTGTACAAAGCTTAGAAATTGGTTTACCTCCAACAGGAGGATTAGGAATGGGAATAGATAGGCTTATTATGCTATTAACAGATGCTAGTTCTATAAGAGATGTGCTATTATTCCCAACAATGAAACCTTTAAACTAAAATTTAATAAAAAAATCATAATCCTCTTAGCAGGTGAATACAATTAGTGTAGCACATGTTTAGGAGGATTTATTATGTTTTTGGTTTTTAATAAACAAAAAATAATATCATATTTAGTAGCATTTAGCACAGTAGCTATTTTATTTGCAGGAGCAAGCTTTTTTATACCAACATATGAAGACACTATAGAAACAGCAGGGAGAGTATCAAAGCTATTACCAATATATTGTGTAAAAACAGAAGAAAAAAAGGTTTCGCTCACAATTAATTGTGCTTGGAATGCAGATGATATCGATAAGATACTAGATACATTAAATAAAAATCAAGTAAAAGTTACTTTTTTTATGGTAGGTGATTGGGTAGATAAATATCCAGAAGCTGTAAAGAAAATTTCTGCATTAGGACATGAAATAGGAAATCATTCAAATACACATCCACATGTAAACCAAATGACATTAGAAAAAAATGAAGAGCAAATAAAGGAATGTGCGAATAAAATAGAGAGATTAACTGGAAAAAGAAGTACATTATATAGAGGACCATATGGTGAGTATAATGATATTGTAATAACTGCTACTAAAAACCAAAACCATAAAACAATTCAATGGTCATTAGATACTTTGGATTACAAAGGATTAACTGGAGATGAAATGTGGAATAGATTAAAAGATAAATTAAAACAAGGAGATATTGTTTTAATGCATAATGGAACCCTCCATACAGCGGATGCACTTGATAAAATTATTAGCAATATAAAGGAAAAAGGATATGAAATTGTTCCAGTTTCAGAACTAATTTACAATGAAAACTATATAATTGATGCAAATGGTATGCAAAAAATAGAATAAAAAGGAAAATAAAGGATATACTATGGTTTAAGATAAGGAGAAGAGTAAATGTCTTTTATTGGAATTATATGTACACCAAAACAGGAAAGATATATTAAGCAAATATTAAATAGTAGTATATCATCAAATATTATTTTATTAAAAGAAGAAAATATTGATAATTTTAAAAATATTACTTTTGAAACAATTGCAATATTTTCAAATAAGTCAAATGCATTTGAAAAAAAAGAAACTATGTTAAAAATATTACAAAAAGCAAAATATATTATTATAAATGTAGATGAAGGAATTACAGTAGAAGGTATAGAAAACATAAAATCCAATATTATTTCTTATGGATTTAACACGAAAAGTACAGTTACAGCATCAAGCGTAGATGATGATAGTATGTTAATTTGCTTACAAAGAGCAATTACAAGTCGTATAGGAAACAAATTAGAAGAACAAGAAATTCTAATTCCAATAGGGCAAGAATGCAAAGCAAATGCTACTACTATTATGGGCGTTATAGCTATTTTGTTGGTATATGAAAAGCAAGAAATAAAGGTAAGAATTTAAAAAACATTGTAAAAAATGGAAAAATTAAACTTTTTATGTAGACAAAACCAAAAAAACGTAGTATAATAGTACTGTACAAGAAAAAAGTATTCTAAAATGTGTACTTAATGAATAAGATACAATAGATAAATTTAAAAAATAAGTAGGGAGGAAAAAATTATAATGAATACAAATTATGCGGATAATAACCATTTAATTTTAATGGGAAAGGTAACAAGTGATAAAAGGTTTAGTCACGAAATTTATGGAGAATGTTTTTACATATTTGATTTAGAGGTACCTCGTTTAAGTGATACAGCTGATATTATACCAGTAACAATTTCAGAAAGATTAATTCAAGATGAGAAAATGTCGGTTGGTTCAAAAGTATTAATTAGAGGACAATTTAGGTCTTATAATAGTTATGAAAATGAAAAGAATAAATTAATATTAACAGTATTTGCAAAAGATATTTTTTATGAAGAAGAAATTGAAGAACAAATACAAACAGAAGAAAGTAAAGAACCTACATCAAATGAAGTAATATTAACAGGATATATTTGCAAAAAACCAATATATCGTCAAACACCATTTGGACGTGAAATTGCAGATTTATTATTAGCAGTAAACCGTGCTTACAATAAATCAGACTATATTCCAGCTATTGCTTGGGGTAGAACTGCAAGATTTTGCCAAAATTTAGAAGTAGGAACAGAAGTAAAAGTAACAGGACGTGTTCAATCAAGAAGTTATGAGAAAAAGTTTGAAGATGGAACAGCTATTACAAAAGTTGCGTACGAAGTATCTATAGGAAGTTTAGAAGTAATAGATGAAAAAGAAGATGCTTCTGAAGAAAATAACCAAGAAGCAATGTAAAAAATATATAAAGAAAAGCCAGAGTAAAACTCTGGTTTTTTTGTACAATAACAAAAAATCATCATAGGACATATTATAAATAGCATAAAATAAAACTAAGGAGGAATTTAATATGTTAGATGGAAAATATAGTTGTAGTCTTAATACACCTATGGGAGGAATAAATGGAACTATAACACTACAAACACGAGGAAATAATGTGATTGGAACACTAGAAACAATGGGAATGAAAAATCAGTTTAATGGAACAATGACAAAAGAAAATGAGTGTAATTTTAAAGGAAATTTTAGTACACCAATGGGAGCGATAAACTATACTGCAACATGCAGTGTAAATGGAAACATGTTGCAACTTATGACTAATACCAATAAAGGAAACTTTACAATACAAGGAAAAAGAATGTAAGAAAAGGGCTATCTACTTCAAAACTAGATAGCTCTTTTAAAATATCTGCATTGACAAAAAAAGTATATAGAGATAAAATATAGACATAAATTAACCTATAAATAGTATAAAAAGGAGACCAATAATGGAAAAAATAGCAATATTAATACCATGTTATAATGAAGAGCTTACAATTGAGAAGGTAATAAAAGACTTTAGAAAAGAATTACCAGATGCAGATATATATGTATATGATAACAATTCAAAAGATAAAACTTCTGAAATTGCGGTTGCTAATGGAGCAATTGTAAAACATGAGTATAGGCAAGGAAAAGGTAATGTTGTAAGAACAATGTTTAGAGATATAGATGCAGATATTTATGTTATGGTAGATGGAGATGACACATATCCTGCTGAATTTGTTCATAAACTAATAGAGCCAATAAAAACAGGAGAAGCAGATATGACAATTGGGGATAGGCTATCTAATGGAACATACCAAGAAGAAAACAAAAGACATTTCCATGAATTTGGTAATAACTTAGTAAAAAAATCAATAAATGTATTATTTAGAACAAAATTAAAAGACATAATGACAGGATATAGAGCGTTTAACAAAATGTTTGTAAAAAACATGCCAGTTATGACACCCAAATTTGAAATAGAAACAGAAATGTCTTTATATGCACTAGATAAAAAATATATTATAAAAGAAATACCAATTGTGTATAGAGATAGACCAGATGGTAGTGTATCAAAATTAAACACAGTTAGTGATGGAATAAAAGTTGTAAAAACTATTGTAAATATGTTTAAAAACTACAAACCATTACAATTCTTTACACTAATAGCAGTCGTTTTATTTATATTTGGACTAATTATTGGAATACCAGTATTTGTAGAATTTATAAAAACTAGATATATTACAAAAGTTCCATCAGCAATACTTGCTACAGGAATCGTAATACTATCTGTAATTATTGGACAATGTGGAGTAATTTTACATACAGTAGTAAAAAATCATAAAGAAAACTATGAACTAAATTTATTAAGATATAAGCAACTAGAAGAATTAAAAAAATAAAGGGGGAAAAAGCAATATGAAAAAAGCGATATGGGGAAGTTTACTACTTGCCATATTACATTCAATTTTATTCTACGGACAGGATTTTGGAATATCAGTATTGCTATTTACAGTTGTTAGTGTATTTTTATTAATAGCATTTTTAAAAAAATGTGGTAAAGTAAAAAACAAAAATGCAGTATATTTAGCATTTCCAATTATACTATTAAGTGCTACATATTTTATTTATAATAATGCATTTTTTTCTACACTAAATGTATTTGTTATACCAATATTATTAGGAATTATGGTGGTATGGGCATGTGTAGATACATTTAAATTACGTGAACTATTTGGAAAATCAATCAATCTCGTAATAGGCTCTTTAGAATTTATACCAAATGCATTTAAACTAGTTAAAGAGGCTATTATAGGAGATAAAAAAGAAGTAAAAGATGGAGAACAGATACCTAAGGAAGATAAGCATAAAAATGCAAAACTTATTGGTGTTGGAATAGTATGTTCATTACCACTATTACTTATTATACTTGCACTATTAATGTCAGCAGATGGTGTATTTGCAAATGTATTTGATGTAATTTTTAGCAAAATTGAATTCATATTTACAAGTGATTTTATTATAGATTTAATTGGCAGATTAATTGTAATAGCTCTAGTATTCATATATATTGTATGTATTTTATATAACATATTTAACAAAAATAGTGCTTTTCAAAGAGAATATAAGGAAAAGAATATTTTAAAATCACATATAAATCCTGTTATTATAAACACTATTTTAACAATTATTAATGTAGTATATTTAGCTTTTACTGTAATACAATTTATATATTTATACTCATACATATTTTCAGATGCAAATTTAAATGCTACACTAAATTTGGCACAATATGCAAGACAAGGTTTCTTCCAATTAATGATTATTACAATAATCAATTTTGCAATCATATTATTGACAAATGAGAATCAAAAGAAAGAAGAGACAAAAAATAAATATACAAAATGGATGAATGTAACTATGTGTATATTTACAATTGTTATTGCAATTTCAGCCTTTATGAGAATGCGTTTATATGAAAGTGAATATGGTTATACATTTTTAAGACTAATGGTATATGTTATTCTAATTACAGAAATAATTGCTATTATACCAACTATTTTGTATATATTAAGGCAAAAGGTAAATTTATTAAAAGCATATTTAGTAATAGGAATTGCAATGTATGTTGTTACTAATTTTGCAAATATAGATTATCTAATTGCAAAAAATAATATAAATAGAGCAATGAACAAAATGCCAGGAGAATTTGTAAGAGAAATCGATACTGATTATTTAATACAAAATTTAGGAACAGATGCAGTTTCTGAAATTGTATATTTATATAGTACTACAGAAGATGAAAGAGACAAAAGAAGAATTAACAATTACTTATACAACATGTATCAAGATGTAAAAGAAGATAGAAATATACAAGAATGGAACTTATCAAAAGATAGAGCAAAGAAAATACTAGAACCATTAAACTTAGAGTACCAAGGATATAATTCAAACAGAAATTATAATAATATATAAGGGGAGAAAAACAATGGATGAAACAAGTAGTACATTATTAAATTTAATAAATGATATTCCAGTAACAGATGAAAATGAACAAATTTTAGATGATATAAGAGAAGCTATTAATAATGGAGATATGGGATTGGCACTAGAAAAAATGGATGGACTATCAAGTGAAGTAAGAGAACAATTAAATTCTGTTTTTGCTACAAAAGAAGAGGAAAATACTGAGAAAAAGAAAACATATCCAGAAGAATTAAGTGATGAAGAATTAGAAGAAATATATATTGGGTTATTATTAGATAACCCAGAAGCAATAGTTAAATATTATTTTGTTTTTGATGAATGCTATTTTGAAAATCCAGAATTACTAAATTTATATAAAAGAATACTATTTACAGATGGTGAAAGCTATGCACCAGAAATAGCAAAAAAGGGATTTAACTTTCCAAGAGATACAGAAGATACAGATGCTTTTGCAGAGGAAGTAAAGGGGAAGGCATTAGAATTTGATTATGGAATAGAGCAAGCATATATAGAATTAAAGAAACTGTTTACATTAAGAAAACATTATATAGAAGTTCCGATAAAACATATTCAAGATAAAATTGTAGAAATTGCAAATTACGAATTATATGAAGAGATGTCTGTAGAAGAAGTAGAAAGTGCAGTAGAACAAGTAAATGCTACAAACAAGTTTAAACGTGCTATTTTAAATATGGATTTAACAAAGTTTTTAGAAGAGGGAGATAATAACTTAACAAATGGATTAGAATATCCATTTCCAATTTTATCTAGTGTATTTAAAGGAATTAGAAAAGGAGAAACAACAGCTTTTGCAATGCCATCAAATGCAGGAAAGAGTAGGTTTACCATTAACATAGCAGCATATACTGCATTTGTACATAAGAAAAAAGTACTAGTTATATCAAATGAAATGTCAGAAGAAAAAATGAGACTTTGCTTAATAACTACAATTCTAAACAATCCAGAAATTCAAAAAATTCATGGATATAAGCTTCATAAAACAGAAGGAGAACTATTAGAATTTAGGTTTAGACCAGATGATCCTAAAAAAGTAAAAGTAGATGAAAATGGCTTTATTTTACAAGAAGAAAAAGAAACTAAAAAAGATTTTGTAAAAAGGCTATTAAAAGTATCAAAAGAATTTAAAGATACAATTGCAGTTACAGATTGGGTAAACAAGCAAATGAATAATTCTATTTACTTCATTAATATAACAGACCACACCAATGATGAATTACGAAAAGTTATAATGAATTACTACTATAAAGAAAAAATAGAATATGTATTTTATGATACTTTAAAAACAGATGTAGACAATATTGGAAATGGTGAAGAGCTAAAGAAAACAGCAACAATACTTTCAAATTTAGCACAAAACTTTAATATGTTTATTTTTGCAACATTACAATTAGCAGAAAGTTCTACTTTACCTGTAAATTTAACAGTAAATGATTTAGCAGTTAGTAGAACAGTAAAGGAAGTATTAGATACATTATGCTTAATAAAACAAATTAACAGAGAAAATCTAAAAGAATACGAGTATTCTTTAGAAGAGGTGGATACAAAATTCTTTAATTTAGAAAATGTAAAAGACCCTGATGTACGTTATTATGCATGTGTTGTAGACAAAAATAGAGCAGGTGCAAAACCACATTTAGTATTTAGGTTAAACTTAGCATATAACAGTTGGGAAGAACTAGGATATATACAGTTAAAGCAAGCTAAATAGATATAAAGTAACGAAAAATAAACTTCTTTCATAATATATACAAAAATGAAAGGAGTTTATTTTTATGGATTATGAAGTAATGATGAATGGTAATGTTAGAATTGGTATGTATGCACCAGATTTTGAGGCACAAACAACAATGGGAGATATATGTTTAAATGATTACAAGGGACGTTGGTTAGTACTATTTTCTCACCCAGGAGACTTTACCCCCGTGTGTACAACCGAGATAATAGCATTTAGTAAAGCAAATACATATTTTAAAGAAAGAAATGCAGAGCTTTTAGGATTAAGTGTTGATAGTAATGCATCACATCTTGCATAGTGAAAGTTACCAACAAAATAAAAACAAGCAATCACCTGCAAAATATTAAGAAAAAAGGAGCCTGTTGAAGACTCCTAAATTCTTATCAAATTACATTAATTCTTCTTGCATTAATCATTTTCGCAATTTTCTTGATGTTCTCTCCGCCTTTGCCGATAACAAGTCCTTTATATAAATCTTTAACTTTAATTGTAATGGCTTGTCTTTTGGCATCCATCTTTTTAATGAATACAACATCATGCTTGTAGCCACGTGACCAGGGGCAATTTCTTTCACAAACTTTAATATAGTTTTTTGGTACGTATTGTTGATAAAAATAATTTGGTTCTTCGTAAGGGTCTGAAGAAATTGTTACTACTGAAGAAATTCCTTCATCAAGAGAATTTTCTTTAAACATTTCTTCAAAAACTTTTGATTGCTCAATAGCAACTTTCTTCATACAACTTAAATAGATTTCTTTTACCCACTCTCTTTGAAGAGGGTCAATTGTGTCATCTGTGTATGCATCTTGTAACAAATCAAAGTTACCTGTATAAATATTGAATTGATACAAAGGTGCTGTGATTTCAACAATTCTTCTGTCTATGGCAGTCAGTTCACAAGATTCTCCATCAATACAACAGTCAACACCATTATCATCAAGTTCATGTCGCAGTAATGGATTCATTAGTGCTGAAGGTACAGAAAAGAAACTAGTTGATATAAAATCTTCTGACCGTAAGTCAATATATCGTTCGCTTTCTTTGACCCATTTGTAATTTGACATATAAAATACCTCCTTTTTATTTGTGTCGGAGGCTTCCCTCCGAATTTTTATTGTTTCGAAGAGAATTACTCTTATATAACAAAATTATAACATATTTTATGTAAAATAGCAAATTTATTACTAGCACTTGAAAAGATATTAAAGAAATGATAATATATAGATATATTTATATTACCTATGAAAAAGGAGGTTAATCTATGAGTGAAAAAGTATATACAATTGAAGAAATAAAAGAAATGATATATGATATATTAAAAAAATATGGAATTGAAAAAGCATATATATTCGGTTCGTATGCAAGAGGTGAAGCAAATCAACAATCTGATGTTGATATTATGATAAAAAAAGGAAATTTAAAAACACTTTTGCAATTATCTGCACTTGCTTATGAAATAGAACAAATTTTAA
>CANOGC010000044.1 GCA_947565445.1 uncultured Clostridium sp. | reverse complement strand
ATTGATTTCTGTATCAATTCTGTTCTATTAGTTCGAACAGATACGTCGTTGGAGCTACTAACGGGAATCGAACCCGTGACCTCTACCTTACCAAGGTAGCACTCTACCTACTGAGCTATAGTAGCATTTTTTAATTCATTTTTTGCTCTTGTTTCAATTCGTTATAAACTGTCGTGCTTCGCACAGCTTCACTTCGTTACGCATACTGACGCTGTAAATCGTTTCACTCTTAACAGCCTCAGCATCTACCTACTGAGCTATAGTAGCATTTTTATTTTACAAATTTCATTATATGTGTTACAATTGCTTTTGTCAATATTTTAGTAAAATTTATCATAGAAAGGATTACTAGATAATAGTTTTAGTATATATGCAAACCAAATCTCCTATGAACTGGCTCTAGAGCCCCTTTAATAAGGGTGCTGTCCACGAAGTGGACTGGGGGTTCTTAAAAAGCATTTCGAAGAACCCTCCGTCACCCTTCGGGTGCCAGCCACTGCATAAGATATCTGTAATGCTCACTAACGTTCGCTAACAGCTATCTTAACCTCCCTTGTTAAAGGAGGTTTCTTGCATATTCTTCGAAGAATTTACTTTATAAGTATAAGTTTCTGCAAAAATTCATAAAACCATTATCTAGTAACTAGAAAGGATTATAAAAATGGCAAAGTTTGAACATAAATTTGAAATTGGTTTTCGTGATGTTGGAAAAAGTAATACTCTTACTAATAAGGGTTTAATTGGTTTTTTGGAGGATATTGCTGGTATGCATTCAAATCAAGTTGGTTTTGGTTTAAATAATATTGATAATACTGGACTAACTTGGGTATTATTAAATTGGAAGATTCGTATTTTTACAAGACCTCTTTATGGAGAGTCTATTTATATAAAAACTTGGGCAAGAAATACTATAAAATTTTATACTTTCCGTGATTTTGAAGTGTATAATGAAAAAAATGAACTAATTGCAATTGCTACTACCAAATGGGTTCTTATGGATGCAAAGACAATGAGCTTAACAAAAATTACAGATGATATTATTGGTAAATATGACCCAGAATCTAAATGTGTATTTGAAGGTGAACCTGAAATTAATAAATTACTTGTTCCTGATGAATATTCTAATATGAATTCTTATACTATTCAGAGGAAAGATATTGATATTAATAGGCATGTACATAATACATACTATTTAGATTTTGCATATGAAGTTCTTCCAGAAGATGTTTATGAAAGTGATAATTTTGATAATTTTGAAATTCTTTATAAAAAGGAAACAAAACTTGGGGAAACTATAAAATGTTTCTATACAAAACTTGATAATTCACATTATGTTGTAATGAAAACAGAAGATGAAAAAGCACTTCATTGCATTGTTAGATTAGATGAATCTTTAAAGGAGTAATTCACTATGGCTTTTGATGGAATAGTAACAAAACAAGTTATAAATGAATTAGATAACTTACTTATAGGTGGAAAAATAAATAAAGTTTATCAGCCAAATAAAAATGAGGTTTTATTTGGCATTTATTCTAATGGAAAAAATTATACTTTGTTAATTAATATTGATTCTAATAGGTGTCGCATACATTTAACTAATTTTCAAAAACGTAACCCTCTTAATGCTCCAAATTTTTGTATGTTACTTCGTAAGCATTTAATTGGAATGAAAATAAAAGCTTTTGAAACATATGGTTTGGAAAGAATTGTTAAAATCAGATTAGAAGGTTATGATGAATTAAATGACTTGACTACTAAAGAAATTGTTGTTGAATTAATGGGAAAACATAGTAATATTATTTTGCTAAATAACTCTAATACTATTATTGATAGTATGCGTCATCTTGACATATCTTCTAATTCAACAAGAGATATTATGCCTGCTAGGAAATATGTATTTCCAAATAATGAAAAACAAGATTTTTTTAAATTGGATAACTTTATTGAATTTTATAATATACTTATACCTTTTATTGGAAATGAGCCTATTGATACACTAATTAGTTCTAAATTTATTGGAATTAGCAAGGCTCTTATTAGTCATATTCTTGAAACTAATAATATTTTAAATACTTCTACTTTAGAAGAGGATTATCATACCATATATGATGCCTTAATTAAACTAAATACTTCTACTTTAACTTGTATTCCTATTTCAAATAATGACTACGTTATTACACAAATAAATGATACTTCTTCCCCTATTCAAGTTAATTTATTTTTAGATGAGTTTTATCATACAAAGGAATTATCTGAAGAGTTTATAAGCTATAGAAATAGTGTATTAAAACTAATACTTAATGAATTAAAGAAATATACTAAACGTTTAGAAAATATGAATGATAAATTAGAAGAATGTAATAAAAAAGAACAATATCGCATTTATGGAGAACTTATTACTGCAAATCTATATCAAATTGACGAAAATAATAATCTAACTTCTATTATTCTTCCAAACTATTATGCAAATAATGAGGATATTACAATTCCATTAGATAAAAGCATCTCCCCTCATATGAATGCAAAGAAATATTTTAAAAAGTATACAAAATTAAAAAATGCTTGTGAAATTGTTTCTAAACAAAAACAAGAAACAAAAGAGGAGATTAATTATATTGAAAGTATTGTATATGAATTAGAAAATGCTAAAACAGTTTCAGATATAGATTATATTTATACTGAGTTTTCAGAGAACTTTTTAGGTAAAAATGTATCAATTTCTACTAAGAACATGAAAAAGAATAATGTAAAAAAGAAAAA
Source organism: uncultured Clostridium sp. (assembly GCA_947565445.1). Classification (GTDB taxonomy): domain Bacteria; phylum Bacillota; class Clostridia; order TANB77; family CAG-508; genus RGIG8482. Next base: position 11,187 of record CANOGC010000044.1, on the reverse strand, counting down.
AGAAGAGGATTTTTCCCCTATTAAAGTTATTATTGATGGATATGAAGTTTTAGTTCGGAAAAAACAATAAACAAAATGACTTTTTAACTTTAAAGTATGCACATTCTAATGATTTATGGTTTCATGTAAAAGATGTTCATGGAAGCCACGTAGTTTTGAAAACAAATGGCGAAGAAATTCCACAAGATACAATAAATAAATGTGCTTCTCTTTGTGCTTTTTATAGTAAAGCCAAAAATTCTTCTAATGTAGCAGTAGATTATACATTTATTCGTTATGTGAAAAAGCCATCTGGTTCAAAACCTGGTATGGTTATATATACTAACTATACTACTGTAAATGTAAATCCAATAAATTTTGACTTATGTTAATTGCTATGATATAATTAAATATATTACAAACTGTTAAGATTATATGGAGGGCACCTTATGAAAAAAAATAATCATCAATACTTTTTAGAAGAGCTTACATTAATTGCTCATACGAAACTTGAGTTTCTTATTGAGCTTAACTCTCGGTATAGTAAGATGTCTGAGGAAGAAGTGCTTGATGCACTGAATGAACTTTCTCAAGACTTAACAGCTATGCGAACAAGTATTAAAAAGCATTTGCATTCTAAAAAGTAATCTTAGCTGTATCTTAAAAGGCATCCGTTTATTGGATGCCTTAATTCTATTATAAGATTATTCAATTAATTTTAAGAAAAAATTAATTGATATTTTAGAAAAATGCGATATAATGTAATATAAGAGGAAGTGATACAAATGAAGTTTATAAAAAGATTAATTATTACAATCCTATTAATTGCTATTATTGCAGTAGGTACAGTCGTATATATGGGATACAGTATGTATAAAGAAGCAATTACTAAAATATCTATCGCTGAAAGGATAGAAGAAATTAAAAAAGATGAAAACTATGTAAGTTTTAATGATATTTCAGATGATTTTAAACATGCTATTGTAGCTATTGAAGACCATCGTTTTTATACGCACAATGGAATTGATGTAATTACTACTACTCGTTCTATGTTAGAAAATATAAGAGAAAAAGATATTGTAGCTGGTGGAAGTACTATTACACAACAATTAGGTAGACTTTTATATTTCACACAAGAACAACGTTTTACTAGAAAAATTGCAGAACTTTTTGTTGCTTTTGACTTAGAAAAAAATTATTCTAAAGATGATATTTTGGAATTATATTGTAATATGATTTATTATGGAGATGGCTATTATGGCATAGGAGAAGCTAGCCTTGGTTATTATGAAAAAGAACCAAAAGATTTAAGTTTATCAGAAGCATCTCTTTTAGCTGGTCTTCCAAATGCTCCAAGTGTGTATTCTCCTACAAAAAATAAAGAACTTTCTAAAAAGAGACAATCTGCTGTTTTAAGGCAAATGGTAAAATACGAATACATTTCTGAAGAACAAAAACAAGAAATAGAAAATAGAAACTAAAAGAACGTCTTATGTGCGTTCTTTTAGTTTCTATTTTCTTACATATCTGGTATTCCTACTTTATATTCAATTTCTTCCATAAAAGGAAACATTTCTTTTAGTCTCTTTTTTGTAATCATTGCCATTCGTGGTTGTGGATTTTTGTCATATACTGATATTAGTTTTTGTGTATAGCAATTATCTGTTGTTTTAAATACTAAGTATCTATTATTTACATAGGTAAAATAAACCTGAAATCCATTGTCAAGTTCTTTGTCAAATCTTTCAAATGTATACTTTTCTTCCATTATTACCTCCTATTTTACCATTTCCATAAATTCTGTCTCATTTATTATACTAACACCTAATTCTTGTGCTTTTGTAAGTTTGCTTCCTGCTTCTTCTCCTGCTAACACATAGTTTGTTTTTTTAGATACAGAAGAAGATACTTTTCCTCCTAATTTTTCTATAATTTCTCCTGCTTGTTCTCTTGTATAGTTTTCTAAAGAACCTGTTAATACAAATGTAAATCCTTTAAATCTTTCATCTGCTCCATCTTCTATTTCTTCTTTCATGTTTAAACCTGCATCTTGCAATCTATTTATTAAATCTATGGTTTGAGCTTGTTTAAAAAATTCATAAATGCTAACAGCCATTATTTGCCCTACATCTTCTAATTCTGCTATTTCTTCTATTTCTGCTTGCATTAAATTTTGCATTGTTTTAAAATATTTTGCTATTGTTTTTGCAGATTTTGTTCCAATATGACGAATTCCTAATGCAGTAATTAACTTATAAAATGGTCTATTTTTACTGTCTTCAATTGCATTTACTAAGTTTGTAGCAAATTTTGTTCCATTTTTCTTTAATGATGCAATATCTTCAAATGTTAATTTATATATATCTGCTATATTTTCTATTAGTCCTTTTTCAATAAATTGCTCTACTAGGTTTTCGCCTAAGCCATCTATGTCCATTCCTTCTTTAGATACAAAATGAATAATATTACGAAGTAATTTTGCAGGACATTCTATACCAGTACACCTAATTGCTGCTTCTCCTTCTTCTCGTACTGCTTCTGCTCCACATACTGGGCATACCTTTGGCATTTCAAACTCTTTTTCTTTTCCTGTTCTTTTATCTTTTTTTACTTCTACTATTTCTGGAATTACATCCCCTGCTTTTTGAATAATTACTGTGTCTCCAATTTTTAATTCTTTTTCTTTAATAAAATCTTCATTGTGTAAAGTAGTTTTTGAAATTGTAGAACCCGCTACACTTACTGGCTCTAATATTGCCATTGGCGTAATTACTCCTGTTCTTCCTACTTGACACACAATATCTTTTAAAATTGTTTCTTTTTTCTCTGGAGGATATTTGTATGCTATTGCCCATCTTGGTACTTTTGCTGTACTTCCTAAATCTTCTCTTAGGCTTAAATTATCTACTTTTACAACTGCTCCATCAATACCAAAGCTTAAATCTCCTCTATCTTCTCCTATTTTATTTATCGCTGTAATTACTTCTTCTACTGTATTACATGGGATTTTTACAGGGTTTACATTAAAGCCTAAGTCTTCTAAAAAACATAGTTCTTCATAATGAGAATTAAACTCTTTTCCTTCTATTTTTTGTACATTAAATATATATATATCAAGAGGTCTTGTAGCAGTTATGTTACTGTCTAACTGCCTTAAAGAACCTGCTGCTGCATTTCTTGCATTTGCAAATAAAGGCTCTTCATTTAAACTTCTTTCTTCATTCATTTTTTCAAAGTCTTTTTTGCTGATAAATACTTCTCCACGTACTGTAATGTTTAGTGGTTCTTTTAATTTATGTGGAATAGTTTTAACAGTTTTTAAGTTTTCGGTAACATCTTCTCCTACAAGTCCATTTCCACGTGTTGCACCTTGTACTAAAATTCCATTTTCATATTTTAAACTAGCTGAAAGCCCATCTATTTTTGTTTCTACCACATATATAGTTTCTTTTCCATATTCTTCTGCTTGCTTTTTTATTCTTTTATCAAATTCTACTAATTCATCAAAGTTAAATACATCTTGTAAACTTTGAAGAGGTACTTCATGAATTACCTCTTTAAAACCTTTTTTTACATTTCCTCCAACTTTTTGTGTATTTGAATCTTTTGTAATTAGCTCTGGATATTGTTTTTCTAAGTTTTTTAGTTCATTATTTAGCATGTCATATTCAAAATCGCTAATTTCTGGAGCATCTTCGTCATAGTATTTTTTATTATTATATTCAATAATTTCTCTTAATTCTTTTATTCTTTCTTTAGCTTTTGCAAAATCCATATTGCAAATCTCCTTTGTTTTAGTTTTCTTTAAATAAGGCTTTTCCATTTTTAATATAGTCATACCCTGAAAATATAGTTGCTATTACACAAATTGTCATCATTATAGTTACTGCAAAGTTAATCCAATATTGATAGCCTGTTAATCCTCCATTAAAGATAGCACCATAATAACTAGTATCTATAAATGCTAAAATAATTGCAATCATTTGTGTTACTGTTTTTAGTTTTCCCCACATAGATGCTGCTACTACTTTTCCACCTTTTTCTACGGCAATTAAACGATATCCGTGATACAACAAATTCTCTAAATAGTATGATAATTGGTATCCATGCAGGTAATTTATTCATTTCTACTAATAACATCATAGCAGCAAGTACCAATATTTTATCTGCAATTGGATCTAAAAATTTACCAAATGTTGTAATTTGGTTTCTTGCACGTGCTATTGTTCCATCTAATTTGTCTGTAATTGATGCAATTATAAAGATAAAGTTAATTAACCACATGTATATAGGTATTCCAAGTATTTCTCCTGGTATATTAAAAAATGGAATTATCACCATAACTGGCACTAAAATAATACGAAAAATCGTTAATTTATTTGGCAAATTCATACTCACTCTCTCCTTTATTTTTAGTAAGTATATTATATACAAAAATAAAGAAAAAGCAAATAGGAAAACCTAAAATTTATTGTTTTCCTATTATCTCCTATTATTTTCCACAATATCTACAATATCGGTTATATAATCCCCTATTACTGGTATATTTAGAGTTACAATTTTTTGTAAAATGATTACTAGTATTGCGGTAAGTAGTGAAAAGCCTATTCCTATACCTACTCCTTTTGCAATACCAGATATAAGGTTTCGTATTATAAGTTCTTTCCTATTTCCTAATATTTCTGATAAATCTATAAATCTATTTTTTAAAAAAGCATAATTTAAATCCTCTATGCTTTTCATTAATTTCTCAAGTTTCGATTTTTTTATAAACATAGCAAAACCACCCTATTTTTCTTCTTAGTTTAGGGTGGTCTATTTTTTAAAAACTATACATTATTGAATTACATTTGATATTACATTTCCTGTTGTAATTGTTACTTGATTTTGCTTTTTCTTGTCATCTTCTTCTTTTAGCTGTTCTAATTTATTAATCAATTCTTGCAATTTCTTTAAATCTTTTCCAATCATTTCCCAATCATTATTATTTGAAGATGTTTGTAAATTATTATTTGCCTTTATAACTGCCTCTATTAAATCTTCAATTGTATCTGTATTTTCTACCTCAATATTAACAGCAGATTGTGAAAGTAGGTTCTTAATTGCTCCTTTTAGTGTATCATCTATTGCAACTTTGTTTCCACAAGCTACTACTACTTTTTTAAGTGTTGGTATACTTTTTGTTTCATTTAATGAAACTTGATAAATTGGTTCTACATATAAAATAGTGTTATTAATTGGAATTGCACACATACTTTTTATTGTTCTCATTCCAGCAACATTTATACTTTCTAATTCTTTTGAAATCCTTTCATCCTGACTTAAAAGTGTTTCTAATTGCATTGGTCCTAATATATTACTATCTTGTGGAAATTTGTATAACCTTAGTTTTGCTTTTCCATTTTCATCATATGTTCCAACAAGATATGCTTTTAAACTTTGTTTATCTAGTTGTGTATACGAAGTTACAAGTCCTAATTCCATTTTGTCTGAATCTATTGTTTTTAACATTGTATAATATGGATCTTGTTTAACTCCTTTTGTACTTGCTTGTGTTGTTTTCGAATATTTTGCAATTTCCCATATATCATCACTTCTATATAGTACATCTGTGCTTACATTATGGTACATTTGTAAAATTTCTGCTTGAATATTGTATAGAAATTCCGGATATATGAAATGTTTAGAAATATCATTTGGTATAGCTTCTTCCTCAAACATATCTGGATACATGTTTTTATATGCCATAATTAATGGGTCTGATGTATCTGTTATATAAAATTTAGTAGTTCCATCATATGCATTAATTAATACTTTTAGTGAATTTCTAATATAGTTAATTTGATGTTTTGCACCATTATATTCAATGTTAATTGGTTGTGAATATGGATATTTATTTGTTACTGTGTACGCATCTAATACCCACACTAGTTCTCCTTCATCTGAAATTACCATATATGGTGATTCATCATATATAACATTTGGCAAAATTGTTTTTGCTCTTTGTATAATATTACGATTAATTAAAATTTTACTATCTTCTGTAATATTACCAGATAATGCAAGGTTTACATCTTTTTCTTTTAATCCTAAAATCACACGATCTATAAAGTTTAGCTTAAGGCCTGCCTCTCCATTGTATGTATACTCTGCATTTTGAGATGTTGCAGTTGGATAGTCAAATTCTGATTTGTTTTTACTATTTGTTACAATTGTATTATTAGTTTCTAGCCCAAAATATATTCTTGGCTCTTTAACATATATAGCTTGGTTTTCTGTATCAAAATCTTTCTGAATATATTTTACATTTCCTAATTCATCTGTGTTTGTAGCTGAAGTTATAATAGAACCAAAACCATGTGTATATTCATATGTTTTGTTGTTATATGTTCTATCCCCACCACTAATAATTTCTCTTGGCGAAAGATATACTAATGCATTGTTTCCACCTATTTCATATTGCCCAATGTTGGAATTTCTATATGAATAATAACCTGTACTTGTTTGTGTTACTCCTAATGTTTTTAAAGTTATTTCTTCTGTTACAATAGCAATATTGTTTATTACATCTGAATTGTTTTCAATTTCTTTTAAGTTTTGTATATCTTCATTATTAATATATGTTTCATCAATTTTTATATTATACGCAGTTTTAGTATTATCAATATTTGCTTGAATATAGTTTTTTTCTTTGTCTAATTCGTTTGAATTAGTATATATTAGTTTAAATCCAACCATAACAATAAATAAACAAACTAAATATGCTGGTACTATTAAAACTGATATAATAACATTTTTTGTTTTCTTTTGGTTAAAATACGAAATTGCTTTCCAAATAGCTATTACTATTACAATTGAAAACAGCCTATATCCCCATAATTTTATAGTAACATCTGTAATTCCTGCTCCATAGATAGCTGTAGAATTATCATTGTTTAATATTAAGAATTTGTCTGTTAAAATTCCTTGTGTTCGTATTAATATAAAGGCTGCAATTCCTATAGATAATAGTTTTACATTTGTCATAATTTGCTTAAAGAAATGGCTTTTCTTTAAGGTTTCTGCACTAATACCATCAAAGTATTTATTAAAAATAATGATGTAATATATTGCTCTATATGCTGTCATTGCTATAATAATTGCCATATAATATAAAATTATTAGTTCTATAAATGGTTTTTCAAAAACATAAAATGCAATATCTGCTCCAAAAACAGAATCATATATTCCAAACCATGCACGATTCATAAATAGCTTAAGTTGTCCACTCAAAAAGTATGAAAGAACAATACTTGCAATAGCAGATATAATAAATGCTACTGATTTATTAGGTAGTTTAGGCATTTCTTTTTTTTCTTCATCAAAGAAAACTTTTAAACCCTTTTTTATTCCTCTGTTTGTAAAATAGATAGCAAAAAATAGAATAATAAAATTTATACCCATTGTAATGTATTGGTAAAATATGTTTTGTTTAAATACAGTTTTAAATTTTTCTCCTATTTCTATTGTTTCTAAATAGTTTCCTCTATACGAAATATATACAAATATTGACAAAATTAGTATAACTACTAATACTAATATGGCTCTTGTTCGTATTCTTTTATTGTTTGTTTTTTGAGCTTGTTTTGTATTTTGTTGTTCTTGCATATTTTCCCTCCTACAAAATTGCTTTTACAAAATCATTTGCATTAAATAATTCCATATCGTCAATTTGTTCTCCTACACCAATAAATTTTATTGGTATTTTATTTTCATCTACAATTCCTAAAACTACTCCACCTTTTGCTGTTCCATCTAGTTTTGTTAGTACAATTCCTGTAAGCGGTGTAGTTTCTTTAAATGCTTTTACCTGTGATATTGCGTTTTGCCCAGTTGTTGCATCTAATACAATTAATACTTCTTTTGAACATTCTGGTAATTCTTTATCTATTACTTTTTGAATTTTTGCAAGTTCATCCATTAAATATTTTTTATTATGAAGCCTTCCTGCTGTATCACAAATTAAGATATCTGCATTAGTTTCTTTTGTTATTTTAATTGCTTCATATACAACAGATGCTGGGTCTGCTCCTTCTTCTTTTTTTACTATATCACACCCAGAGCGTTTTGCCCAAATTTCTAATTGTTCTACTGCTGCTGCACGAAATGTATCTGCTGCTGCAATTACGATTTTCTTTCCATCTTGTTTTAATCTATTTGCAATTTTACCAATAGATGTAGTTTTTCCTACACCGTTAACACCTACTACTAAAATTATTGATGGTTTTGTATCTAGTTTTAATGAGTTATCTATGTTTAAAATTTCTGCCATTTCTTCTCTTAATGCTTGTTTTACATCTTCTGCATCTTTTATATTTTCTTTCTTAATTTTTTCACGTAGTTTTGAAATAATATTAATTGATGTATCCATTCCTATATCTGATGTAATTAGTATTTCTTCTAGTTCTTCTAATAATTCTTCATCTACTTTTCTAAATACACTAAATGCATTGTTTATTTTTTCATCAAAAGAACTTTTAGTTTTACCTAAACCTTGTTTTAATTTATCAAAAAAGCCCATAAATTCTCTCTTTCTATTTGTTTTTTAGTATAAAATACTATATCATATTTTGTTTATTTTGTACAGTGATTTTTACGTTTTTGTTAATTTACATAAAATTATTGTTTTTTTATTATTTTTATGTTAAACTATATGTTATCAAGTAATACTTGTATGTAACAAAAAATCCAATCATGTATTTATAAGGAGGAAAAATTCAATGAAGATACACTTTAGACCAAGTCGGATTATATTACTTATACTGCTTACAGTAGTTTTTCTAACTGTTTTTTCTATAAATCAGTTAGAAAAACCAGTTAGCAAAATTTTTAGTAGTAGTGCTATTTCTATGTCTATGTCTCACTCACTCATAAAATCTGTCGCAATATCTATGACTAATCTTATAGTAGATACACCACAAGCAGATTCATTTGTAACAATCACTTCTTTTGGTGATACGCTTTGTCATAGTCCATTATATAATGCAGCTTATGATAATGAAACTAACTCATATGACTTTTCCTATATGTTTGAATATATAGAAAAATATTTTGAGAATTCTACTATTACTATTGGAAATTGCGAATCACCTATGGCTGGAGCAGAACGCGGCTACAGTGGATATCCATGTTTTAATTCACCTGAACATTTAGCAATTGATTTAAAGGAATTGGGTGTAGATATTATGACAACAGCCAATAATCATTGTTTAGATAAAGGGTTTAATGGCTTATCCTCTACTCTTAATTTTCTTGAAGAAGCAGGCATTAGTCATGTTGGCACATCAAGAAATAAAGTTGAACAAGACAATATTCTCTTTTTCGATTTAAATGGAATTAAAACTGCATTTTTTGCCTATACCTATGGTACAAATGGTATTGCTATTCCAAAAGGAAAAGAGTTTTGTGTAAATCTTATTAATGAAGATTTAATTTTAAGGCATATTACGCAGGCCAAAAACGAAGGTGCAGATCTAATTGTTGTTTCTATGCATTGGGGTATAGAATATAAAACTACTCAAAACGCAGAACAAGACCGTTTAGCAGATTTTCTTATTGCAAATGGTGTAGATATTATTTTAGGTTCTCATCCACATGTTCTACAACCTATGAAAGTATTGGAAGTAGAAACATCTGAAGGTGAACTAAAAGAAGGATTTGTTATTTTTTCACAAGGAAACTTCTTTTCAAATCAGAGGGATGAAAACACTAGAAATACTGCGATTTTCAATATTGATGTAAAAAAAGACGGAAAGACTGGCAATGTAAGTATAGAGAGCGTAACTTATATTCCTCTTTATATGTACATTAAAGAAGCAGGCGCAAAAAAAAGATATCAGTTATTAGACTTAAATGAAATCGTACGGAGCTATGAAGCTGGTGAAAATACATGGTCAGAATCTATGTATAAACTTGCTTTAAAAGAAAGAGAAAGGTGTATACGGTTGATTGGACCGGAATATATCAAATAAAAAAGGGTTCTATTGAACCCTTTTTTTATTTAAATATTAAATTGGAGCGAACGTCGTAGTTATCTACAACTTTTTTCTTTCTTAACGACTGATATAAATATCAATCAATTTACTAAAGTATATCATAATTTTCATAAATTGCAATAAAATTTTTATGAAAATTTTAAGAAATTATGATTGGATACATAGTTATTGCTTTTTTAAACTTTTTTTATTTTCCTTTTCAAGTTGTTTTAAACTCTTTTTAGGTGTAGGCAATTCCTCTGGCATAGTTCCACCATTTTTAGCAATTACTTCTCTTATATTCTTTCCAATATTATAATGAGTTTCATTTGCTTCTTTTTCTGTTTGTATATTGTCCTTCTTTAATTTTTGCTCAGTTTGTGAAATTCTAAATAAATTAGCAATTAGTTCATCACTTCCCATATTATCTAAAATATCTTCTCTATATCTTAATCCTTTTCGTTTTGCAATATCATCAGCTGTTTCTCCATTTATAAACCTTTATAACCTGAATTATGAAATTTATCAAAATTTTTAACTCCAGAATTTTTAGCAGTTTGATTAAGTGAATAATTTCCTTTTTTAGTTAAATTTCTTTGATAAAATCTTTTTTCATCTTCTGTTAGAGAACTATATTCTTTTTCAGTTATTTCCTGTTTTCTTGTTTGTACTGCAAAGTATGTTTGTGCTAAAGCGATTACTTTCTTTCTGCTATCTCCATTTTGTGCTATTAAATAACAAGCATAACGAGTTAATTTATAATCCTTTTGTTCTCTTTGTGCATCAGAACCTATTTGCACCATTTTACCGACATCGGCAAAATGGTCAAATACTGATATTTCACTATTTTCACAAGATTTCATAGCTTTAGAAATTACTTTTTTAAAATTACTCCATTTGCTATAATTAAGACAAATCATAAGTTCTCTAGCATACCAAAATTCAATTCCGTTTTCATCAATATGTTTAATATCTTCAAAGGCTTTATTATTATAATTTTCAACTTTTTCTAGTTTATTCATTCAAAATCATCTCCATTTCATATTTGTTGCTATTTTACTATAAAATCAAATATTTTTCAAGATTTCTACAAAAATTTGTTTTACTTTTAAATTTGACATTTTATGTTAATTGTAGTATTATCCTAAATCCGTGAATTGATTAAGCGAAAAGAAGTCAGACTGATTGATACAGT
>CANOGC010000043.1 GCA_947565445.1 uncultured Clostridium sp. | reverse complement strand
CTAAATTCGGAAATTCCGAATTTGCTGATAAACCAACTAATTATTATAATTTAGACATGATTATATCTGTAGGATATCGTGTTAAATCACAAAACGGTATTTTGTTTAGACAATGGGCTACTAAAATTTTAAAAGACTACATGTTAAAAGGATATGCTATAAACACACGAAGATTGGAATACTTAGAAAAAACAATAAAATTAATAGATATAGCAAATCGAATTGACAATAGATTAGAAGGAAATGATGCAAAAGAAATATTAAAAGTAATTGGAGATTATTCAAAAGCACTTAATTTACTTGACGACTATGACCATAGAACATTAAAGAAAATAGACGGAAAGATAGATGAGAGAAAAATCAAATATAGTGAATGTATAGAAATTATAAATAGACTAAGATTTAATGAAGAAAGTTCACTATTTGCAGTAGAAAGAGATAAAGGCTTAGAATCTATTATAGGTAACATTTATCAAAGTTTTGCAGGAGTGGATATTTACAAAAGCATAGAAGAAAAAGGGGCAAATTTCTTATATTTAGTAGTAAAAAATCATGTATTTGCAGATGGAAATAAAAGAATTGCAGCAACATTGTTTATATACTTTTTAAATTTTTATGGTATTTTATATAAAAATGAAAAACAAACAATAGATAATAATACTTTAGCAGCACTAACTTTACTAATAGCAGAATCAAATCCAAAAGAAAAAGATGTAATTATAGATTTAGTAATGAATTTTTTGAATAATGATTGAACAACAATGTGTATTTAACTGATATTTCATATTTAGGTGGATGATTAAATGTTTTATAAATGTACTTATAAAACTCCAAAGGAGTTTTCAGATATAATAATGAACAGTGATGGAGAATATTTAACAGGTTTGTGGTTTGAAGATTCAAGAGATTCTTCTAAACATACAATAGAGTGTGAAGAAAAAGATTTAGAGATATTTAGACAAACTATTAAATGGCTAGATATTTATTTTAGTGGCAGAATTCCAAGTTTTACACCAAAATACAAAATAGAAAATCTAACTCCTTTTAGGCAAGAAGTAATTGATATAATGAATTCTATTGAGTTTGGAAAAACATTATCATATAACGATATAGCTAAAATAATTGCTAAGAAAAAAGAAATAAAGAGAATGTCAGCACAAGCAGTTGGTGGAGCAGTTGGCTGGAACCCTATATGCATAATTATTCCTTGCCATAGAGTAGTTGGAACCAATGGAAGTTTAACTGGATATGGTGGTGGAATAAAGAATAAGATTTCACTATTAGAACTTGAAGGAAATGATATGAATAAATATTTTGTTCCAAAACAAAGTACTGAATTATGATAAAATACGACATATTATCATATAAAAAAATTAATGCACAAATTTTAGAGTTATTTTTATATACAAAAATAACTTGACATTTTTTATACCTAGATATACAATATATAAAATACATAGATTATCTATGTATAATGGGAGGTGTAGAAATGAAGATAAGTAAAGAGCTAGTAAAAGGAAGTACAACAATGCTTATTCTTGAGATGCTTAATAATGAGAACATGTATGGCTATCAGTTAATTAAAAAGTTGAGTGAGAAATCAAACAATGTATTTGAACTAAAAGAAGGAACACTATATCCAATTTTACATAGTTTAGAAGAAAACAGCTTAATTACTTCATATTGGGATGAAACCACTGCAAAGAAAAGAAAGTATTATTCAATAACACAAAAAGGGAAAAAAAGTTTAAAAGAAAAAAAGGAAGAATGGAAAATATTTTCTAAGGGAATTACTAATGTAATAGGAGGTGTTTCGTTTGCAAACTAAGGAATTTTTAAATAAAGTATGTGAGCAAATAAAATATACACCTATTAGAAAAGAAATATCAGAAGAGTTGGAAAACCATATAGAAGAATTAAAGGATAACTACGTACAAGAAGGAATGAAAGAGTATAAAGCAGAAGAAGAAGCAATTATGCAAATGGGACAAGCAGAGGAAATAGGCAAAAGATTAAATAAAATACATAAGCCTAAAATGAATCTGCAATTACTTATTATTACTTTAACATTATTAGGGTTTGGCTTTTTGTTAAGCTATATAGATAATGCAGATAACTGGAAATCAAATTTGATATATATTACAATAAGCATAATACCATTTTTAATAATTTACTTTTTTGATTATAAAAAGTTACAAAAATATTCATATTTAATCTATTTTGTAGCAACAATTATATTATTAATGCCAATAATAGCTGATGATACAGGGACTCCAAGATCAGTAACAAGAATAATTGCAATTCCACTTTACATTATAGCTTTTGTAGGGTTTATAGAAAACATCAGTAAAAAAGATGAAATCAAAATAGAATACATTAAAACATACAAAATAAATGTAAAAATTGTAATAGCAGTGTTAAGTGTAATATCCTTAATGTTATTATCACAAAATAATTCAAATTCACAAACATTAATAGTAAACTTAGCATTAACTTATTATATGGTTATTACTGCAAAGGTTATACAAACTAAAAATAAAAAACACATAAAGAAACTATGTGAGGTTACAGCTATCTCAATAATTATGTTTGCATTAATTTCGTTAATAAATTTAGCACAATGTGGTGAATTATATGGCCTTACAGATAGAATAGCTACTGGAATTTCTACAGTATTTAATCCAGAAATAGACCCAAAGATTTCTTTTTTAGAGTTGAATAAAAGAGAAGCTATAAAGTCAGCTAAGCTATTTGGAAAAGCAGATAATGTAGATATAAAAACTTATTTGTTTTTTAGTGAAGGAGAGAATAAATATTTTCCGTTAATTGCCCTTTTATTAAATTATGGCTGGATTATTAGTGCCTTAATGATTATAATGGTTATATCATTTAATATAAAATTAATTATAGATGTAACAAAAATAAAAGATATGTATGGAAAACTATTAATAATAGGAATAGCATGTTCTTTTATAGTAAAAAATGTATGTTGCATATTAATAAACTTAAACTTGCTAATACCTTTAAAAAATGCAGGTATTCCGTTTATATCATTTGGTAAGATGGATTTGCTTATGGACATATTAAGTTTAGCAGTTATATTTTCAGTATATAGAAGAAAGAATATTGTAATAGATTATAATAAAAAAGCAATTAGAAATGATTATGTGCATTAGCTAGAAGTATATTTTTTAAAATTGTACAAAAGTACAATATATATGTTATAATGGGAATAGATTTAAAGGGAGGAAAGCTATGAATAATATGGAATTAATGAATTATTGGATTGAAAGTGCAGATGAAGATTATGATACAATGTTGTATATGAAAGCTGGTAAAAAGAATACGTGGTGTTTATTTATGGGACATTTAGTGATTGAAAAAATTTTAAAAGGATTGTATGCAAAGAATAATCCTAATAATCCAATAGCACCTAAAATTCATAACTTAATATTACTTTCTCAAAAAGCGAATTTAGAAGTGCCACAAGAAATAAGAGAAAAGATACAAACTATAAATACATTTAATATAAGTGCTAGATATGATGATTATAAAAAGAGTTTCGATGAAAAATGTACAGATGATTATACTAAAGAGCAAGTAAAAAATATCGAGGAGGTACTAAAATGGTTGAAAAAACAATAAACAAAGACATTGAAGATAGCATAAATAAATTTATAGAAGAAATAAAAAAGCAATATAATATTACAGCAATTATATTGTTTGGCTCTTACGCAAAAGGAACAGAGAATGAAGATAGTGACATAGATATTGCAGTTATTTCAGAAGATTTTAAAGACATTTATGATTGCATGGCAGTTTTAATGGGAATGACATGGGATATAGATGCTAGAATAGAACCGCATCCAATAACAGCAGAGGACTATAAAAAAGTCTCAAATCCTTTTGTAAAGGAAATTCTTGATACTGGGATAAAGGTAGCATAAAATGCAACATAAAAAAGAGGAAGTATATGAAAAAGATAGATAAAGAAGAACTACATGGAATTTTTATTGGAATAAAAAATGGTGAAGAAGAAGAATTTAATAGTCTATATGAAAAATATAAGGACTTAGTATATGGTGTTTCGTTTTCTATATTAAAAAACAAAGAAGACAGTGAAGAAATTGTGCAAACTATATTTACAAAAATATATAAACTAGAAAAAGAAAAGCTACCAAAAGAAAATGAAGCTAGTTGGTTATATAGTTTATCAAAAAATACATCATTAAACTTTCTAAGAAATAAGAAAGAGGAGCTTAACATAGATGAAGTATATTATATAACTGATGAAAGTGAAGAATTAAATGAAATTATACAAAAAGATACATTTAATAAAATAATTTCAAGGTTAAACAAAGAAGAACAAGAAATTGTATCATTAAAAATACTTTCGAACTTATCGTTTAGAGAGATTTCAAATATATTAAATATGCCAATTGGAACAGTGCAATGGAAATATTACAAATCTTTACATACTTTAAAAATACTATTAAGTAGCTTATCTATGTATATAGTGACAATAATTGCATTTATAGCACAAAGAAACAATAATAAAATTTCTGAAGAAACAAAGGAAGAGCAAGTAAAAGAAGAAACAACTAAGCAAGAGGATGATGAACATAAAAACCAAGAAGAAACAAAAAAAGAAGAAGGAACAATTAAAGATACTTCTAGAAATGAAACAATTTATACAAATACGATCACACAAGAATACACAAGTGTAGAACATAAAGATAATATAGAGTTAACAAAACAAGATATCAGTTTATTAGCTATTTCAGCTATATTTTTAACTATTACTATAACTTTTTTAATTTTTTTCATAAAAAACCAACAAAATGCAAATAGAAAAGTGTCTAAATAGTAGAAAGGTTAAAAAGGTGATACAAATGAACAAAACTATAAAAATAATTATAACGATTTGGACACTTGTTGTAATAGTATTAGCAGCAGTTGTTTATGTAGCTAATAACAAAGAAGTAAATACAGGAAGTAATGTAGAAGAAAAGAAAGAGGGGAAGGTTGAGCAAAAAGAATTAGGTAGAATTGTAATGGTTGATGGAAAATTGTACTATGATACAGGAAAAGAAAGTACAGTAGGTCTTCGTTGTGGAACAATGGATGGAAAGATAACTTCAAATATAGAAGATACAAAAATTCCTACAATAGATGGTCAATCTAATTTTAAAGGAGAATTTGGCTATCAATATGTAGGACAAAACACAATAGAAGTTGCTATGAATGATAAATGGTACGTGTTTGAAACTAAAGAAGAACAAGACCAATACTCATTTTATGGAAAAGTAATAGAATCTCATCAAAAATATATGATAGTAGAACCAAATGAAGGGGAAGATATAAGAAAATCAGCGGATAAAATTGAAGTTGGTTTAGGAGAAAATAATGATGCTATTTATCCAGTAGGAACAAATGTAAAAATAACATATAAAGGATATGTTATGGAATCTTATCCTGCAAAAGTAGATGTAGTAAATATAGAATTAAAGTCTGTAGCATCATTTGAAATACGTTTTTATGATAAGCAACCTAAAAGTGATAATAAAATAAATAAAATTTTAGATAAATCAGAATTAGATAAGTATAATTACAATATTTATACTTATGAAGGTTCTGTAAACATTCTTATAAATGGAGAAGAAATATCATTAAGAGATGCCATACTAAATAATAAAATTACTATGGAGGAAATACTACAAAAAGCAGAAGAAGATTTAAATGATAAAAAAATAACTGGAGATATCTATAAAGATGGTGGAAGTAAGTTATACAAATATGATAATTATACAATTATAAAATGTCACACTTTAGAAGGAAATAGAGATGTATATATAGGAACAAAAGACATGACATTAAATAATGTATTAAAATAGATTAAGTATAGAATAAAGAAAATGTAGTAATATAAAAATAGAAATTTATATTACTACATTTTCTTTATGTGCTAATTTATATTTTTTTAATTAAAAGTATTGACATAAATATAATATCAAATGATATACTATAGAAAAACTTAAGGAGGAATGAAAATGGAAAAAGCAAAGATTTATTTTAGTAAAGAAATCTCTCCAGAATCAGTAGTTAAAATGTATGAAAAACTTGGAGTAGAGTTACAAGGCAAAGTAGCAGTAAAACTACACTCAGGAGAAGAAGGAAATCAAAATTATATAAGACCTGAATTTGTAAAAGCAATTGTAGAAAGAGTAAATGGAACAGTTGTAGAATGTAATACTGCATATGAGGGAGCAAGAGAGACAACTGAAAAACATAGAAAATTAATGGAGACACATGGGTGGACTAAATACTTTAATGTAGACATTATGGATGCAGAAGGACCAGATAAAGTATTAGAAATACCTAATGGAAAGGTAATAAAAAAAGACTATGTAGGAAAAAACATAGAAAATTATGATTCAATGCTAGTATTATCACACTTTAAGGGACATCCAATGGGAGGATATGGCGGAGCGTTAAAACAACTATCAATTGGTGTTGCATCAGGGCATGGAAAGAGCTATATACATTGTGTAGGAAAAGAAGATGGTACTTTTGAAGATATGTTTAAAGTAGACCAAAACAAATTCTTAGAAGCAATGGCAGATTCAGCATCAGTAGTTACAAAATATTTTGAAAATAATATTGTTTATATAAATGTTATGTGTAATTTATCAGTAGATTGTGATTGCTGTGCAGTAGCAGAAGACCCATGCATGGGAGATATAGGGATTCTTGCAGGTTTAGACCCAATAGCAATAGACCAAGCATGTATAGATTTAATTTATAATTCAAAAGATCTGGGAAGAGACCACTTTGTAGAAAGAGTAGAAAGACAAAATGGAATTCATACAATAGAAGCAGCAGCAAGTTTAGGCTTTGGCACAAGAGAGTATGAACTAATTAATATAGATTAGTTAATTAAAAAGGGAGGAAAATTACTATGTTAGAAAAAGTAGAAACAATGAAAAAGAAAGATAAATTAAAAGAAATTTTATCAGGTGCAAAGGCAAAATATATAATTGGAACAATTCTATTAAGCGGAGTAGGAGTAGCACTACCTAGAATATTTCACATTTTAGCAGGTAGTACAGCAGGGCAAGTATTTTTACCAATGCATATAGCTGTATTAATTGCAGCATTAGCATTTGGTACAATATCAGCAAGTATTGTTGCAGGAAGCTCTGTGGTTTTTAGTTATTTATTAACAGGAATGCCAACAATAGAAAGATTACCATATATGTTAATAGAACTTATTATTTATGCAGTTTTATTAAGTTTATTTAATAAAAAATTTAATTCTTATATATCATTAATTTTAACGATGATTTTAGGAAGAATAGCATATGCAGGAGTTCTATTTATTGCAATTAATGCTTTAGCATTACCTACTTATGGAATATCAGTAATACAAAGCATTAAAGTTGGAATACCAGGACTTATAATTCAATTATTATGTATTCCTTTTATAGTAAAAGCTATGAAAGAGAGGTTAAACTTAAAAAATGACTAATTTAGAAATCGCAAAAGAGAAATTATATAGTTCTAAAGCAAGTTTAGTTGTTTTGTATTCAAATGGAGAATGTAAAGAATATTATCAAAATAGAATAAATGATATAAAGGATATATTGCAAAATGATAAAAATGCACTAAAAGGTGCAACTGTAGCTGATAAAGTAATAGGGAAAGTAGCAAGTAGTATTTTAACAGTAGCAGGAGTAAAAGAAATATATGCTGATGTTATTAGTAAATATGCTATCCCTGTATTAGAGGAAAATTATGTTATATATGAATATAAAAATTTAGTAGATTATATTATAAACAATGATAAAACAGGAATGTGCCCTATGGAGAATAAATATAAAGAAATTTCGGATATAAATATTATTTACAAAGAAATGGTGAGTATGTAAAATGATAGGAGTAGATATTAATTAAAATATCTGCTCCTTATGTTAAATTGCGACTAAAAACTACAAAATTTAGTGTAAAATCTGTTGACAATAAAATAAAAATAGAATATAGTATAACACTGTAACTTCACATTATATACAGAGAATTTAGGAGGAAATAGGAGAAATGAACATAGGGTTATCGGAACATTTTACATACAAAAAATTAATAAAATTTACAATACCAACAATAGTAATGATGATATTTACATCAATATATGGAGTAGTTGATGGCATATTTGTATCAAATTGTGTAGGCTCAGATGCTTTTGCAGCAGTAAATCTAATTATGCCAGCAATAATGATTTTAGGAACGTTAGGCTTTATGATGGGAACAGGTGGAAGTGCATTAGTTTCAAAAACAATAGGAGAAGGAGATAATAAAAAAGCTAATAGATATTTTTCAATGTTAATATATATACTAGCAATAATAGGATTTGTACTTACAATAGTAGGAGTATTTTTAGTAGAGCCAATGGCAAAGATATTACGTGCAGATGAAAACATGTTACAAGATTGTGTGACTTATGGAAGAACATTACTTATATTTTTGGTACCATTCTGCTTACAAAATGCGTTTCAAAGCTTCCTAATTGTAGCAGAAAAACCAACATTTGGCTTAATTATTTCGATTATATCAGGTGTTAGTAATATGTTATTAGATTACTTGCTTATTTATGTATTTAAAATGGGTGTATTAGGAGCGGCACTTGCTACTGGAATTAGTCAAGTAATTGGAGTAATTATTCCAATAGTTTATTTTGCAAGTAAGAAAAATAATATTTTACAATTTACAAAAACTAAATTTGAATTAAAACCTATATTACAAAGTTGTGCTAATGGTTCATCAGAAATGCTAACAAATCTATCTATGTCACTTGTAAATATATTATTTAATGCGCAACTCATGAAATATGCTGGTTCAGATGGAGTTGTTGCATTTGGAATAATTATGTATGTTGGCTTTATATTTTCTGGAACATATATAGGGTATTCAGTAGGAACAGCACCAATTATAGGGTATCATTATGGAGCAGGAAATAAAGATGAACTAAAAAATCTATTAAAAAGAAGCTTTATTTTGATAGGAGTTACTTCTTTAGTTATGACAGGACTTGCAGAAATTTTATCAAGATTACTTGCATCAATTTTTGTAAGCTATGATGCGGGACTACTAAATATGACTACAAATGCAATAAGATTATTTTCTATATCATACTTAATTAGTGGATTTAATATGTTTAGTTCATCATTCTTTACAGCGTTAAATAATGGATTTGTTTCAGCAGCAATTTCATTTTTTAGAACACTAGTATTTCAAGTAATAATGATTTTCTTACTTCCAGCAATTTGGGGTATAAATGGAATTTGGCTTGCAGTAGCTGTTGCAGAAGTATTATCATTATTTGTAAGTATAATGTTTTTAGTAAAAAATAGAAAAAAATATCAATATGCTTAAAACTTAGCATTTAAAGATTAATTAGCAAGTATTTAGTTGATAAGTACTTGCTTTTATGATATTATACTTACTAAATAGAAATTATATTAAAAGGAGTAATGAAAATGGCTACAACAAATGAGTATATAGAATATGTATGTGAACAAATAAAAGGTATTGGAGAGATAAGATATAAGAAGATGTTTGGCGAATTTATGGTTTATGTCAATGATAAACCAGTTATTATAGTATGTAATAAAGTACCTTTTGTTAAGAAATTAGATTGCATAGAAGAAATGATGCAAGATGCAGAAACAGGATTTCCATATAATGGTGCAAAAGAGCATTATGTGTTAGATATTGATAATATGGAGTTTTGTAAATCTGTTGTTATGGAAATAGAAAAAGTAACACCAATACCAAAAAAGAAGAAAGTTGAATAATAAAGCGCATAGATAAAAATTAAGAAAAATAGCTATTACTAGATATTAGAATTTGTATAGAAATAACTAGAGTTGTTAAATTTTAAGTTAATAAACAACAATATATAGAGAAATTTGATAATTTAAATATATAAACTAAAGATAAACAAATTATAATAGGTTTAAAGGATAAAAACAACAAAAAGTAATATTTGAAAAGATATATTGTTCTATGTTAATATAAATATACAAATTAAATATTAAAAATTTCCCTGCGTAGTACGACAAACAAGATATTTTAGAACCTACAAGTTTCGGAATTGGGAGCCCACCTCTAAATATGGCGTGTATGCTTGCATTTATGTAAGAAACCCAGAAGTATTTAGGTAAGCACCCACCTGTGTGAGTACAGGTCCGTAAAATCTCTTGAGAATGACGGCTAAGGCGGGGTTTTTGTTGTTATAAAAGTTATAAATAAAAAAGTGATTCCAAAATTGTACGAATCATTTTTTTGTGATATACTACTTAAAAGAAACTAAAAAGTGGAGGATATTATGACAAAGAATACAAAAGAAGATACAGTATTATCAAAATTAGAATATATTGGCTTGAATTTGGCTAAAATTCCAGATTTCTTAAAAAAAACAAAAAAGATAGATTATAGACCAGCAAAAAATATAGAAGAAAACAAGTATAGAGTATATAAATATATTCCTATATCTAAAATAAAAATTTTATTAACACCATGTAATAGGCTAAATACTATTACTGAGAAATATAAAGAATCAAAGAGTATAGCAGATTATTTAGATTCTAAGAGAGAAGAGAACATTATAAATTATGCTACTTTTTTAAAAATGCTAAAGCAAGTAAACTTAAATGAAATAGAAGAACTAGAAAATAAACAAAAAGAACTAAAAAAACAAATACCATTCCTTGTAAAATTTAGCTCAAATTATTTATGGCAAATATATTATTCAGATATAGAAGACACATATTTTATGTTAGTGCCTACAGAAGACTTAGATTATGCAGCTTTTTTCTATTTATTAAAAAAGCAAATAGAACTAAAAAAGACTAAAAAAGAAGAATTCATATATGTACCAATCTCGCATGAGGAATATTCAGGAACATACTTAAAAACATCACAAATATCAGACCTTGAAAAATACATATGCTTTTTTGCAAAAGACTGGCCAATTACCTATGAAGTTTATGATAAAGAAGGTAATATGAGCCTTCAAATTGTAGGAAAAGCACATGTGTATGAAAACATACAAAGTGAATATAGAATAAAACTTCAAGATAAAGAAGAGGCAGAAAAATTTTATAAATTGTTAAAGGCTTTATTTATTTTAGGTTCAGAACTACCACATTATTATAAATTTAAGCTAAAAGTTACTTATTTAGGTGGACTAGAATGTGTATATGGTAAAAAGAAGATTACATATGATAGTTTAATGGAGCTTTTAGTAAAAGAATATGAAAATATGCAAAAACAAATAGAAGAGAACTTAGAAGATAGCGAAAAGTTACAAAAAGAATTAGAAAAGCTAAACAAAGAAGCACTAAAAAAAGAGCAAGAATACTTCATAAAAGAAAAGCAGATCGCAACTTATTTAGAATGTAAAAAAACTTTTTTTGGTAAAGTAAAGTATTTCTTCAAGTCTAAGAAAATACAAAAAGAGTTAGATAAAAATGCACAAGAAGATATAAAGCAAAGTGTAGAAGAAATATCAAAAGAAGAAATAAAAGAAATAGAATTTATACAAAAAGAATACTATACAATAGAAGATATAATTAAGATATGTAAAGATTTAGATGCTATTTTACAAAATGTAAAGAATTTAAAACTAGATATAGAAGCTCAAGAACGAAAAATAAAGGCGGTATCTAAAAAGATTGAAAATGCGACATTATATATTGAAGAAATAGACAAGCACGAAAAAAATATATTTGAGTTTTGGAAATTTGCAAATAAGGATGAGCAAAATCTATTACAAGAAGGAACAGTAGAAGAACAAATACAAGATAAAAAACTAGAAAAAGTATTTGATTATAATGAGGATTTTAAAGAAATAGGGAACTTAATTGATAAAAAACAAAGAAATAATTTAACTAATAAAGAAACTGATGCTATATTTATTGCTACTACTGAGTTACTACATGTTTTAAATAATTATGATAATCAAGAAGCTTTTAAAGAAAGTTTAGAAGGATTAAAAAAACAAGCAGAAGAGGAAAGAATTTTATTTGATACAGAAAACTTTGACTTATTTGGAAATGTTGTAGGAGATAATACAAAAATACAAGTATTATCAGGAAAAAAGCATAGAGAAAACATGAAAGATAAGCTAAAAATTTTAGAAGTTACAAAAAATTTAAACTTAGAAGAATATCAAGATAAAATGCTAAATATTTTAAATAATATATATGAAGCTCTAAATAAAAGCAGTTCACCTATTTCAGTTCCAATATATTATGTAGGAGATAAAGACTTAGAAGAAAATGCAATGCAGGTATTTTGTATAAATCCTGAAGAAATGTTAAAAGAAAACATTAATGAAAAAGAATTAAATATGTATAAGCTAAATACAAAGGAAAACATGCCAATTGTTTATTTTTCAAATAGTATTTATTATGACAATAATAATAAAACACTACCATTAGGGATGGATATTACATCAAAATGCTTAATAAAGCTAAGTGATTATGAAACTATATTAAGGCAAAAAGATGAGTTTAGAGTTACTAATATAAAAGATGAATTAAAAGTTAATACTATAAAAATTAATGTTTATGAATATGATTTAAGAAAGAAGGAAGAGCAAAATGATTAATAGAGCGATTGTAATTGTTTTAGATAGTTTTGGAGTGGGAGAATTACCAGATGCAGATAAATATGGGGATGTAGGAGCAAATACATTAAGAGGAATTTATAATAATACTAGCTTAAAATTACCTAATATGAAAAAAATGGGGTTGTATAATATTAAAGACATTGGTGTAAATGAACCAAAAGAAGAAAATGTTATAGGTGCATGTGGAAAAGCTATAGAGCAATCTGTCGGGAAAAATAGCCCTGTAGGGCATTGGGAGATGTCTGGCTTTATTTTAAGAAATGGATTTAAAACATATCCAAATGCATTTCCCAAAGAACTAATAGATGAATTTATTAAAAAAGCAGGGATAAAAGGTGTTCTATGCAACGAAGTAGGTTCTGGAACAGAAATATTAAAACGTTTTGGAGAAGAACATATTAAAACTGGATATCCAATAATATATACATCAGCAGATAGTGTTTTCCAAATTGCAGCACATGAGGATGTTATTCCAGTACAAAAATTATATGAAATTTGTAAAATAGCAAGAGAAATATTAAATAAGCCAGAGTACAATATAGGAACTGTAATAGCAAGACCATTTATAGGAGATAATAAAGACAATTTCACAAGAACATATAATAGAAAAGATTTTGAATCAGAATCTTTTGGTAGAACAATGCTAGATGTTATAAAAGAAAACGGAAAAGAAGTAATTGCAATAGGAAAAATACAAGATTTATTTTCGGGCCGTGGAATGACAAAAATGATTCATACAAATGGAAATGAGGATGGAATTAGTCAAACTATTAGAGAAATAGAGAAAGACACAAAAGGGTTAATATATACAAATTTAGTAGATTTTGATATGTTATATGGACATAGAAATAACATAGAAGGATATGCAAAAGCATTAGAGTATTTTGATAGTAAACTTCCAGAAATTATGGAGAAGATGAAAGGAAATGATATGTTAATAATAACAGCAGATCATGGAAATGACCCATCAACGCCTTCAACAGACCATGATAGAGAATATATACCAATACTAGTATATGGAAAACAAGTAAAAGAAAATGTAAATTTAGGCATTCGAGGCACATATGCAGATATATCAGCAACTATACTAGATATATTAGGTATGGAACAATTAGAGGGAAAATCATTTAAAGAAGAAATATTAAGGTAAAGAAAAAATTAGAGAGCTAGTGCTTGACTGGCTCTTTATAATATGATAATATACTTAAAGTTATTAGGAAGAAAAGTCTTAAGTTACAACGTAAGTCATATGTAGCTAAATAGAATATAAAAATATATAATAAGCCCGAGTGGCGGAATTGGTAGACGCACACGACTCAAAATCTAAATGGATTTTTTAATATGTAAATCCTAAATATATTGAAAATAGTAATGTTTAGATATTTGCTAGTGCCGAAATTAGTTCCAACATCTAACAAATATCTAACATAATTGTAAAATCATCTAAATAATATAAAATATGTCAATGTGGCGAAATTGGTATACGCACATCACTCAAAATGATGCGGGAAACCATGTGGGTTCGAGTCCCACCATTGACACCA
>CANOGC010000042.1 GCA_947565445.1 uncultured Clostridium sp. | reverse complement strand
AAGTAATAATAAGAGATTTGGAAAATCCAATTAGTTATGGAGATGAGTGCGATAAGGTGTGTTGGATCCACTTATTAGAAGTATTAAAAAAGGAGAGTTGCCATTATGAGCATAGAAAGAGATTGTAAAAAAATACATAAAAAAATTAGAAAGTTTTATGAAAAGTACAAGGATAAGAGAAATATTTGTTTTAATTTACAATGTGATAAAGAAAATGACTCTTATGATATATGTTTATATGTAAATCCCCAAATAGAAGAACTTAATGTAATGAAAGAAAATATTAAACTCGAAAGGAAAAGAATATGCGAAAAGAAAATGAAATGATGGAAATTAGTATGTATATGGCAAAAATATATAGTGTAGCAGAACCAGACAGAGCGAAAAAAATTATAGAATGTGCAAAAAAAGAATCTAAGACAACAGGGTTATCATATAAAGAAATTTTATCAGATGAATTTATAAAATTATTAGGAGGTAATTAAGAATGGGAGAAGATTATTATTCAATGAACCGAGAAGAACTTATTGAGGAAATAAAAAGAAAGGATGAAACAATAAAAAGAATGCAAGATGACATTACAAAAGAAAAAGATAAAATGAGAACTGAATTACATTGTATGCAAACAGAATTTGATAAGAAAACAGGACAAGTAATAAGTGAAACTAATAAAAAAATTGCAGAAATAAAAGAAGATGTTAGGACATTTATAAAAATAGGTGCAAAATATATATAAAAAGGAGGGATAAATATATGGTAATAGCAGGAGTACATAATAAAGAAGAGGCTGAAAAAGCTATGATAGCAATTGGCCAAGAAATTATAAGAAGAGCAAAAGAAACGTGTGTGAATGTTGACAGGGTAACATCAATAAAAATAGTAGCTGAAATAACACCAGAGGAGTACGCAAATGTAAATATAAACAAAAATTATGTGGCAGAATTTGAAGAAAGTGAGGAAAAAGAAAATGAAAGTAATGATAAGCCAACCAATGAATGGTAGAACAGAAGAACAAATAAAAGCAGAGAGAAAAAGAATAGTAGATAACTTTAACAGCATGCATATAGAAGTAATAAATACATTATTTACAGAAGAGGCACCAGAAAATTGTAATATAGCAGTCTACTACTTAGGGAAATCAATAAGTGCTATGAAAGATATAGATGCAATATATATGTGTGATAATTGGAGAGAAGCTAGAGGGTGTAGGATAGAGCATCAAGTAGCAATGGAATATAAGATAAAAGTATTATATAGCGATTTTTTCATTAATAGGCCAGAAATAGCACCCAAAAATATGTAGGAGGAAAAAATTGAAAGAAGTAGAAGAAATGAGAGAATTACAAAGCACTTTTTTGAAAAGTGCTGACATTATTGGAGAGATAATAAAATTATCTGAAGAGTTAGAAAAAGAGAAAGATGAAGAAAAAATAAAAAATATAAATAACAAATTAGAAGAAAAAAACAGGTTTATTTATGTTTCAAATGATAAAAATAAGTAATTTCAATTAAAGTAATGGGGGCAAGTGTAATGACAAAGAAAAAAGAAAATGAAATTTCTAAAAGAATTGACAATAAAGAAAAACAACTAGTAGTTAATCAAAAATTAGAATGGCTTCAAATAATATTATTAATAGGCAAACCGTTATGGGATAATCAAAAGAAAAAGTGGCGTGTATTAAATGGCTATCAATCTGTTTTAGGAAATCAAAGTAATCAAATGTTTTTTGAAGTAACATTTACAGATAATCCATATTGGGAGAATTTTATTGAAAAACAACTATATTTAGAGATTCCAAAAGAGCAAGATGTAAATGCAAAAGATGGAAATAAAGAAAAAATAAAATAGGAATATTGTATTTATACTAGGAATTATAGAATTATATTTTACTAAAGTTTAAAGCATACAATTTGCCTAGAAAGAGAGGGTTTTGTATGAATGTCGAGATTAGTGAAAGAGAAAGTCAGTTATTAGGCTTAATAGAACAACTTGTTGCTGAAGGAGTTTCTCGAGGTGTTAAACAAGGAATAGAGCAATTTAGAAACGAGGAAAAATTAAGAGAAAAAATTACATATGATATAAAAATAAAAAATACTAAGTTGCTATTAAAAAATTATAGAAAATTTGAAAAAGCTTGTAATCAAGCTGTAGTTACAGAGAAAGAATTAGAAAGTGCAACTGTGGATGAAATATTAGATAAATTGTATTGTAGCACTTATGATGAAGTAACAGTAGTACAATCTATTTTAGCATCTAAAAAAAGAACAGAAATAATAATGACACACATAAAAAAAATTATAAATTTTTATATTAGTGATGCAGATAATAGTAAAAATGACGAAAAAAGCAGACGAGCACACATATTAGAGGAACTATATACAAAAGGAAAAATACAACCTGCTATGTCAGTTTTAGCCAAGCGATATCATATAAGTGAGAGACAAGTTCACAGAGACAAAAACATTGCAGTAGAAGAGATTGCTGTTTTTATGTTTGGCATAGATGGTATAAGAAAAATGCAATAAATCATGTCAAAAATATGTCATTGACATGTCAGTTTCAATGTTTTATAATAGTAACATCAAAAAGTATGTTTAAAGAAAATAAATCTCCTTATATTTTTAAAAATATAAATGAAACGAACTTGTAAGAAATTTTACAGGTTCGTTTCATTTATGCAAAAGAAAATATTTATATGAAATAATTAAAATGTTTTACGAGGAGTGAAGAAATGAATATAAAAAAAATTAAAATTGATAATCTTGTGCCTGCTACATATAATCCAAGAAAAGATCTAAAGCAAAGTGATCCAGAATATATAAAAATTAAAAATAGTATAGAAAATTTTGGATTTGTAAGCCCTCTTATAGTGAATAAAGACATGACAGTTATTGGAGGGCATCAAAGGTTAAAGGTATTAAAGGAATTAAAATATAATGAAATAGAATGTATTGTAGTAGATTTAGACAAAACAAATGAAAAAGCACTAAATATAGCATTAAATAAAATACAAGGAGATTGGGACGAAGAAAAGTTAGAAGAATTATTACAAGAATTAAAACTAGAGAATTTTGACACTAATATAACTGGTTTTGATTTTGATGAAGTAGATTCAATTTTAAAGGATATAACAGGTTCAAAAGAAGATGACTTTGATGTAGAGCAAGCATTAAATGAAATAGAAGAACCAACAAGTAAACAAGGAGATATTTGGAGACTAGATAAACATAGATTAATGTGTGGAGACAGTACAATAAAAGAAAATGTTAATAAATTAATGAAGAATAATAAAGCTGATATGGTATTTACTGATCCACCTTATTTAATGAATTTTGAAGGAAATGTACATGCTGATGGAAGTAAAAGCTATAATGCTGTTCATGGAAAAATAAAAAATGATGACATGAGTAGAGAAGAAGGCGACAAATTTATATTTAAAATTTTTGAAATAATAAAGCAATATAACAAAGGTGCATATTATGTGTGCTTTTATAGATTAGGCTTAGATTACATATTTAGAGCATTAGACAAATTGAATAATAGATATAAGGCACTAATTATTTGGAATAAAGGAAATCACACCTTATCTAATAGCGATTATATGAGTAAGTATGAACCTATTGTTTATGGTTGGTTTAAGAATCATTTATTTTACGGAAACAGAAGTAATTTTGATATATGGGATATAGAAAGAACAAAGAAGAATGATTTACATCCTACAATGAAACCAGTAGATCTGGTTGTTCAAGCAATAAAGAATAGCAGTAAAGCAGAAGATATAATATTAGACTTATTTGGAGGTAGTGGGACAACATTAATTGCTGCAGAACAAATAAATAGGAAATGCTATATGATGGAATTAGATCCTAAATACTGTGATGTTATAATAAAGAGATGGGAAACCTTAACAGGTAAAAAGGCAATTTTGGATAGAAGGTAGGTGGGTGATATGGTATGATTGAAGATCGTAACAAAATTTCCAAAATAAAAAAAGACTACATGGCTGGAAAAACCTATAAACAAATTGCTGAAAAATATGGCATTACTTATAACGAGGTTCTTTATCTAGTACAAAAAGAACAATGGAAAAGAGATAGTAATTTAAGTAAAGTAAAAAAGGGTAATCAAAACGCAAAAGGAAATAAGGGAGGACCAGGAGCTGAAAAAAGAAATAAAAGGGCCTTAAAAACTGGAGAATATGAAACTATATATGATGATTTGCTTACAGACGAAGAAAAAGAAATAATGAATAGAATAGATATTGAAGATAAAAAGAAACAAATATTATCTGAAATAAAATTCTTATCAGTTAGAGCAAGACGAATATCGTATAAAATAGAAGAACTAAAAAGTGGAAAAGAAATGAACATTGTAAGAATGTCAAAAAGTTCATCAAATAATGGGATACTAACAACTACTGAAGCAGAAAGTACTACTAAACTTATAAAAGAATTTGAAGAATCTCTTACTAGAGTACAAGAAGCAAAAAGAAGATACATAGATAGTTATCACAAAATAGAAAATGATGACAGAAAACTTGAATTAGAATTGATTAGATTAGAAATTGAAGCATCTAAAGACGATAACTCTAATATGGAAAATTTACAGGATGATAGCTTTATAAAAGCATTGAACGAATCAGCAGAAGGGGTATGGGATGATTACTCTGACGAATGACACTAAAAAATTTGATGAAAGAATTTCTAATCTAAGAAAAAAAGTGATGGAAAATGCCATCATAATGAAAAAGAAAATCAAAAATGGTACTTTATTCAAGTTTAAGCCATTTAGTTTTAAACAAAAGAAAATACTAACATGGTGGACAGAGAAAAGCCCAGTAAAAAGTAAAAATGGAATTATTGCAGATGGAAGTATAAGAGCAGGTAAAACACTATGTATGTCATTATCATTTGCATTATGGGCTATGACAAATTTCAATGGCCAAAATTTTATAATGGCAGGTAAAACAGTAGGAGCATTCAGAAGGAATGTTCTTTTTTGGCTTATTTTAATGCTACGAGCACAAGGATATAAGATTAAAAATAAAAGAGCAGATAATCTAGTAGAAATTAGTAAGGGAGAAGTAATCAACTATTTCTATATTTTTGGAGGTAAAGACGAAAGAAGTCAAGACTTAGTACAAGGTATTACAGCAGCAGGTGTGTTCCTAGATGAAGTTGCACTAATGCCACAATCATTTGTTAATCAAGCACTTGCAAGATGTTCTGTAAAAGGTGCTAAATACTGGTTTAACTGTAACCCTGAAGGACCTAACCATTGGTTTAAGACTGAATGGATTGACAAAGCAAAAGAAAAGAATATTTTACATTTACACTTTACAATGGATGACAACCCAAGTTTAGATGAAGAAACAAAAAATAGATATAAAAAAATGTTCGTTGGTGTATTCTACCAACGTTTTATTTTGGGCTTATGGGTACTTGCCGAAGGTGTTATATATCATAATTTTAATCGAGAAAGACATTGCATAAATAAAGAAGATATACCAAGCAATTTTGATTATTATTATGTGTCAAGCGACTATGGTATTACTAATCCACAAGTATTTTTACTTTGTGGAGTAAAATACATAAGGAATAAACCTCATGTATGGATATTAAAAGAATACTACAATAAAGGTGCAAATAGCAAAAAGAAAAAGCAAAAACTAAAAACAGATACAATATTTTTAAAAGATTATATAGAGTTTATAGGAGAACTAGACATTAAGAAAACAATTATAGATCCTAGTGCTGTTTCACTTATAAACCTATTCAAGCAACATAATATAAAAGTTAAAGAGGCAGATAATGCTGTTATAGATGGTATCAATTTGGTACTGTCTTTTTTAGACCAAAACAGAATTCATATAGTGGAAGAAAATTGCCCAGAACTACTTAGAGAATTTGCAAGTTATATTTGGGATGTTAAAGCACAAGAAAAAGGCGAAGACAAGCCAGTAAAGACAAACGACCATGCTATGGATGCTTTAAGATACTTATTACAAACATTATTCCCAATTAAGAAAAAGGGTGTTCACTTCTATAAGGAAGGAGTAAATTTACAATGATTACAGAATTAGAAAAAATAGATTATGAATTAAAGAAAAATGCAACAAATGAAATAAAATTATCAGAATTTATTTACAGAGAGAAAAAAGAGTTTGAAGACTCTACAAGATATAAGGAAATGAAAATAGGAGATAAATATTTTGCAAATGATACAGATATACAAAAAAAGCAAAGAAAATATATTGAACTAGATGGAACAGAAAAAATTGCAAAACATGCAAAGAATTTCAAACTAGAACATTCGATAATCTATAAATTAGTAATGCAAAAAGCTAGTTTCTTATTAAAGCAAGAGCCAACAATACAACAAAGAGATGAAGAACACAAAAACGAAACGTATTCAAAAGAAATAGGAAAGATTTTTAATAAGAAAATGCACAAAAGATTAAAAAGAACAGTAATAGAGGCTGTAAATAAAGGTTTGAATTGGTGGTATGTATATATAGATGAACAGGGAGATTTAAAGGTACGATTAAAATATGCAACAAAAATAGTACCACTATGGCAAGATGATGAACATGAAATATTAGATGCAATTATAATGGTATATAAACTAGAGAACTATACAGAGTTAGGAAAAGAAGATGTAATAAAAGTCGAATACTGTAATTTAGAAGGTGTAAGATATTACGTTATAGATGGAGATCATCTAATAGAAGACGTAGAAGAGGCAGAAAAACACAAAGAGGCATATTTGCGATTAGATGAAGAAGGAACATCAATATTTGGTCATTTTGTATTAAATGGTGTGCCAATGGTTTGGAAAAAGATACCTTATGTTTATTGGAAATATAATTGTAACGAATTATCATTGATACATTATTTGAAAAGTTTAGTAGACTGTTATAATGAACTAACGAGTAGAAAAGCAGATAATATTTATGAGGCACCAGATGGAGTAAATGTTATTAAGAATTATGGAGATGATGAAGAGAAATTTCAAACTAATCTACAAACTATAAATACAATTTTTGTTGATGGAGATGGAGATTATGACCGAAAAAAAATAGAAATTGATATAGAGGCTTTTAAGGTATTTATTGAACAATTAAGAAAAGACATTTATGAGGCAGGCTTTGGAGTTGATACACAAAGTGATAAATTCGGAAATCAAAAAAGTGGAATAGCAATTCAAGAACTATATGCTGATTTAGATTTAGACTGCAGTAACATTGAAACAGAGTTCCAAGCAAGTTTAGAGTATTTTAAATTCTTTATAGATAATTGGTTATTAATAAAAACTGGTCAAGATTATTCAAGTATAGAGTTAGATTTTTCTTTTAATAAAACTATGACAGTAAATGAGCAAGAATTAATCGAAAATTGTAAAAATTCTGTTGGTATTATTAGTAATAGAACAATAAGAGCAAAGCATCCATTTGTTACTGATTTAGACAAAGAGGAAAAACAAATCAAAAAAGAAGAAGAAGAGGCTAACGAATACTTACAGGCATTTTCAAAGATACAGGATACAGATAATGAAGGAATAAAAGACAATGAGGAATAGTGAGTATTGGGAAAAAAGGGCTTTATTAATAGAAAATGAAAACTATAAAAATACAATGTATCATGTTCAAAAAATGCAAGAACAATACGAAACAGCAAAAGAAAATATACAGAAAGAAATTGACAAGTTTTACAAAGATTTTGCTATTAATAATCAAGTAGAAATAGCAGAGGCAAAAAGAATATTAAATAACAATGAATTAAAAGAATTTAAAACAACATTAAGACAATACAAAAAAATGATAGAAAATGACGTTGAAGGCAAACTAAAACAAAAGATATTGAATATTAGTGTAAAGCAAAGAATAACAAGACTGCAGTCATTACAAGCAAAAATAGATATTATTTTATCGCAATTACAAAATAATACTGATATAGAAATTAATAATACATTTTTTGAGGCATTAGAAAATACATATTATAAAAATCTGTATGGAATAGAAAAAAATGAAAATATCCATACAGATTTTACTTTAATGAACGAAAAAACTGTAGATAATATACTTACTTATAATTGGTCTGGTGTTACCTATTCTGATAGAGTATGGAGAAATCAGATAGAATTAAGGCAAAAATTAAAAGATAGTCTAAACAAGAATTTTATACAAGGAAACAGTATAGCAGAATTAGCAGCAGAAATAAGTCGAATACTAGATACAGATTATAAAAATTGCGTTAGATTAATGCGAACAGAAGTAAACTACATTAATAATAAAGCCAGTATTCAAGCATATAAAGAAAAAGGCATAAAACAATATGAATTTGTGGCAGTATTAGATCTAAGAACTTCAAAAATGTGTGCCGAAAAAGATGGCGAAATAATTAATATTGATGAATTAGTAGTTGGTGTTAATTGCCCACCATTGCATCCAAATTGTCGTAGTACAGTAATACCACATATAGAAGGTATTGAAAGAAAC
Organism: uncultured Clostridium sp.; assembly: GCA_947565445.1. Lineage (GTDB taxonomy): Bacteria > Bacillota > Clostridia > TANB77 > CAG-508 > RGIG8482. The sequence goes on along the minus strand of CANOGC010000042.1, from coordinate 5,765 downwards.
AGAGTAGCAAGAAATATAGAAACAGGAGAAACAGAAGAAATAGGCAACATGAATTATAAACAATGGTATGAAAAATATGTTGAAAACAAGTATAATAAAGAAGAAATACAAACATTAAGAAAGAAATTTTTAAATTATTCATCAGATAAAGAACAATATTCAAGATATAAGGAAATACTAAAAACGCATACCGATTCTGTAAGGTTTGACAAATTTCAAGAAATAAAATACAATAATAAAACAGAGTGGAAACAGATTAAGGCTGAATATTTAGACAGTTTAGGAATAAAAACAACAGAAGTGGCAAAAAGCTATATTGGAAACATAAATAAAACTATTAATATGGGAAAACAGGAAAAACACATATTAGGCAGTAATAATTATATAGAGGGTAGAAGTTATTTAACAATATCTAAAGAAAGAGCACAAGAATTAGTCAATAAATATGCAGGTACAGGAACACTAGAATTTGGAGACAATGGAAAATGGAGTAAAAAGGAAGTTATAACAACAAATGAGCAAATTGGCATTGTTAAAAATAGAAATAAAGAAATAAAAACGAATAGTTTTAAGATACATTATAGTAAAACAGGAACACATATAGTTCCTAATATAAAAAAAGAAAAGAAAGAAAAAGGAGAAAAGCAATGAAAGGAAAAGAACTAGAACAATTATTAGGAAAAAAAATAAAGATATTGGCTTATAGTGGAAATGAATATATTGGAACAGTTGAAGGATATGTACCAGCACAAGATAATGAACCAGAAGTTGAAGAAATAGATATTTTAAATGAAAAAGATAACAAAAATTATTCATTATTTGAAAATGAAATAAAAGAATTAGAAATTTTAGATTAAAAATAGTTTTTAATATTAGGCATCTTAACAGATGTCTTTTTTATTATAAAAAATTGGTCAAGTAGTAGACCTGAATAATTGCTACTATGATGATGAAATAATAAAGGATAATAGGGAGTTGGCGACTTCCTTAACAAGCCTAGTTATCAATTTATTATGATGAATTGTTATAAAATGAAAGGAGCATTTATGAAGACAGAAGACTTAAAAGCACAAGGTTTATCTGATGAACAAATAAATTTTGTAATGGGCGAAAATGGAAAAGACTTAAAAACATTACAAGATGAAAATGCACAATTAAAAGCTGATAAAACACAGCTAGAAACAGATAAACAAGCATTAGAAACAGAAAAAGCAAACAAAGACAAAATAATTAAAGAACTACAAGAAGGTACAATTACAAAAGAGCAATACAACCAAAAAGTACAAGAATTAGAGGCAAGTATTGAAAAAACAAAAGATGACGGTATCAAGAAAAGCATTATAGACAAATACTACAAAGATTATAAAATTATTGATACAGAAGAAAATAAACTTGCAATTTCTGCTATTCTAAAATTAGATGAATTATTATTAAATAAAGAAAAGACAGATATTACAGGTTTAAAAGAAGGATTTGAAGGATTACAAAAAAGTAACCCTCATTTTTTTGGCAATAAGCTAAATGGATTTGAACCAGGGGACAAAGGAGATAATCACGAAGGAACTGAAACAAATGATGCTAGCAATATTGCTAAAGAAAGAAATAAACAAGATTCTGTAACGACAGAAAGTAAATTTTTTAATTAATAGGAGGAAAAAATTATGTATGTAAAAAGTAAAAAAGTGGAACAACCACAATTCTTAAAATCAGCAAAATTTCAAAACTTTACAAAACAAATAGACGACACAGGAGTAGAACTTAATGAAGATGGAAAGAAAATTGTACCAGCAGGAACAGTCTTTTATGACGTAACTACAACAACATCTGGAGAAGGAGAAAACGCAACAACTACTACAAGCAAAAAAGCAGTAGGTCTAACTTTTCATGACGTAGATGTTACTTATGGACCACAACCAGTGGCTGTTATGGTAGAAGGATACGTTATTGAAGAAAGGTTGCCAGAAACAATAAGTGCAGCTGATAAGGCTACAATGACAGGAATTAAATTTATTTAATAAAAAATAAGAAAAAAGAGAAAAGGAGAAAAATATTATGGATGGAATTTTAGAAATTTTTGACCAAAAAGGAATTATTAATTACTTAAAAGATAGAGTTTACCCAACATATATGGGTACAGAATTATTCCCAGAAGAAAAAAGGGATGAATTAAAATTTGATGAGTTATCAGAAGGAAGTAATATACCAGTTATTGCATCTGTAACAGCTTTTAATGCAGAGGCAGAAATTGGTACAAGAGAGGCACAAGAAAGAAGTATGGAACTTGCACTTATCAAAAGAAAAATGCAATTAAAAGAAGAGGAAATTATAAAAATATTACACCCTAGAACAAACGTAGAGAAAAAGCAATTAATTAATAGAGTTTATGCAGATGTTGACAATTTAGTAATGAGTGTTATTGCAAGAGTTGAATTAATGAGAATGGAGATAGTATCAAAAGGAACAGTAACATTAGCAGAAAATGACTTAACAGCAGTTTTAGACTATGGTATTCCAGAAGAACACAAAGCAGCTAATGTAAACTGGACAAAAGCTGATAGTGATCCAATTTCTGATATTATGACATGGTTTAATAAATTAGGAACTAAACCAAGCAGAATAATTACTTCAAATACTGTATTAGCAAAATTGACAAGACATCCAAACATTGTTGCAGCTTTATATGGTAACGGAGCAAAGAGAATTGCAACAGCAGGGGAATTAAATACATACTTAGAAAGTTTAGGATTACCAAAAATTTATACAAATGATGACACATATAGAAAACAATTAAAAAATGGTAAATATGAAACAAAAAGATTTTTCCCAGAAGATAGTTTTTCAATGATACCAGGAGAAACATTAGGAAAAACTATTTATGGACCAACAGCAGAGGAAGTAAGATTATCTACAAAACCAGAAATTGATGTTGAGGCTATTGGTAAAATTTTGGCTATGATGTATGAAGAAAGCACAGATCCAGTAAGTACATGGATAAAAGCTGTTGCAACATCATTACCAAGTTTATCTTGTGCTGATAAAATATTCCAAGCACAAATAAAATTAGCATAATTAAAGAGGGAAGGTGTAAACTTTCCCTCTAAATAAATTAATATAGGAGGATTATATTATGTTAGAAGTAAAAGTTAAAGGTCCAGCAATAAAATTACAAGGGCAATGGAAATTTAAAGGAGAAACAGCAAAAATAACGCAAGAAGAATACAAAGAAAATGAAAAATATTTAGATTTACTAAATGGAAAAGTAGAAAAGCCACAAGGAAATACTAATCCAGAACCTTCACAAGGAAATAATGAAGGCGAAGATGGAGATGACAAAGAATTAAAGGCATTAAGAGAAAAGGCAAAAGAATTAGGAATAAGAGGAGCACACAACATGAAGAAAGAAAATCTTATTGCAAAAATTGAAGAGGCTGAAAAAGCAGATAATCCAGATGATGAAACAAGCGAAGATGAAGAAACTGGAGAAGACGGTGCAGAGGGAGAGCAACCTCAGGAATAAAAAGAAAGGTTGTGTAATTTATGACTATTATAGATAAAATAAAAAAACAGTCAAGAATTAATGTAGATGAAGTTATAGAAACATTAAAAAAACAATTAAAAATAGAAAATGATGATGTAATAGAGCAATTATATTATTCATTATATGCTACATTACAAATTATTTTAAATACCACAAATAGATTATGTATAATCGAAGATATGTACACACTCTGGGTTGATATGACTAAGGATTATTGGCATTTAAACGGATACAATGCGACAAATAATTCTTCTGATGATACTGAGCAAGAAAAACAAACTACAGATGAAGATTTAAAGGTAAAAAGCATTGAAAGAGGAGATACAAAAATAGATTTTAGAGAATCTAATAACGAAACTACTATAAATGGGGTTACATATAAAACAGGTACAATAGAGTATGATGAAGACGTATTGATTAATAGGTATCAGAAACGATTATATAAATTTAGGTTATTAGGTAAGAAAAGAAGGTGGTAAAATGTTTAATATTAATAAATATGTTGATATTGAAAGAAAAGCATTAGAAAGTACCTATTCTGACCTTGTAACCGTTACAAGAAATGAAAATATGAAAGAAGGGAATATAACCAAAAATAAGAGAGTAGAAATTCTAAAAGATGAACCTTGTGCTTTATCTATAAGTAATAGCAGTAATATTAGTCCAAAAGTAGAAAATACAAACGAAACAACAGAAATAGAGGGAAATTATGTGCTATTTATTTCAAAAAAGATAAATAAAGGCGATAAACTATCTATAACAAGAAAAAATGGAGAAGATGTAATTGCAATAGCAGGCAAACCTTCATTTCATACTACACATTATGAAGTTTCTGTGTTGGTTCGAGAAAGAGCATAGTATGGCTAGTAGTAATCAAGCAAGAAATAAAGCTATTATGAATAGTTTTATTAAACAATTAAAAGCAATACCAGGAGATTTTGACAATGTAATACCTAAAATACTTGATGAAACTGTTTCTGTTGCTGAAGTATATGCAAAAGATTTAACCCCATCAGTTACAGGGGATGCAAAAGCAAAGTGGCAAACAACAAAATCATACAAAGTAGTAAATGGTTTTAAAGCTAGATTATATAATAATTCGGCATATATTGGATATATCAATAATGGGCATAGGATGGAACCACACTTTGTACCGGGGGAATGGGTAGGAAATAAATTTGAGTATGATCCATTTTCAAAAGAAGGTGTTGTAATGGGCAGTAAAACAAAATATGTTAAAGGAAAATTTATGCTTGAAAAAGCGAGTGGTAGGGCTGAAAAGTTTTTAGTAAATAAGGCCAACAAAGAAATTGAGAAAATAAAAGGAAGGTATGAGAAATGAAAGAAATTGTAATGCAAGATATTATACAAGCTATTGCAAAAGAATTAAAGATATTAGTTCCTAAGGCAAATGTGTATGATGAAGGGTTAGAGCAAGGATATGATGAACCTTGTTTTTTTATTGATTTTGTAAAAGAAAATACAAATAAAATGATAGGCAATAGATACAACAACAATACACAATTTAGAGTTGTTTATTTTCAAGATTTTCATGAAGAGGATGCAAGATATAAAGCATATAAAGTACGAGATGTATTAAATGAAGGATTTAATATTATTGAATATAAAGACCTAAAATTTAGAATAAAAGACAAAGAAATTGAAACACAAGGCAAAGACTTAATATTTACTTTTGGAATTCAATTTTTTACAAAAAAGATAATAGAAGAAATACCAACCTTTAATAGTATTGAAAAACTAACAGAAAAGGAGAAAGAAAATGCCTAAACAAGTAAAAGTTGAAGTGGAAAGAAAATTCATCAAAGATCAAGTACAAGAAATGAATTTAAAACCTATCGAAAAAGATATATTAATTAGTAGATGGGGAGATTCGCTTTTTAAAACAGAAAGTGAAATAAAAAAAATTTTAGGAAAGGAGATTTTGTAATATGGCAGGAGGTATATTTGATAAACAAAATAAGGTTAGACCAGGAGTATATCAAAATATTAAAACAAACAAGTTAAGAATGTCAGAAAACGATATAAGCGGTATAGTAGCAATAGCATTAGAATTAGACTTTGGAAAAGAAGAGGCAATAACCAGAATAGAAAACGAAACAGACATTTACGAAAAATTAGGATATAACTTAGATGATGAAAAGGTTTTATTGCTAAAAGAAATAATAAAAGAAACTAGCAAAATATTAGTTTATAGATTAAATGGTGG